>NZ_CP147846.1:902316-1203088 GCF_037327425.1 Rhodococcus sovatensis | reverse complement strand
TGGCCATGTCCGAGAAGGTCGCGGTGCCTTTGTCCGCGGCGACGACGAGATAGGTGTCGTCACCGTCACGGCGAACGACCCGCTCGGGAGGGATGACGGACCCACTCGCTCGATCCAGATTGTCGGTCACGTCCAACAGACCCGCGATGAACAACCGGTAGCAGGCCTGGCCCTCCTGTGCCGTCGCGCTCCGATCCGCCGCCGCATCGCCCGTCACTGCGGGAGGCCGTTTGACGACGAATCCACCCTTGGCCCCCACCGGCACGATGACGGCATTCTTGACCATCTGCGCCTTGGCCAATCCGAGGACTTCTGTTCGGAAATCCTCACGACGGTCGGACCATCGCAATCCGCCTCGAGCGACCTCACCGAAACGCAGATGCACGCCCTCGACCCGAGGTGAGTACACGAAGATCTCGAACGTCGGTTTGGGCTTGGGCAATTCGGCGATCTGCTGCGGATCGAACTTGAGCGAGAGGAATTCGCGGCCGGTACCGGAGCTGTCGACGACGTAGTAGTTGGTCCTCAGCGTTGCGCGGATCAGTTCGAAGATCGCGCGCAGAATACGATCGGCATCGAGGCTGATCACCTCGTCGATCAGGGACCTCAACTCGGCATCGAGTGCATCGGACCGTTCGTCGGAGGCGCGCTCCGGGTCGAACTGCGCTTCGAACAATCCCACCAACAGCCGTGAGGTGCGCGGATGGGCCAGCAACACCCCTTCGATGTTGAACTGACTGTAAGGGAAAGCTGCCTGCCGCAGGTACTTTGCGTATGCCCGCAAAATCTGCGCCTGACGCCAATCCAGTCCGGCACGCATGACGAGCTCGTTGAACCTGTCTGCCTCTGCGCGCGCCTCCCACACTGCAGTGAACGCGTCGGTGAATCGAAGTTGTACGCGGGACTCGCGATCCGCCGAACCTGCGGCCTGCAATTCCGAATCCAGGTCTCCGTCGATCGCCGCCAACAACATCTCGCGCGATGCCGAGACTCCGAAATCGTATATCCAGCATTGCATTCCGTCCGGCCGAACAACCGGGTACGGCCGCTCGTCGTCCACCTCCACCCCGAGGCTCTGCAGAACCGGAAGGACCTGACTCAGGGACACCCCGCGTCCTCCGATGTACAGGCTGAACCGCCAGCTTCCGACCTCCGAATCGACATTTCGGTACAGCTGCATGTCGATGGCGCCGTCCGCCAGCTTCTCGAACCGTGCAATGTCGGACACGGCGCGCTCAGGGCCGAAGTCCTGCTTGTAGGCCTCCGGTAGGGCTTCTGCGTATCGCGAGGCGACTACGGAGTCGATAGCCTCGTTCTGTGAGACTGCTTCGGCAAGACCGTCTTCCCACGTTCTGATCGCCTCGGTGAGCAAGGATTCGATCCGAGCAATGTTGCTCCGCGAGAGATCCACCGTATCCGAACGGTCCTGATCGCGTCGCACCGTCACATGCAGCAGAGCGAGGTCCGATTCGGTCACGCGGGCGGTGTAGTCGATGCCCGAACCATGCAGTTCTGCCAGCAGGCGATTCTGGACTGCCAGCCGCACACGCGTCGTGTACCGGTCTCGGGGCAGGTACACCAACGCCGACACGAAGGCCCCGCCCGAATCCTCGCGGAGAAATATCTTCACTTTGCGCTTGCGGCCCAGGGCCAGCACGGCGGTCGCAGTCTCGTACAGCGCATCGACGCCGGTGGCGAACAGTTCCGAGCGCGGCATCGACTGAAGAACTTCGAGCATCGCCTGGCCGGAGAAGGATCCGAGGTCGTAGCCTGCGCGATCGATCACCGACCGCACCCGCCGTTCGATGACGGGAATATCGAGGACGTTCTCGTGTAGTGCCGTCACGGTGAATACCCCGACGAAACGGTGCTCCCCCAGTTCGGGCGCAGCGGAATCGAACAGTGTCACGAAGTAGGGGTAGACCGCGCGATGCACCGTCGCCGGGCTCGATCCCTGTGTGAGGGTGACAAGTTCCGTGTGGTCGTCCAAGGTCCACGAATCGGAGACACCCTGACGCTCCTGCCTCAATACGCCGAGACCACTGCCCTCCTCGGGCGCTGCCGTCACGGCACCGTCAGAGGACCTCGTCACGGTGTAGCGGCGATACCCGAGCAGTGTGTAGTGGCCGTCGGCGAGCCACCTCAGCAAGTCGGCTGCATCGCGCAGTTCGGCGGCAGCGCTCCCCTCTCGTTCGGCTGCCGCGTTCTCGAGAGTGTGCGCGACGGTCGTCTGGTTCTCCCGCATCGCGTCGGTGTCCCCGACGACTTCGCGGACGTCGGTCAACACTCGCGAAATCGCATCTTCGATCGAGTCGCGAACAGAGTTCGACACCGCAGGGTTGAGCTGCAGATGCATCCAGGATTCACGGATGGTTCCGGGCGTCGAACGCCCGTTTCCCGGCCCTACGTTTTCCAGCTTGCCGTTCACATCCCGCGATACGGACAGGATCGGGTGAACGATCTCGGTGACGTCGACACCGAGTCTCGACAGCTGTGACACGACCGACTCGACGAGCAGAGGCATGTCATCGGTGACGATCTGCAGCGCGAACCCCGCCGCGGTATTCGCGCCGTCGCCGTCGGGAACATGCAACCGCACGTTGGCCTGGCCTGGTTGTCGCAACGCTCCGAGTTGCAGGTGCAATCGGAACATCGTCTGTTCAGGCGCGACGACCGTGCCGTCGAGATCGGCGAGGTCGACGTGCGCAAAATATGCCGATCTCACCTCCGGCAACTTGGAGGAGAGCTCCCCCGGCAGTTCGTTCGTCCAGTCGATGTCCGTCGTACCCGCCGAGTTCGGCATGTGTTGAACCACTCCCTTGTGAGGATGATCGCGCCTGACGTGTGTTCGGCAGGCTCTTGACGACGAGACTAACGCCGGAACTGCTTCACAGGTGGCCAGCTGGGCCATCTGTCTGTCGACGTCACGACTGACCGGTGTCGGGGTACTCGGCAAGAACTGTCTTTTCCCGCTCGGTGAGCGCTCGAGACGCCTGCGTATCGAGATCGAACGCCACCATCACTGCCGAGGCGTCGGCGCACAACGAGCCGTTTCTGTCGCGCACGCGATGTCGAACGTCGAACGACGTTCGACCGATACGAGAGACCGCCACCTCGATGAGCAAGGGACCCGATTCGTCGAAAATGGGACGCAAGAAGTCGACGGTCAGCTTTCGCACGACTGTCGCTCCCCTGCTCCCCTCTGCTTCCATCAGGACCTGCGTGATGAAGAGTGCCCGCGCTTCCTGCAGATACTCGACGAATCGGGTGTTGTTCACGTGCCCGAGTCGGTCCGAGTCACCCCACCGAACTTGGAGGAGATGCTCGAATTTCTTACCGGTCAAGAACTCAGTCCCTGGTCAGCTTGCGGTGCGTGACGCGGTGAGGTCGAGCAGCATCCGGTCCGAGCCGCTCCACCTTGTTGGCCTCGTAGCCTTCGAAGTTTCCTTCGTACCAGTACCAGGCCGCTTCGTTGTCGCCGAAGCCACCTTCCCACGCCAGAATGTGAGTACAGGTCCGGTCGAGGAACCACCGGTCGTGCGAGATGACCACGGCGCAACCGGGGAACTCTTCCAGCGCGTTCTCGAGCGATCCGAGAGTCTCGACGTCGAGGTCGTTGGTCGGCTCATCGAGCAGGATCAAGTTTCCACCCTGCTTGAGCGTCATCGCCAGGTTGAGGCGGTTGCGCTCACCACCGGACAACACTCCGGCCGGCTTCTGCTGGTCGTGGCCCTTGAATCCGAACGAGCTGATGTACGCCCGCGACGGGAACTCGGAACTACCGACGGTGATGAAGTCGAGTCCCTCGGACACCGTCTCCCACACGGTCTTCTTCGGGTCGATTCCCGATCGGTTCTGGTCGACGTAGCTGAGTTGGACCGTCTGGCCGATCTTGACCTCGCCGCCGTCCGGTTCCTCGAGGCCGACGATCGTCTTGAACAGCGTCGTCTTACCGACACCGTTGGGTCCGATCACGCCGACGATGCCGTTGCGGGGCAACGTGAACGACAGGTCCTTGATCAGTACGCGGCCGTCGTATCCCTTGTCGAGGCTCTTGACCTCGACGACGACGTCACCCAATCTCGGCGGATTCGGGATCTGGATCTCGTCGAAGTCCAACTTCCTGGTCTTCTCGGCTTCCGCCACCATCTCGTCGTAGCGGGCCAGACGCGACTTGCTCTTCGCCTGACGTGCCTTGGCGCCGGACCGAACCCAGGCGAGCTCGTCCTTGAGACGCTTCTGCAGCTTCTGGTCCTTCTTGCCCGAGACCTCGAGGCGTGCAGCCTTCTGCTCCAGGTATGTCGAGTAGTTGCCCTCGTAAGCGTGGAGTCGACCGCGGTCGACCTCACAGATCCACTGTGCGACGTGATCGAGGAAGTACCGATCGTGAGTCACGGCGAGAATCGCGCCGGCGTACGCAGCGAGGTGCTGCTCGAGCCACAACACCGATTCGGCGTCGAGGTGGTTGGTGGGCTCATCGAGGAGGAGCAGATCCGGCTTGCTGAGCAACAGCTTGCAGAGCGCGACGCGGCGCTTCTCGCCACCGGACAGATTGGTCACCGGAGACTCGGGTGGCGGGCAGCGTAGGGCGTCCATCGCCTGTTCGAGCTGGGAGTCGATCTCCCAGGCGTCGGCGTGGTCGAGCTTCTCCTGGAGTTCGCCCATCTCCTCCATGAGTTCGTCGGAGTAGTCGGTTGCCATCAGCTCGGCGATCTCGTTGTACCGCTTGAGCTGGACCATCGTGTCGCCGAGACCGTCCTCGACGTTCTCGCGAACTGTCTTGGCGTCGTCGAGGACCGGTTCCTGCATGAGGATGCCGACCGAGGCGCCGGGATCGAGGAACGCCTCACCGTTTCCGGGTTGATCGATCCCCGCCATGATTTTCAGGATGCTGGACTTGCCGGCGCCGTTGGGGCCGACGACACCGATCTTGGCTCCTGGGTAGAAGCTCATCGTGACGTCGTCGAGGATGACCTTGTCGCCGTGCGCCTTGCGCACCTTCTTCATGGTGTAAATGAATTCCGCCATGCGGGCCAGCTTATCGGTCGGCGGCCCTGCCGACACCATCGCCCGAATCGCAGGCGGATGCCCCTGTCCTCGAAGTCGGCCCGCCCGGCTTTCAGGCGACCGCTAGCCCGCTGCGATCGGGTCGAGCAGGCGGTGGACGAACGGCGTGGAGTCGACCGTGGACGCAATCATCGTCCCCTCGTGGCCGATGAATTCACCGCCCGAGAACAGGTAGGGGATGTAGGTGACGTCCTGGCCGTTGTGGAGCAAACCGGCCAAGAGTGGCACCGACAGAGGTGACGGAACCATCGTGTCGATGACGCCTTGCCCGATGAAGATCGGCCTGTCGTATCCGTCGACAGGCACCGCGAGGTACTGCGTCAACGCATCGAACATCTCGGTTCCGGCTATCGGGCGGGCCAGCAGTGCGCCCACCGACCCGTGGTGCGTGCGCAGATCTCCCGGGCAGGTGCTCTCGACGCCATCCACCTCGGCCCGGCCGAGCGGCGTCAGGTAGCTGTCGACGTCCAGGTCCGGCTGCGATTGACGAAGTCCTGCCAATACGTAGGTAGCGAAGACATCGAGGCCGTCCAGACCTAGATCCGGAAGGAACGGCCCACCCAGTTGGAACGCGTACTCGAGGTTGGACGGTGCGCCGGTGGCCACCGCCCCGCGATAGTCGAGCTCCGGCGCATAGCTGGTTGCGATGTGTGCGGCATGGAGTACTGCATGGCCACCTTGAGATTGACCGATCGCCAGCCATCGATCCGCCAGTGTGGGCTCGACCGCACGCGCAGCGCGGACCATGTCGATCACGTTGCGGGCCGCCGACGACTTCTCGAGATACGCGTGCGCCCCGGGAGTTCCCAGCCCGGCGTAGTCGGTAGCGACGATGGCATATCCCTCGGACAACCAATGGGTGAGGTAGTCACGGGTGCGGCCCTCGTACGGGGTACGCGAGGGCGCACACTGATCTCCGACGCCGACTGTTCCGTGTGCCCATGACACGACCGGCCAGCCACCAGCGGGGGGCTCACCGGAAGGGACGAACACGGCTCCGGAGCTGAGCGCAGGGTCCTCGGTGGGGCCTGCCGACCAGTAGGTGATCCGGTGCGCCCCAGCGGTTCCGGGCAGACCGAAATCAGCAGCAAGCGGTTCCGCCGTTACGACGGTGCCCGGCACGGTGTCGACGGAATCAGGCTGCTGCGCGGTTGCAACTCCGGCAGTAGGGATCCCGATGAGGAGCGCCATCACCAGAGTCGTCCATGCACGTGATCCGCCTCGCATGCGATCACGATAGCGATGCGCATCGAGCGATGCCGAACCCGAGCCACAGTTGTTCGGGCCCGGCATACACTCCCCTGGCCTGCTAGACGGCCACGCCGACCGTCTCGGTGGTGTCGGACTCGATGTTGTGGGAGTCGATGGTGTCGGGCTCGGTGGAGTCGTCCGTGTCGTCGAACACGTCGTTCGCTTCGTCCATCTGATCGGTCGAATCCACCTGAGAGACCGGCACAGGACGTCCGCGCTCGAGCTTGACGATGCAGCGAGCGAGGTCCGGTCCGATCGCGCTCGCCGTCATCTCGACCCCGGATCGTTCGACACCTTCTCGTGTCGTGTACTCGTTGGTCTTCAATTGGCCATATGCGATGACCGGGTCGCCTTTCATCAGCGAACCACCGACGCCCTTGACCAGTCGGCGCCAACACGTCACCGTCAGGAACAGTGTTCCGCCATCCGTCCATTCCCCTGTGTTTCGGTCCTGTCGGCGAGCGTTGCTTGCCATCCGGAAGTTCAGCACTTCCTCTCCGGACGGCGTCTGCCGCTTGATCGGATTGGTGATGACGGTTCCCACCACTGCACATTGCGCTTCGTACATCTTCTGCCCCTTTGTCGTCGAGTGAACGAGTCGTCGGGTGACACGAGTCATTCGGTGAAACGGGCCGGCATCGCCGATCCGATGAGCCAAGTGTCTCGTGAAACGACGGCCTGAAATGGTGCCGATCGACATCTGTGGATGAACCGGTTTGCTGTGGATAACCCTGTTCCGGAGGAAGATTCGAGCGCGAGTGCGTCGGTGGGTTGTGCTAGGGCGCTACGCCGCGATCCGATCTGTGGTCGCGTTCGCTTCCGACGCGCGAATCAGCTCCGCATAGTGACCGTCGAGCGCCATCAGCTCGTCGTGGGTACCTGTTTCGAGAACGCGACCGCTGCCGAGAACGGCGATTCTGTCTGCCGATCGCACAGTCGAGAGCCGGTGTGCGATGAGGATTGTCGTGCGGCCGGCCATGAGCTCGTCGAGTGCATCCTGCAGCGCACGCTCGGTCCTGTTGTCGAGCGCACTGGTTGCCTCGTCGAGAACGAGCACCGGCGGGTTGCGCAGGACAGTCCTGGCGATCGCGAGCCGCTGCTTCTCGCCGCCGGAGAAGCGGTAGCCGCGCTCGCCCACGAGCGTGTCGTATCCGTCGTCCAACGCCGTGACGAAGTCGTGGATCTGTGCGATTCGCGCAGCATTTTCGATCTCCGCATCCGTCGCATCCGGTTTGGCGAACCTCAAGTTCTCGCGGATCGTTGCATGAAAGAGGTAGGTCTCCTGCGAGACGACACCGACGAGATCGGCGACCGTCGTGGTCTCCAGATCCCGAAGGTCGACTCCGTCGATGGTGATTCGCCCCGACGTCGGATCATGCAGCCTGGCAGCGAGATATCCCAGGGTCGTCTTGCCGGAACCGGTCGCACCGACGAGCGCCAAGGTGCTGCCTGCGGGAACGACGAGGTCGATATTTCTCAGTGTCGGAACAGTCGCCTCAGCGTAGGAGAAGTCGACATGGTCGAACTCGACATCGCCGCGTACGTCCGTGCGTGAGAGCGCCGTCGGGTCGAGCGGTTCGGCGATGTCGATCGGTAGATCCAGATACTCGAAGACCCGTCCGAACAGCGCCAGTGAGCTCTGGACTTCGACACCCGTGCCGAGCAGCTGCATGGTCGGCCGGAACAACTGGGTCTGCAATGTCGTGAAAGCGACGAGTGTTCCCACGGTGAGTGCACTGCCGTTTCCGATGGTGACGCCGGCGAACCAGTAGACGAGAGCGGGCATGATCGCGAAGCTGATCTGCATGCTGGCCATGCGCCACTTTCCCGCCATCATCGCTTTCAGCTCGACGTCGGCGACTTCGTCGGATCGTGCTGCGAAGCGATCGGTGAGTACGTGCGCGGATCCAGTGGTCTTGCCGAGCAGAATCCCGCTGACCGACAGCGATTCCTCGATCTGAACCGACAACTCCCCCAGCAGCTTCTGCCGCGTGGTGGAAATCCTGCGACGTTCGTTGCCGATCCGGCGTGCAATCCTGACGAAGACCGGCAGGATGGCGAGCGAGAACAAGGCCAGGCGCCAGTCGAGCAGGAACAGAGCGACCACGGTGGCGGCCACGGTCGTAGCATTCTGGGCGATCGAGGTCGCGGTGTTGGTGACCACCGATTGCATTCCGCCGATGTCGTTGGCAATGCGTGATTGCACCTCACCGGTGCGGGTTCGGGCGAAGAAGCCGAGCGATTGCTTCTGCAGGTGGCTGTACACGGCGACTCGAAGATCGTGCATGAGCTTCTGACCGACACCGTTGGACATCCAGGTCTGTACCACGCCGAGAGCATTGGTGATGATGGCGACTGCAATCATGCCCACCGCGATCAGCGTGACGAGTGTGACGTCGCGATCAGGGATGGCATGGTCGAGCAGTTCACGGAGAAGAAGGGGCGAAGCGAGCGCGATGATCGCGCTGAAGACGATGATGGCGGAGACCGCGGCGATTCGCGCGCGGTACGGATGGAAGAGTGCGAGAACTCGGCCGACTGGTGCTGGATCGGCGGCGGGTGCCGGCTTACTCGTGCGAGACGCAGATTCGGTGATGTTGTCGAGTGGGCTTTCCAAGTAGACCTCCAGGTTCGATGAACGACATAAAGCAGAGGTTACCTCATTATGAGGTACCGCGCAATGCAGCTATGCTGCTGTCATGCACACGGGAGACAGCCCGAATCTCGCCGACTCGTTCATGGCTGTTGCGAGACGGATACGCCACATACACATGGGCGCGCTCGAGCCGTTCGGTCTCAATCCGTCCCAAAGTCGGGCACTGCACGTTCTCGCTCGAGAAGAGCGTCCGATGCGACTCCGCGCGCTCGCCGACCACCTACGCATCGTCGCTCGCTCGGCCACGGACATCGTCGACTCCCTCGAAGCCGCGAATCTCGTCACCCGCGAAGACGATCCAGCGGACCGCCGGGCGGTTCTCGTATCACTGACCGACGAAGGCCGCACTCGACTGGACGCGATCGATTCTGCTCGCCGCGCTGTCGCGTCCGAATTGTTCGACAACCTCGACTCCGCCGAACGCGCCGAACTGCAGCGCATCCTCGGAAAGATCACGACCGAGAGATGACGGCTCCCGGCTACCGCTCCCCTTCGCGATCTCGACGGGCCAACTCGGCGAACATTGCGTTGTGCGCTGCGAGGTCCGCGTCGTGGTCACGATCAGCAGCCCGGTCCGTCCGCTGTGCGTTCCGATCGTCGCTGCGCGACCACTGAATCAGGAGCGCAAGCATGACGAGCACGAGCGGAATTTCGCCCGTCGCCCACGCGATGCCACCGCCCAGCTTCTGATCCCCCATCAGATCGCCGTTCCAGTCGAGGCCGAGTGTGCGGTAGTACCAACCGCCCATCACGGTGTTCATGCTCATCAATGCGACACCGAAGAACGCATGGAACGGCAGCGATCCGAACACCATGGCCAACTTGGTGATCGGTTCGATGTGACGCGGAGACGGATCGACGCCGATGACCACCCAGTAGAAGAGGTATCCACTGAGAATGAAGTGCGCATTCATCAATAGGTGCGCGGTGTGGTTGTCCAGAATCGCACCGAAGACTCCGCCCAGGTACAACGCGTAGAAACCACCGACGAACAACACTGCTGCGACGATCGGGTGCGTGAGGAATCTCGATACCGGGCTGTGCAGAGCTTGTAGCAGCCACTCACGTGGTCCGGGCACGCCGCTCTTGCCCGCCGCGGGTAGTGCCCGCAACGCGAGAGTGAGCGCTCCGCCGAGGGCGAGCAGAACGGGCACCAGCATCGACAGAGCCATGTGCGCGCCCATATGCACGCTGAACACCGCCGGCGAATACTTCCCGACGCCCGAGGAGGTCGCAACCAACATGGTCACGCATCCCAACACGAATGCCACTGTCCGGCCGACCGGCCACGAGTCGCCTCGTTTGTGGAGTCGACGAACTCCGAGCAGGTAGACCACGGCCAGAACGATCGACGCAGTCCCGAAGATGAGGTCGAACCGCCAGTCGAACATCAGGCGTGCAAGAGTCGGCGGCCCATCGAGGTCGTACCCGAGTGCCGCCTCGGTCAGCGACAGGTCAGGGTTCACATTGGACGGTGGCGGTGTACGTCCGAGTCCGACGGCCAATCCGATGGTGGCTGCCATGACCAGAACTTCGCCGCCGGCGAACCGGATGAGTGCGCCACGCGATTCGGGGTTCGCAGCGAGCGCAGGCAGTGATCGCCGCCGCTGCATCCATCCGAAGAGACCGAGGACGACGAGTGCAACGATCTTCCCCAGGATCAACCGTCCGTACAAGGTTCCGAACAAGTCCGAGACCGATACCCTGACGAGAGCGTTGATCACTCCGGACGCTGCCATGACCACGAAACACACGGTCGCGATCGACGAGAACCGCCTCGTCGCCACGTCCGTATAGGCACCTCGGCGACGTGCGTGCGCGAGCACCGCGAACAGGCCACCCGCCCAGAGCGTCGCGGCCGTCAAATGCAAGATCAGACTGTTGGTCGCGACGTCGTGGGATCCCCCCGAGGACGAGTGCCCGGTCACCGCGATCGGCATCAGCGTGCCGAGCGCGAACACCAGGAGCAGGGGGGTCCACGACCACCGCAACACCGCACGCGAGGCAATCGCGAGAACGACCGCGAGGATTGCCGTCCAACGCCAGGCGCTCGCGATTTCCACCTGGTCCAGAGCTACCCACAGATTGCTGGGTTGGATCGCCACGGTGAACGGCTGGCCGGACGTGTCCGACAGCGTGAGGGGAACCAGAACCAACGCACACGCTGCCCACACGATCACAGCTACCGATCCTGTTCGCACAGCTCGATAGCCGTCTACGTCGAGCACGCCACTCTTCTGCGGCGGAACCAGAAATGCAGCGAGAAGGAAGGAGCCGATGGCGATCGACACAGCGATTTCACCGATGGCGCGCACCGCAGGCAGGCCGTAGGTCGTTGCCGGGCCGGGGTCGGGAATACCGAGCAGGACCAGGGCGTCCGACGCGGACAGGCTGATGATGAGAGCAGCGACGACGGCCGCGATCAGACCCGCCGTCGCGAACACGGACGTCGACGCCGTGGGCGCGGGCTCAGTCGACGACGGTTCGATTGTCCCCACATCAGGTGCTGCCATGACAACCAGAGTAAGAGGTGTCTGGACTGGTGGGATACGCAGCATCCCGTAGTCCTACAGGTCGTCGTAGATGATGTGGTGTTGCACACCCGTCAATCGTGGTGGATGCGGCCTTGCTGACCGGCGAGCGGCTCACCTGATCCGCCCCATCGCCTCGCGACGATTTCCGCGGCGATGGACACCGCAGTCTCCTGCGGTGTGCGCGCCCCCAGGTCGAGCCCGATGGGACTCGACATACGGGCGAGTTCTACGTCGGTGAGACCGGCCTCCTTCAACCGCGCAACTCGGTCCTCGTGCGTTCGACGTGAGCCCATGGCTCCGACAAATGCGAAGTGCTCCTGGCGGAGCGCGATATCGAGTAGCGGCACGTCGAATTTCGGATCGTGTGTCAGTACACACACGATCGTGCGGTCGTCCAATGCCCCGGCGGCCAGTTGCTCAGCGAGATAGCGGTGGGGCCAATCGACGACGACGTCAGCTGCGGACGGAAACCGCTGCGACGTCGCGAATACCCCGCGTGCGTCACACACGGTCACTCGATAGCCGAGGAATGTCCCCTGCTCCGCGACGGCCGCTGCGAAGTCGATGGCCCCGAACACCAGCATCCGCGGCCGCGGCGCATAGGTGGAGACGAAGACGTCCATTCCGTCGCCGAGGCGCTCACCGTCGGGGCCATAAGTGAGCATTGCCGATCGTCCGGAGGCAAGGAGCCCACGAGCGTCGTCGACGACGGCTGCGTCGCAGCGCGGAGACCCCGTCGACCCAGAGGAATCCGTTTCGCCGAGCACGATATGCATGCCGACACGCTCCACGTCTCGATGACGCACCACTGTCGCGACGGCGATCGGACGATCGGTGGCGATGGCTTCGGCTACGGTTTCCAACTCCGGAAACGTTGACTGCGATACGGATTCGACGAACACGTCGAGTGTTCCGCCACAGGTGAGGCCGACTGCGAACGCGTCGTCGTCGCTGACGCCGTACCGTTCGAGCACTGGAATACCGTTGGCCGAGACTTCGGTTGCGACCTCGTACACGGTGCCTTCTACGCACCCGCCGGAGACCGAGCCATGGACCGAGCCATCGGGGGCCACCATCATCGATGCCCCCGCCGGGCGGGGTGCGGAGTGGAAGGTGCGAACGACAGTTGCCAGGCCTGCCGAACCTCCGGCACGCCACACCGCTACCAGATCATCGAGGACGTCGCGCATGCATCATCCTCTCACTCTGAATGTGCGTTGCGCCTACCGGCTGTGTCGCGCGGGTGGGAGCTACACCAATCCTTTCGGGTAGTTCAGCGCCAGCCCTGTCTCCCCGACGCCGAGTTCGAGGATCGCCCACTGATGCGGGTCGATGACGAGGAGTCCGTGATTGGAGATGATCAACGACGTTCCCCGAAATGCCACCGATGCGGGGGTCGAGTACGGGATCGAGCGGGTGACGCGCTCGACGACGGCCGGCAAGTCCGCAACCACTGAACCCGTCATCGGATCGACCACCTGGATCGAGTTGTCGAAGGGGTTCGAGATCGGCAGGTATATGCGACCACTGGATCCGATGGCCAACCCGTCGGCCTGGCCGACGACCGCCACCTTCTCGAGCGGACCGGGTGAACCGTTGGAATTCAGCGCGATTCGGTAGACGACGCCACGGAAGATGGAGGTGATGTCCGGGGTCAGCGACACCGTGACGACGAAATTCAGCCGGCCTTCTGCGTCGAATTGCATACCGTTGAGGCTGTAGATCGACGCGAAATCAGCATTCTGATACCAGATTTCGGCCGCACCACCGCCCGCTGGCACTTTCCAGATGGTGGCCTGATTCAGGTCGCTGACGTACATGGTTCCGTCGGGCGCGAAGGTCGCCCAGTTCGGCCAGGCCGGTCTATCGACGGGCGACGGTTCGCACGGAATGCCCGCTCCCCCCTCACAGGTCGGGAGATTCGCAAATGTCGCGTAGACCGTGTGCACTCCGGTCGCCGGATCGATACGGACTGCCCGCGCACCCGAGTAGTCGAGGGCGTACACCCGACCGTCCCCGTCGAGAGTGATCCCGTTGACGCCGTGTTCGGCAGGTACGTGATCCTCCAAGGAGTACGTCTCGAGCAGACGACCGTCGGCATCCCAATGCCACACGTCCGCGGACGAATTAGGCCGGTTCGACCCCGACCACATGCTGCCGTCCTCGGGATCGACTGCGATTCCCTCGGGCTGCCCGGGCAGCGGAACCACAGCAATGTCCCTGGTTTGCCCGTATTCGAGGGGAACGTCTACCGCGACCGGCTCGGCCACTGCCCCGGGTGCGGCTACGACCGCGCCCGAGATGCAGCTTGCCACCAATGCCAGAACGAGAACCCCGGTCCGACGTCCGGTCATCGAGGGGTGATGGGACCGAGGAACGACGTCGTCCAGATCGCCGAATTGGCAGATCCTGCTGCGTCGTTCGTCGGAACTAGACCGTTGAGCGTCACCTGTCCACCGGTCAGACCGAGCGCGGGCTGTGGCGGCAAGGTGAAGCCGCAGGACTGTTGCACGGTGCCTGGCTCGATCGCCAGCTCGGTGCGACGGCATTGCCCGGTGGACGTCGCCGTGAGCGCAGGCGTAACGCCGTAGCTCGTGATGCTCAGTGATGCACCGAAGTCCGGAGACGATGGATTCTGGTAGCAGATCGACGCCGAAGCGGAGACGTCCGCGGAGGGCTCGGTCGATGCCGCACCGGTTGCGGCGTCGACGGACACGGCGTGAATCTCGGTTGTGCGCACACCACCCGGGCATGCAGGAGTGCTTCCGGTCGAGACCGAGTTCACTTCGCGCCCGACGCTGTACTTCACCGAACCTGTCGGCTGCGGCGTTCCTGCAACAGGTTCGGGAACAGGAGCAGTGCCCTCACCGAGGGTGTACAGGGTCCACATCGACCCGGTGCGACCGTCCGGCAGACGAAGAGGGTTGGCGATCGAGTTGCTGGTCGCGACGCCGTCGGTGACCCCGGAATCATTGGGATTCACTCGCAGAACACAATCGACGGCTGCGCGTCCAGGGGAACCGATCATGAACTCGAGCCCGCACGGCCCGTACATGGATAGTTTGCCCAGGCCGGGAGCAGTGAGCGCGCCCCACTGATCGAGAAAGGCCTGACCATCGATGATCGGACCGTCGCACACGTAGATCGGTCCAACGTTCTGTGCAGTGGGGTTCACCAGGAAACCCGTCGACGGATCGTTGGTGAAGGTGTACATCCGCGCGTCGAGACGCTCGACCACGGTCAACGAGCGCGGGGAGCCGAAGTAGTCGTTGCACGCGGCGTTGTCCGACGCGGAGGGACGCTGACCGCTGTCGACGGTACGGAAGACACTGAAGCTACCCGGCCCGTCCTCGATGGACCCCATGAGTGTCGCTGGCGCCGGGCTCGGCGCAGGATCCGCCGATGCAGTCGCAATCGGACACAACGCAACCGCCGACGCAAACACCACGACGCTGCGCAACCACTGTTTCGACACTTGTATCCCCCGAAAAATTTGGATCCGCAATTGGTGCAGATCGGACTCACCCCGGTGAGGAGAGTAGCGCAACAGGCGTTGAGAAGCGATACTCTGGGAGGTCGCATCGGGCAGGGATTTCAACCACAGTTCCAGGATCAGTCGTGGGTCATTGCTGCGCTCCGCCCGGCCGACGCAGTTAAGGTTCGACAGGCATAGTCACCCATCGAGGAGTAGCTCTATGAACAAGCGTATGACCGCTTATACAGTTGCAGCACTGGCTGTTTCCGCATTTTTCGTGGCACAACCGTCGGGCATCGCGAACGCTGCCCCGTGTTCGGACGTCGACGTGTCGTTCGCCCGCGGAACCGGTGAATTCCCCGGCTTGGGCATCACCGGCACACCGTTCGTCGATCGGTTGAAGTCCGAGCTGTCGGACCGGTCGGTCAGCACCTATGCCGTGAATTACGCGGCGGACTTCACTCAGGCCAGCGCCGGCCCCGGATCACGTGACCTCGTTGCACACATGACGTCGGTTGCCGCCTCCTGCCCGTCGACAACGTTCGTGATTGCGGGCTATTCGCAAGGAGCCACCGTCGTGACCAACGCTGTGGGCGTGCGGACCACCAGCAGCATCACCGGTGCCGTCATTCCCGCCGACATCGCCGACCGCGTCGACGCAGTTGTCGTGTTCGGCAATCCGATCGGACTCCGTGGCAGCAAGCTCGAGACGGCCAGCAGCACTTACGGCTCGCGCGCACTCAGCTTCTGCAACTTCGGCGATCCAGTGTGCCAGATCGGCGGCTTCAACAGCTTCGCACACCTCCAGTACGGAACGAACGGCTCCACAACCCAGGGCGCACAGTTCGCGGCGTCGCAGGTACGTGGCTGAACCGCTAACGAACCAGGCGGGGCACTCCACAGTCGGACCTGCGCCTCGCGGCGCAGGTCCGACTGCGACCACTTCGGTGCCCCCGGCAGGATTCGAACCTGCGACCAAGGGATTAGAAGGCCCTTGCTCTATCCCCTGAGCTACGGAGGCTTTGCTCGTGCGGGGCGCAGGCCACGTTCGAGCACGGTGAACGAGTGTACCCGCTGGACCGACATGGCCTCGGGAAGGGCGTTCGAGCGGGCGTACGCAGCGGCTCGAGCGGGATCTTGCGGCTGCTCAGGTGTGGTTGACTGAACTCAACCGAAGGGGCCACTGTGCACCAGCTCACCCTCGGCGTCACGTCACGGTCATCCAAGCCGAACGAACGCCGCCTCCCGATTCACCCGCTACACATCGGGCGCATACCTCACGACATCCGAGACCGAGTCTATTTCGAGACCGGCTACGGACAACCCTTCGGAATCTCCGATGATCACATCGCATCGTTGACAGCAGGCATCCGATCACGACAGCAATTGATCGACGATTGTGACGTCATTCTGCTTCCCAAGCCGCAGGCCAGCGACCTCGAGTCGCTGCGGGCCGGTCAGATCCTGTGGGGTTGGCCCCACTGTGTTCAGGACTACGAGCTTACGCAGATCGCTATCGATCGCCGGTTGACACTCGTTGCATTCGAAGCGATGAACCATTGGAGCCCGGAAGGTGCCTTCAATCTTCATGTGTTCCACAAGAACAACGAACTCGCCGGGTACTGCTCGGTTCTCCATGCGCTGCAACTGATCGGATCCACTGGAGATTACGGTCGACGACTTCGGGCGGCCGTCATCGGATTCGGCGCCACAGCCCGCGGGGCCGTGACTGCACTCAACGCCCACGGAATTCACGAAGTCGACGTGCTCACTCAGCGGGGCGTCACCGCGGTCAGCTCACCGATCCACTCGGCCAGGATCGTCAATTTCGACCTCGATGGGGAGAACCCGCGGCGCAGTCGCGCATTGACCGACACCGGACGTGTACCTCTGTCCGAGTTCCTGGGAGATCACGACATTATCGTCAACTGCGTTCTGCAGGATACGAATTCGCCACTGACGTTCCTGGTGAACGACGATCTGCCCTCTATCGCCCCGGGAACCCTGATCGTCGATGTGTCGTGCGACGAGGGCATGGGCTTCGAATGGGCAAAGCCCACATCGTTCACCGAGCCGATGTTCACCGTCGGTGACAACGTCCGGTACTACGCGGTCGATCACAGCCCGTCCTACCTGTGGGACTCGGCAACCTGGGAGATCAGCGAGTCACTGCTTCCATTCATACGCACCGTCCTCGGCGGACCGGAAGCCTGGGGCACCAGCGACACCATCGAAAGGTCGATCGAGGTGCGCGAAGGCACTGTTGTCAACCCGAACATCCTCGCATTCCAGCACCGAAATTCGGAGTACCCACACCTCACGGCATAGCCGCATCGCCTAAATGCGTTGACTGTCAGTGCTTTACGCACATCGCCCGCCGAAGGTGTCCCATATCACAACGGAAGCCGTTGATTTTGTAAGCACTCACAGCCGCTGATGGTTGTGCCCCACCAACCCCCTGCTGCACGCTGATTCGAAGAGCATTCGATGAAAGATCGGCCGGGGGGCTACTCGATGACAGCTGGATCTTGTTCCACGTTCAGGCGTGCGGCGTTCGCATCGTTGATCACAGGGGGGCTGACGCTGGGACACAGCACGGCCGTCGCACACGCGGATATCACGCCGATTACCCTCGGAAACGGCATCATCTCCACGGTCGGGGGGTGCCTGTTCCCTGACCTGCCGGCCATCATCTGGTGCACACAGCAGGAAGTCCTCACCCAGCACGCACCCCTGATGCTCGACCTCAACCCTGTAGGCACTGCGATAGTGGTTCTCGGAGCAGGACTCTACGACGACGGCACAATTCGACCAGTGCTGCGGGAACGGCTCGATGCAGCGCTGACGCTGGCGCAGCGCTACCCTTCCTCGCAAATCATCACCAGCGGAGGCGTGCCCCGATCCGGGATCACCGAGGCACGCGCCATGAGCACGTGGTTGATCGCCAATGATATTGCGCCCTGGCGTATTACGGAGGAGAACGCCTCCAGGTCCACTGTCGAGAACGCACGCAATACCGCTGCGATCCTCGCAGAACGTGGCGCGCAGGGCGTCGTAATCGTCTCGAGCCCAAACCACGTCGAGCGTGCACTGATCGACTTCCGCAAGGCGATCTCCGGACGCTTTCCGGTGAGCGGCGTGGTCTCGGCCGGGTAAAGCCTCGCGGTGCCGGCCCGAACTTGGACGACCGGCACCGAACAGCTAGGACGCTTCGGCGATCACGTTCGACCCCGACGCTACTGACGCATCGGCGCGCGAGAGGCAATCGACGACAAGTGCCGCGTGCAGAGACATCAGACCGGCGGAACTCAGTGGGTCCACGCCGGTCAACTGTTCGATCCGCTTCAATCGGTAATCCACGGTATTCGGGTGGACGTACAGCGACTTGGCACTGGCCCGTCGATTCGCCTCGCTCGCAACAAAAGTCCTGAGCGTATGCATGAGCTCGGGGAACGCATCGAGGGGCGCGATGACAGATCTCAACCGCGATCTACCCGGGCCCGGACGAGACAGCTGGTACTCCAACGCCAAGTCACCGGTCCGATACAACCGCGGCTGCATGCGGAGCGATCGCGCCAAGTCGACCAATTCTCGACAGTGCGCAACGACATCCGCTATCGCACCCGGTACAGCCCGAGCTGTCGCTGCGACCACGTTGACGCGCAAGACCGAATTCAATTGGGCAATGCACTCTTCCACTGCATCGGCCCCAACAGACGGTACCAATATTATTCCGCCACTTGCACTGAGCGACAGCAACGGACCATGTGCGACGGTCGCCGAAGTCAGCGCGACTTCAGCCGCGGCGACCTTCGCGCTGTCGAGTGTCCGACCGAGAGATCGTTCGGAATCAGCAGCGTCTGCAACGAAGCGAAGGAACACGACGTCGTACTCAGCAGCGATGTCGATGCCGTGACGTTCCGCAACGGCACGTGCTTCAGGGTCGTCGGAGACAAGCAGATCGACCAATCTGGACGCCTGGTCGCCAGTCGTCCCCGAATCCTGCTTGCAATGCTCGATGTAGGCAGACGACACCGTGTTGCCCAACAGCTCGAGAACACGCATCATGAAGACCGCATTTCCGACGACATCGGCATCCGGCCCTCCCGATACACCGTCGATACTGCCCTTCAACCCGGCGCTCACCGCCAGGTGCACAGCGCGTTGCGCGTCACGAAGGGGGACACCACCCCGGACGAGGTGTTCCGACGAACGCCGAACGGGATCGAGTTCCGCGGGGGCGGGTAACGTCCCGACGCGGATACAGCCAGCAACGATCGCCACGCAGTGCGACTCCAGAACAGCCGTGGCGGGTGACGCCTCCCCGCTGGAGTTACCGGGCCGATGGGGCGTGCGATCCATCGCGTGATCGCTGGGGGTGCAGTGCGCGAACGATGTGTCCAACCGCATGTCGAGCCGCCTTTCATACCGCTGTGTGGTTCGTCGCGTAACGGTAACCCATTTTGCGATCTGGAAGTATGAAAATGGGCTTACAAACATTCTCGAGGTTTGTTTCGACGATGTAGAGGCAACGAAAACCGGGTCGCCCAGTCCCTTCGGACAAACGACCCGGCATCGAGTAGAACTACATGGCTTCCGCTGCAAGATTTCTCAGCGACGTAAAAGAACCCTCAGAGTCTCTCGAACTCACCGATTCTCGAACTCGCCGTTGATGACCTTGCCGACCGGTGCGTCGTCGCGGGCCTTCTTCGCCGCCTCGCGCATCTCGATTCCGTCGGAGACCCAGTCGCCGATCTCTCGAGTGACGTCGCGAACCGCTCCGGCGATGATTACGGCGATCTTCCCGACGTGATTCGCAGCGGACTCCGTCAGTTCCTGCACGGTGTCCTTGTTGCGCTCGAACTTGCCTACCACGACGACCACCCCTGATTCGGTATTCGATTCGATTGCACCGGCCACCTACGCAGCAACCTTCTTGCGCTCGACGATAACACCGACGGTCGGCTCCGAACCGGTCAGCGAATTCGGAAGGGCGAGCTTGAAGATCTTTCCCCACACCGAGCCGATCTGCTTGAAGAATCCGCCGGAGTTGTACGGGAGACCGTACTTGTCACACAGCACCTTCACTTCGGGGGCCAGTTCCGGGTAGCGATGCGCGGGCAGGTCGGGGAACAGGTGGTGTTCGATCTGGTGGGACAGGTTCCCGGACATGATGTGGAACAGCGGCGAACCTTCGATGTTGGCCGAGCCCAGCATCTGACGGACATACCACTCACCGCGCGACTCGTCGGCGGTCTCCTCCTCGGTGAACGTCTGGACTCCGGTAGGGAAATGTCCGCAGAAGATGATCGAGTAGGTCCACAGGTTGCGAATCAGGTTGGCACCGACGTTACCGACCAACGTGGTGACGAAGAACGGACCCGACAGCGCTGGGAAGATGACGTAGTCCTTGAGAACTTGGCGGCCTGCCTTGCGCCACATTCCCTGAAGCAGCGGCTTCACGTCGTGCCACTTGCGCTTGCCCTGGATGATGTTTTCCGATTCGAGGTCGTGCAGCATCACGCCCCACTCGAAGAATGTCATCAGCAGGAAGGCGTAGACAGGGTTTCCGAGGTAGTACGGATTCCACTTCTGCCCCTCGTCCATGCGCAAGATGCCGTAGCCGATATCGCGATCCTTGCCGACGATATTGGTGAAGGTGTGGTGCATGTAGTTGTGCGAGTGCTTCCACTGATCGGCCGGGCAGACAGTGTCCCACTCGAAGACCTCGGAATTGAAGCCCGGTTCGCGCATCCAGTCGTACTGGCCGTGCATGACGTTGTGCCCGATCTCCATGTTGTCGAGGATCTTCGACACACCGAGAGCTCCGACTCCAGCGAGCCAGACTGGCGGCAGGAAGGGAAGGTACATCATTGCGCGACCGGCGATTTCGAATCCACGCTGAGTCTTGACGATGTTGTAGATGTACTCACGATCGGTGTCACCGAGCTTGGCGACGGTGCGTGCGCGCAGTTCGTCGAGTTCGCGGCCGAGCTCCTGGACCTGCTCGTAGGACAGGACGGTCGGAGTGAGCGCCTCAGCCTTGGCCGAGGAACCGAAGAACGGCAAAGATACTGCAGACAAAGGTATTCCGAACATTGAAACACTCTCCGTTTCGATTGTCGAAAGGTTGTTCTCGGACGGGTTCGATACGTGGGCCGAGCTGTCAGATCTCGATGGAGACATCACCGACGGGCACCGTGACACAGAGTTGAATCTTCTTGTGCGGCTCGCTGTCCTTCTCACCCGTCTTGACGTTCGTAGTGCATCCAGAGGTCTTCACCGACGTGCAGGTGAAACAAATCCCCATTCGGCAGCCGTACGCGGGGGTCAATCCGGCGTCTTCCGCCTGCTCGAGCAGTGTCCGCCCGGAGTTGGACGCGACGACATCACTGTCGGAGAAGGTGACATCGCCCGCGGCATCCTCCGCGACGACTGCCACCGGGGCCGCGAATTCCTCGAGGTGGAGGTTCTCGCTCAGTCCAAGATCCGCGTACACACTCTTGACGCCGCGCATCAATCCCGGTGGGCCGCAGAGGTACGTTTCGGCGTCGGAATACCACGGGGCTACGGCGTCGAGGTGCTCTGTGCCGAAGAATCCGTGCAGATCGCCACCCGACTCCTGGTCGGTGTACGCAAGCACGATCCGAACGTTGTCGTTCTCGGCCGCGATAGCGTCGAGTTCGGCTCGGTACGAGACGTCGTTCTCTGTGTACGCGTAGTGCAAGAAAGTCAGGGCGCCGCTGTACCCCTCGTCCAGCAGCGTCCTGAGCATCGAGAGCACCGGAGTGATGCCGCTTCCGCCGCTGATGAGCAGAACACGGTCCGGCCTCGGTGACGGTAGATGGAAGGTGCCGTCGGCTTGCGAGAGACTCACCACGAGACCGACGTAAGCGTTGCCGTGAAGGTACTGCGAAACGAGTCCCTCCGGATGAGCCTTGATCGTGAGCTCGATTCGTCCGTCGTCGCGATACTGCGAGCAGGCGGGCGAGTAGCACCTGGTGTGCCGGACGCCGTCGATGACGACTCCGACCTGCACGAACTGACCGGCTTCGAAGCCCTGCCACTGGTGCGTCGGGCGAATGGTCAGCGTAACGGTGTCCGCAGTGGAGCGGTGTACAGCGGTAACCTCACCGCGGAGGTCCCTGACTGTTGTCATCGGGTCGACCAGTTCGAGGTACCGATCGAGAGCATGCGGAGTGGCCATTGCCTCGAACAGTGACAACAGCGAGAACTTGCTTCGGCTACTCGGGCGCCGAGTCTTCTGCTGGACTGTCATGTCGCCTCCCGTGTTCGTAACGAAACGAAGGACCGTTTCAGTGTACGGATGTGCACTAGAATCAAGTGTGGCAGATCCATACCGGGAACTGTCAACGCCAATGTGACCGCACCGACATGGTGCGCGTGCAAGTGACGACCATCACACACGTCGGCATTTCGAGGTCAGGACCGGAGGTGATCACACAATGGACGGCAATAAACTCGAACATGTGACAGAACCGGGCACCCGTGCCGAGCGCAAGGAGCGGACGAGGCAGGCACTCATCGACGGCACTCTCGACCTGCTGCGCGACCGCTCGTTCGCGAGTGTCAGCCTGCGGGAAGTCACACGATCTGCAGGAATCGTCCCTACTGCGTTCTATCGCCACTTCGCGTCGATGGAGGATCTGGGCGTCGCGCTCGTAGAGGACTCGATGCGGATGTTGAGGCAGATGCTTCGGGACGCACGCAAGGACCCCACTACCAAGAACGCGACCGAATCGTTGCGCATCCTCGTGCGTCAGGTCAGATTGCACGAGGACCAGTTCAGATTTCTCGCACGAGAACGCTACGGCGGAGTGACCGAGATTCGACGGGCGTTCGCAACCGAACTTCGCATGTTCGTCAGCGAGCTGACCATCGATCTCTCTCGCATGCCCGGCCTCGAATCGTGGGACATCGCCGATCTGGAGATGGCTGCGGACCTCATCGTGTCCACGATGCTGACCGCGACGGTGGGCCTGCTGGAAATCGATCGACCCAACAGTGCGAAAGAACGTGAACTCTTGCGCCGGACCGAACATCAAGTACGGCTCATCGTGCTCGGCATGGGAGGGTGGAAACGGAACCACGGCTGAGAGGACTCATCCATGACAGCAAGCGCCACCACAGTGACCGTCGACGGTCTGGTGTTCGACGTGTCTGTGGACGGACCCGACGACGGCGTCCCGGTCGTACTTCTTCACGGATTTCCGCAGACCTCGGCATGCTGGGACCGCGTCGTGCCAACTCTCACCGCCGCCGGCATTCGCACCATCGCACCTGACCAGCGCGGCTACTCCCCCGGCGCACGTCCCCTCGGGACCGACTCCTACCGGTCTTCTCACCTGGTCGACGACGTCCTCGCGATCATCGAGGCGTTCGGCCTCGAATCCGCGCATGTCGTTGGGCACGATTGGGGCGCCGCCGTTGCCTGGCAATTGGCCGCTACCCATCCTTTGCAGGTTCGTTCACTCACGGCAGTGTCGGTACCGCACACCGCCGCCTTCGGTTGGGCCGTCCGAGAGGATGCCGACCAACAGGAGCGGTCGTCGTACATCGGACTGCTTCGTCAAGAGGGCAAAGCCGAACAACTCTTGCTGGAGAACGATGCGCAGCGACTACGGGCGATGTTCTCCGACGACAGTCCGGACGACAGATACGTGAAGCACCTCGCCGAGCCGGGCGCACTCACGGCCGCTCTCGAGTGGTACCGGGCGATGACGAGCGAGTTCGGACGGTTGGGTCCGGTGAGTGTTCCGACGACCTTTCTCTGGAGCAATCAGGACTCGGCCATCGGCCGTGCAGGCGCCGAACGATGCGGCGAGTTCGTGGATGCGGAGTACAAGTTCGTCGAGCTCGACGGTGTGTCGCATTGGGTACCGGAGGAGGCACCGGACGGCCTGGCCTCGGAGATTCTTGCCCGCATATCGACCTGATCGTCGGTTTCGTCAGACCTTGTCCGGTGACTTGACCGCCAGAAGTGCGCCCAATCCGATGACCAGAACCACCAGCAATCCACCGATTCCGGCGCGGTCGGCGTCGAACATCCACACGAAAAGTCCGAACAGAGTCGGCGCCAGGAAGGACACTGCCCGACCCGTCGTCGCGTACAGGCCGAAGAACTGTCCTTCCCGACCGGGTGGAGCCAACCGCGCCAGATACGTACGAGAGGACGATTGCGCAGGGCCGACGAACAAGCAGAGAATCAGGCCGAACACCCAGAACATCAACGGACCTGACACGAACAGAAGTACAACACCCGCGAGAATCATCGCTGTCAGCGAGAACACGATGACCGCCTTCGGGCCCACTCGATCATCGAATCGACCCGCCGTGATCGCGCCCAGCCCGGCGGCTACATTCGCTGCAACGCCGAACAGCAACACGTCGGCGGTCCCGATTCCGTACACGCTCACGGCGAGTACCGCTCCGAACGTGAACACACCCGCGAGACCGTCGCGGAACAACGCACTCGCGGCCAGGAAGTAGACGCTGCGCCTGTCGGCTGACCAGAGTTCACGAAGGTCGCGGAACAAAACCTTGTACGACTCGAGCATTCCGGCTTTGGCGGCACCGGGATCGGCCGCCGTAGAAGGCAACTCGGGGACGGTGAGCAGCACCGGGATGGCGGATACGGCAAACCACACAGCGGCGAGGAGCGCGACGACACGGATGTTGAGACCACCGTCCGTCGTCAGGCCGAACAGTCCGCGAGTGTCTCCGTCTCCGACGATGAAGCCGACGTAGCAGATCAACAGCAGGACGATTCCGCCGAAATATCCCATCGACCAACCGAATCCGGAGACGCGGCCGATGTTCTCCGGAGTCGACACCTGCCTGAGCATCGCGTTGTACGGAATGCTGGCCAACTCGAACAGAATCGATCCTGCCGCCAGCAGCACGAGCCCCAGCCACAGGTAGTGGTAGTCGTCTTTGACGAAGTAGAGACCGGACATGCTCACGACCGTCAAGCCGGTGAGGAGCGCGAGCGAACGCTTCCTCTTGCCTCTGGCATCGAAGCGTTGGCCGGACACGGGCGCCAGCACCGCGATCACGACGCCCGCAATTCCGACCGACCAACTGAACCACGACGTAGCCGAGATCGATCCGGGGAGATCGTCACCGACGGCATCGGTGAGGTACACCGAGAACACGAAGGTGAGGATGACCGCATTGAACGCGGCCGATCCCCAATCCCATATCCCCCAGGCGAATACCTGTTTGCGCGCAGTCGCGACGCCGACGACGGCATTCTCGGCCCGAGTGTCCATGACGGGAAGCCTAGGCGAGTCGGGCTCGATGGACCTGCTACTCAGGTATCGGCTCGTCCGCTATGCCCTCATGCCAAGAATCTAGCTATGCACTCTGTTGCATAGTCAGTCCGTTGCATACATACTGGTTCGCGTGGCACTCGAACACGCGATACTCGTCTCCCTCACCGAACTGTCCGGCTCGGGGTACGAACTCGCGCGCAGATTCGACAAGTCCATCGGCTTCTTCTGGAGCGCCACACACCAACAGATCTATCGAGTCTTGACGCGAATGGACGCGGCGGGATGGATCGTCGGCACCGCGGTCGTTCAAGAAGGCCGACCGGACAAAAAGGTCTACTCGGTCAGCGTTGCCGGACGAAACGAACTCGACCGATGGATTGCCGAGCCGACCGAACCGAGTACTTTGCGCGAAGAACTGGCCGTGAAGATCCGCGGCGCCGCCAACGGTGACATCGCCGCGTTGACGGCCGAGGTCAGGCGCCACAGGTCGGTCCACGTCGAACGCCTCGAGCTGTACAGACTTATCGAGAAGCGCGATTTTCCCTCCCCTGACGACCTCACCGGAACTGCGTTGCACCAATACCTCGTGCTTCGCGGAGGGATCCGAGTCGAGGAAGGCTTTGCCGAATGGTGCGACGAGATCTTGGAGAAACTGTGACCACATCGATTAGATATCCGAACCTGCTCTCACCGCTGAACATCGGCAGAACGTCGTTGAAAAATCGCGTGATCATGGGCTCGATCCACACCGGACTCGAGGACCGGGCACGCGACACCGGTCGATTGGCCGAGTATTTCGCCGAACGGGCGCGCGGCGGGGTCGCGCTCATCGTGACCGGCGGATACGCGCCCAACCGAACCGGCTGGCTGCTTCCGTTCGGCGCGAAGCTGACCAATCGTCTCGAGGCGCGTCGACATCGCACGATCACCGACGCCGTTCATCGCGAAGGCGGCAAGATCGCGCTCCAGATCCTGCACGCCGGCCGGTACTCGTACCAGCCGTTCAGTGTGTCGGCGTCGTCGATCAAGGCTCCTATCAATCCCTTTCGTCCACGACGGCTCACCTCACGCGGGGTTCGGTGGCAAATCCGCAACTACGTGCGCTGCGCCCGACTGGCACAGTCGGCCGGATACGATGGCGTCGAAATCATGGGCGGCGAAGGCTATTTCATCAATCAGTTTCTTTCCGAGCGCACCAATCACCGACGCGACGAATGGGGTGGGAGTCCGTCGAACAGGCGCCGGATCGCAGTGGAGATCTCACAGCAGATTCGCGAAGCCGTCGGGCAGGACTTCTTGATCGTATTCCGACTGTCGATGGCCGATCTCGTGGAGGGCGGTCAGAGCTGGGACGACATCGTCGCTCTTGCACAGGAATTGGAACGCGTCGGCGTCGACATCATCAATACCGACATCGGTTGGCATGAGTCGAGAGTGCCCACCATCGTGACTTCCGTACCCCGCGCTGCATTCGCAGACATCACCGGAAAGCTCGACAAACACGTCTCCATCCCCGTCGCGGCGTCGAACCGAATCAACATGCCCGACATCGCCGAGGACATTCTCGAGCGTGGCGACGCGCAACTGATCTGCATGGCTAGACCTATGCTCGCCGACCCGTTCTGGGTGCGCAAAGCCGAGGCAGACGCCGCAGACAGCATCAACACCTGCATCGCGTGCAACCAGGCGTGCCTCGATCACGCGTTCGTACACAAGACTGTCTCGTGTTTGGTCAATCCACGTGCCGGACGTGAGATCGAACTGCAGCTACTTCCCACTCGTAGGCCCAAGAAGGTTGCCGTCGTCGGTGGCGGTCCCGCCGGGCTGTCTGCTGCCTTGGAGTCGGCCCGACGCGGACACGCCGTCAGCCTTTTCGAAGCGCGTCCCACTCTCGGCGGTCAATTCGGCATAGCACAGCGAATTCCAGGCAAGGAGGAGTTCGCCGAGACCATCCGCTACTTCACCAACGCGCTGAAAGACGCCGACGTCGCCGTACATCTGGGCCATCGGGTGACCGCGAACGAACTGCGCAATGGGGATTTCGACGAGGTCGTCGTTGCCACCGGCGTCGTACCTCGAATTCCGTCCATACCGGGCATCGATCACCCGTCGGTGTTGTCCTACGCCGAAGTGGTCGAGGACGGTAGGCCAGTGGGCGAGCGGGTCGCGGTGATCGGTGCAGGCGGCATCGGCGTCGACATCTCCGAATTCCTCACCACCGACGCGTCCCCCACCCTGGATCTGAAGGAGTGGAAGCAGGAGTGGGGCGTCACCGAACCCGAAGCAGCGCCCGGCGCACTCACGACCCCTGTCCCCGCACCCTCACCTCGCGAGGTCTACCTACTTCAACGCAAGAAAGGCAAGATCGGCGCCGGCCTCGCAAAAACCACCGGCTGGGTGCATCGTGCAGCGCTGAAAGCGAAAGGCGTGCACGAGCTGTCCGGAGTCAATTACGAGCGGATCGACGACGACGGACTCCACATCACGTTCGGTGACAAACACGAGCGTCCACGCACCCTGCACGTCGACACGATCGTCGTCTGCGCCGGACAGGAATCGGTCAGAGACTTGGTCGACGACCTGGAGTCCTCGGGGACCGCAACCCATGTGATCGGTGGCGCCGAGCTGGCGTCGGAGCTCGATGCCAAGCGAGCGATCGAGCAGGGAACAACTCTCGCGGCACGCATCTGATCCCATCCACTACCCTGTCTCACCGTGAGCCTGCCGAGTCCTGCACCCGAAGCCCGTGCCGTCGTCACCGGAGCCTCTTCCGGCATCGGAGAGGCGTTGGCCACCGAACTTGCCGCACGCGGCCATTCGCTGATCATCGTTGCCAGGAGAGGCGAGTTGCTCGAAGCACTCGCGAAGAAGCTCGAGGCCGATCACGGAGTGACCGTCGAAATCCGCGTTCTCGACCTGTCGGACCGGGACGCGCGCACTCCGTTTGCCGACGAGATTGCCGGCCGCGAGATCAGCATCCTGTGCAACAACGCCGGCATCGCGACATTCGGACCGGTGTCGGGACTCGACCCTGCCTACGAGCGCGACCAGGTCGAACTCAATGCCGTTGCGGTGCACGACCTGACGCTGGCGGTTATCCCGGGGATGATTGCTCGCGGCAGCGGGGGCATTCTCATCACCGGTTCCGCGGCGGGCAATATGGCCATCCCCAACAACGCGACGTATGCAGCGACGAAGGCCTTCGTCAACACGTTCTCCGAGTCGCTGCGGCTCGAACTGAAGGACAGCGGCGTCCACGTCACTCTTCTCGCGCCCGGTCCGGTCCGCACCGAGACGCCTGATCCGGCCGACGCGTCGATCGTCGACAAGCTCGTTCCAGACTTTCTGTGGATCGACAGCGCGTACACGGCGAAGCTGTCACTCGACTCGCTCGCCAAGAACAAGATGCGAGTCGTTCCCGGGTTGCTGAGCAAGGGCATGTCGATCGCAGGCCAGTACAGCCCGCGCGCCATCTCGGCGCCCATAGTCGGCAGCTTCTACAAGAAGCTGGGCGGCTAGCGGCATCACCTCTTGCGGCGGCGCCCGGTACCGAAGATGCTGCGTGAGATCTCCCGTCCTGCAGCAGAAGCCGCGGATCGCAAGAAACTCTTGACCGCTGGATTGTCCATGATCCGTTCGGCAGCGGACGGACCCTCCGGTACCGACGGCGGCAGGTCGGGCAAATCCGTCGGCAACGGCGGGTAGTCGAAGTTCTCTGCGGGAACGGGGGCATCCGCAACCCGAGCCTGCAGTTTTTCGTACGCCGACTCGCGGTCGATCGTCTCGCGGTACTGTGCGCTCAGCGGGCTTGCCGTCGCGGCAGCGGCGATGGCGTCGTTGCCGATGGTGTCCATGAGCGAGCGGGGCGGACGGATCTTGGTCCATGCCACCGGCGTCGGTGCACCCGTCTCGGACAGGACCGTCACGATTGCCTCACCGGTTCCCAGCGAGGTCAGTGCCTTCTCGAGGTCGTACGCCTTCGTCTTCGGATAGGTACGGACGGTCTTGTTCAGCGCCTTCTGATCGTCGGGTGTGAACGCGCGCAAGGCGTGCTGGATCCGCGCGCCGAGTTGAGAGAGCACTTCGTTGGGCACATCGGTCGGGAGCTGCGTGCAGAAGAAGATGCCGACCCCCTTGGACCGGATCAGCTTCACGGTCTGCTCGACCTGCTGCAGGAATGCTTTCGAAGCGTCCGCAAACAACAGGTGGGCCTCGTCGAAGATGAAGACGAGCTTGGGCTTGTCGACGTCGCCTACCTCAGGGAGCGTCTGGAACATATCGGCGAGAACCCACATGAGGAATGTCGAGAACATCACTGGTCGCGCCGCATGGGCTCCGAGTTCGAACAGCGTGATGACACCCTTGCCGTCGGCGCCTATGCGTAGGAGGTCCTCGGTCTCGAGCTCGGGCTCGCCGAAGAAGGTGTCCCCGCCGTCTGCTTCGAGGTTGACGAGCGCGCGCAGAATGACCCCAGCCGTCGCTGACGAGACGCCGCCGATGCCTTTCAGGTCCGCTTTGCCCTCGTCGCTCGTCAGATGTGTGATGACCGCGCGGAGATCCTTGAGGTCCAGCAGCGCGAGCCCCTGCTTGTCCGCCCAGTGAAAGATCAGACCGAGCGTCGACTCCTGAGTGTTGTTCAGCCCCAACACCTTACTCAACAAGATGGGACCGAACGCCGTGATGGTCGCGCGCACCGGTATTCCGATTCCTTCGGTGCCCAGGGAGAGGAACTCGACGGGATATCCGGTCGGAACCCAGTCCGACGCGCCGGTGTCGACCGCACGAGCGCGGATCTTCTCGTTGTCTTCACCCGGCGCCGACAGCCCGGACAGGTCGCCCTTCACATCAGCCATGACGACCGGTACCCCCGCCGCGGACAACTGCTCCGCGATGCCCTGCAGCGTCTTCGTCTTGCCGGTACCGGTGGCTCCGGCGACGAGTCCATGCCGGTTGAGTGTGGCGAGGGGAATACGGATCTTCGCATCCGGATCAGTCGACCCGTCGAGGACGACTGTGCCGAGTTCGAGTGCCGCTCCTTCCGATGCGTAACCGGCAGCGATCTCACCTGAGACGGTGCTAGCTTCGGCGACGGCTGGAACTGCAGCGACAGATTCTGCGGCTGCAGCTTCCTTCTCAGCGGCCTCGGCAGCCGCCAGTGCTTCCGCGGCGACCCGAGCGGCTTCGACGGCGGCAGCCTTGGCTACCTTCGCTTTCTCGGCAGGGGACAATTCGGCGCCTGTGGATGGAATCGCTACATCTGGGGTGAAATTCTCCGGTGCCGGATCGACCGTCATATCCGCATGCTCCTTCTCGGTTCGCTCACAGTGGATCGCCACCGCAAACCTTAGCGGTGAGCACGCTCGCACTAGTGTGTGTCTCGTGCAGGACAAACTTGTGTGGATAGATTGCGAAATGACCGGCTTGGATTTGTCGAAGGACAAACTCATCGAAATCGCGGCGCTCGTCACCGACAGCGAGCTCGAAATCCTCGGTGAGGGCGTGGACATCGTCATTCATGCCGACGACGACGCCCTCGCCGGAATGCCCGACGTCGTGAAGAAGATGCATGCCAAGTCCGGATTGACCGAGGAGGTGCGCGCATCCACGGTGAGCTTGGAAGAAGCTCAGCAGCAGGTACTGGCGTATATCCGTGAGCACGTGCCGGTTGCAGGGACCGTTCCGCTTGCAGGCAACTCGATCGCCACCGATCGCGGTTTCATCTCACGCGACATGGTCGAGCTGGACACCTACCTGCACTACCGCATGATCGACGTCAGCTCGATCAAGGAGCTCTCACGTCGGTGGTACCCGAGGATCTACTTCGGTCAGCCGGCGAAGGGGCTCGCACACCGCGCACTGGCCGACATCAAGGAGTCGATCAAGGAGCTGCAGTACTACCGCCAGACCGTCTTCGTGGCCCCTCCAGGCCCGTCGACCAGCGAGATTGCCGCCGTCGTCGAAGGTCTCGACACGCCAACCTGAGGGCGATTCGCAACTGAAGAAACGAACCGCTAGTATTATCTCCGCTGCTGATACAGAGCCCGAAAGGGCGAAGTGGAGGCAGTTATGGTGGGTGTAGTTCAGCTGGTAGAGCACCAGGTTGTGATCCTGGGTGTCGCGGGTTCGAGTCCCGTCACTCACCCCATAGAAGCAAGAAAGCCGGTCTCCACACGGAGGCCGGCTTTTTTGTGTCCTCGGCTGGCTCTGACGCCCACGAGTAGCTCAATTGCCCCCGACGCGTCGCTACCCGCACATGGACTGGAAAGGCGCACAACGAATTACGTTGTTGTAATTCAACTTTCGAGTTTCCTATGGGGTTCATGTGACGTACGGTTACAAATGGCACTTTTGGGGAAGAAAAGTACCAACGTTAAAGCTGTGAACGTTCAGCGTTGATTCGACGCGCCCCGAAACGCGCCACCGGTACGAAGCCCACATGGGATACATCTGTCGGGCAGAGACGAGGAGGCACTAGACGTGGGTCGAAGAGTTCACAGGGTTATTGCGGGTTCGGTGTTGTCGGCGGCGTTGTGCATCGGTGCCACGGGTCTGATCAACCCGGCTGTTGCAGCAGCGCAGCCGACCATCGACCTGCCCGAGGTCCCGATTCCGCAGCCTGACGCGCAGCAGCGGTCAGCAATCCTCGCCGCCGTCCTGGACGCCACGGGCGCACTCATCAGCGAAGTCGCCGGCGTCATTCTCGATTCCGACTTCGGCCCCGCGCCGAGCGAGGACACCGCCGCGGACGAGCCGGAGATCACGGCCGCTCCTCCAGCAGTCGGACTCGGCGGGTCAATTCTTCCGCTACCGGCGCGCAGCTACGAGATCACATCCGGATACGGCGGCCGCAACAACCCCACCGGCAACGGCGGCCAGTTCCACCAGGGCGTCGACTTCGCTGCACCGTCGGGAACTCCGATCTACGCCGTCACCGGAGGAACCGTCGAGCAGGCAGGCGACGCAGGCGACGGCTACGGCAATCTCGTGCGCATCAAGAGCGGCAACACGGTGACGTACTACGGTCATCAGTCGAGCATCGGTGTCGACGTCGGCGACACGGTCGCAGCGGGAGACCAGATCGGAACTGTCGGCAGCACCGGCAACTCGACGGGACCACATCTCCACTTCGAAGTAAGGAGCAACGGCTCCAGCATCGAACCCGTCGCCTATCTGAAGACACTCGGGATCGATCCCGCACGGTACGCGAAGGACGACAACCGCTAGCAGCTACACCGAGGTGGCGTTGCCTGCTTTCCATTCCTCCCACGGAATGTTCCAGTCGCCGAGCCCATCGGTACCGGACAGGGTGCCGCCCACGGTGTTCTTCACCACGACGATGTCACCGCGCTTGGTGTTGTCGTAGACCCACTTCGCGTTCGACGGGCTGAGATTGAGGCAACCGTGGCTCGCGTTCGAGTAGCCCTGCTGCCCGACCGACCACGGCGCCGAATGGAAGAAGATACCGCTGTAGGACATCCGGGTGGCCCAGTCGACGGGTGTGCGATATCCGCTTGCCGAGTTCACTGGCACGCCGTACGTCGACGAATCCATCACGAGGTGCTCGAAGCGGTCTCCGATGATGTAGACACCGTTGTCGGTCGGCGTGCTGTCTTTACCCATCGACGTCGGCATGGTGATGACATCTTGTCCGTTGACACTGAAAGTGACCTGTTTGGTGTTGTCGTCGGCGGTGGCGACTACAGCGTCGCCGATTGTGAACGACGTCGTCGCATTCTCCTGGCCGAAGATGCCGCCACCGAGATCGCGGCCGTAGACGTTGACTGCGACCTCCACGCGCGTGCCCGACGCCCAGTAATTCTGCGGGCGCCACCGAACCTCGCGGTCGTTGACCCAGTAGAACGCGCCTTCGACGGCGGGTGTGGTGGTCACCTGAATCGCGTTCTGTGCCGCGACCTTGTCGGTGATCGTCTCGTCGAATTGAACTGCAACCGGCTGGCCGATTCCGACGACGTCGCCCTCGTACGGCAATACGTACGGCTTGGTGAAGTTGCCCGGCTGGCTGGTGGTGAAGCTGCTGACGGTACTACTCGATCCGCCGAGACCATAGGCGTCGGCCTGCACTCGGTACTGCCGGTTGTACCCGAGCGGTTCGGTGTTGGTCCAGCTCATGCCGTCGGGCGCGATTGTTCCGGCTACCGGGACACCCTCCGGGTTCAGCATCGTCACGTTCGCCAACTTGCCGTCGGCAACTGTGACGGTCACTGGATCAGCAGGTGAGAATCCCACGGCACCATCGGCAACGGTCGAGGACAGCTTCGGCTTGAGGAGTTCGGCGATCGGGTTCGAGTCGATGGGTGCAGCAGCGGTTGTGCTATCCGTAGACGACGTGCAACCGGAAAGGGCGACTGTTGCCGCCACCGTCACCACCGCGGCCAAAACGACTCCGCGCGAGATCCTCATGAACACTCCACTTCCAGACCGACCGATTCCGAGCGTCTACCCGGGGCGGACACTTCGACGCAATACTGCCAGGCCACAGCCTGGGCATCCAACCGAAATGCCGCTTCCCGAATAACGATTCGAATACCAATCGCCCGGTTACGGGTCTGTGTTACGTCACACTGCGGATAGACCGTCGCAGTGAGGAGTCATCACCGCAAGCTCATGTTCTCGTCGACAAGCTTGCCGAACCGCAACGCGGGCAAGTCACGGAAGTAGTTCATCCGTAGCCGCCACGGTGCCACTGAACCTTGCTTGGGGAACGAATCGACAGACCTGAGCACGTACCCGGCCGCAAAGTCGAGGAAGGGCTCCTCCCCCACCGACGCGTCGCGTTGGAGTCGCACTTCACGGAAGCCGTTCTCGTCCATGTGTTCGAGGAGTCGAACGACGTAATCGCAGACGAGATCGGCTTTGAGCGTCCACGATGCATTGGTGTACCCAACGACGAAGGCGAAGTTGGGGATGCCGGTCAACATCATGCCCTTGTACGACATGGTGTCGGTGAGCTCGACCTCCCGCCCGTCGACCTTCAGGTTCACGTGTCCGAACGCGACCAGGTTCAGTCCCGTTGCAGTGACGACGACGTCTGCGTCGAGTTGCTTCCCCGACTTCAACGCGATACCGGTCTCGGTGAAGTGGTCGATATGGTCGGTGACGAGTTCGACCTCGTCCCGTCGGATCGATCGAAAGAGGTCGTTGTCCGGCACCAGGCACAACCGCTGATCCCACGGGTTGTACTTCGGGGTGAAGTGCGTGTCCAGGTCGTAACCCGCGGGGAGCCACCCTTCCTGAAGCTTGCGAATGCGCTTCTTCATGAACTTCGGATAGCGCTGGCAGAGAACGTACATGCCGATGGCGATGACCGCGTTCTTGACGCGAGTAACGCTGTACGCGGCACGAGAAGGCAGCAACTTGCGGAGGGCAAGTGCGATGGGATCCTTCGACGGCAGCGACATGATGTAGCTCGGCGAACGCTGCAGGAGCGTGACATGCGACGCCTCACGAGCGAGGTTTGGGGCCAGCGTGATCGCCGTTGCCCCGCTGCCGATCACGACGACCTTCTTGCCTACGTAGTCCAGGTCCTCCGGCCACTGCTGGGGATGAACGACGGTCCCACGATAGTTTTCGATACCGGCGAACTCGGGGGTGAAGCCCTTGTCGTAGTCGTAGTAGCCGCTGCAGCACATGAGGAACGACGCCCTCAATTGCACGGTGGCGCCGGTGTCCGACCGCAGTGCCGTGACGGTCCACTTGGCTTCCGCCGTGGACCATTCCGCAGCGACGACCTTGTGGTGAAACTTGATGTGACTGTCGATCCCACCCTCGCGGGCGGTGTCTTCGATGTACTCCCGGATCGATGCACCGTCGGCGATCGATTTGTCACCGGTCCACGGCCGAAAGTTGTATCCGAGGGTGTACATGTCGGAGTCCGAGCGGATTCCTGGATAGCGGAACAGGTCCCACGTGCCGCCGATCGCGCCGCGGCTCTCCAGAATGGCGTAGGTCTTGCCGGGCAGTTTCGACTGCAGGTGATGGGCTGCGCCGATACCGGACAGCCCGGCACCGACGATCAGGACGTCGACCGTTGCGATGTCGGCTTCGTTCCGCGCTTCGGAATGGGATGTCGTTGTCATCGAACAGCTTTCGTCAGAGTGGGCTGGATCAACGTGCAATGTTTCGCTTGCTCGTGGAACGGCCGAGTGCGGCCACCTCGGCGTCCATCTTCGGAAGCAACCGTGGCACGTGCTTCAGCAGCGCGCGGTCGGCGACGGCCGAATTGAGAACCGACCGGAAGTGGCCTGCGAACGCCACCCATCTGGGCACGTACACCTTGCGCTTGCGACCTTCCAACCCGTCGACGAAGGCGTCGACGCATTTGTCTACGGTCATCGTCTGCCCGAACGGTCCTGGCATCACGTCGAGCATCTCGCGGAATGCTCCGAGGTCTTCCTTGGCGTCCCGCACGAGCGGGGTGTCGATCCAGGCCATGTGAGCCGATCCCACGTCGACACCCTGGTGCGCGACCTCGAGACGAAGCGCGTTGGCGAACTGCTCGACCCCGGCTTTGCTTGCGTTGTACGCCGCGAGCCCCGGACACGGCGCGAAGGCTGCGAGCGAGGACACGACGAGGATGTAGCCGTTGCGTTCGATCAGCGACGGCAGTGTCGCGCGGACCGTGTTGAACACTCCGAGGATGTTGATGTCGAGCACTCGCGCGAATGTCTCTGGGTCCACCTGCAGCACGGAGCCGTAGCTGGAGATTCCTGCGTTGGCCAACACGAGGTCGATGCCCCCGAACTTCACGATTCCCTCGTCGACCGCGGCCTCCATGGCCGTCAGATCACGAACGTCAGCGACGACGGTCACGGCGGAGTCGCCGAGTTCGAGTCCCAATTCACGGAGCGGTGCCTCGTCCACGTCGGTAAGCACCAGCTTGCTGCCCTTGGCAGCCAGCGCGCGGGCGGTCTCGGCTCCGATTCCGCGTGCGGCACCGGTGATGAGCACGACCTTGTTCGAGAGTGTGGGCACTGCTTTGTTCGAGCGTGTGGGCACTGCCCGTCACCTCCAAGTTCCGTTCCCCCCGTTATTGGGAACTGTTACGTGTCACTTTCCATCTGATACGGACGGGTGTCAAGAACCACGGAGGAATCATCTGGGCTGTAAATCGCTGGAAAGGTCCTTCGACAGCCGTTCTGCAGCGGAGAGAAGTAGCGGCACGAACTGTTCGGCGGATTCGAGAGTCACCCGTGCGGTGGGGCCTGCAATGGACATGGCAGTCAGGGTGGGTGCGCCGACCACTGGCACCGCGAAACACCGAACGCCGATTTCCTGTTCTCCGTCGTCGATGGCATACCCACGAGTGCGAACCAGTTCGAGATCGGCCAGGAGCGCATCGAGCGTGCTCAGCGTGTTGACGGTCCGTGGCGTCATTCCGGTCCGCGACACCAGAGCGCGCACTTCGTCGTCGTCCAGTTGCGCCAGCAGAGCCTTGCCGACGCCGGTCGAATGCGGCAGGACACGCTGACCCACCTCGTTGAACATCCGCATGGCGTGCTCGGAGGGAACCTGGGCAACGTACACGGCCATGTCGTCCTCGAGGAACGCCATGTTCGACGTCTCGTGGGTCTGCCGAACCAATTCTGCAAGATACGGTTTCGCCCACCCGCCGATCAGTTTGGTGGCACTGTCGCCGAGGCCGATCAGTTTCGTTCCCAGCGCATACCGTCGAGTGGCCAGCCTGCGCACGTATCCGAGCGACACCAGAGTTCCGATCAATCGGTGCACGGTCGGCATGGGCAGATCGGCCGCGTCCGCGAGCTCACTGATTCCGATCGAGCCGCCCGAGGACGCCATGATGTCGAGCAATTCGAAAGCCCGCTCGACCGATTGCACGCCGCCGCTCGCTGCCACTGGCCACCTCTCACTGTCTAGTTCTATTCACACTATTCCACCAAGCGGAAGATTCGTCGTCTTCGCTGGCATGAGAGAGCGCCTGGCTGCACACTATCGTCCGGAATCGACGGCTTTTCGCCGATTCCGGACGATAGTGTGCAGTTCCGGTCAGCCCGAGTGATGCTTGGTGGCGACGGGGGGTGCAGCGGTCACCACGGACGGGGACGTTTTCTGCCCTCGCGTGAAGACATTGAAGAAGATGTTGAGCAACACCGCCACGATACTGGCCGCGCTGATACCGGAATCGAAGATCACGTGCACCCACTCGGGAAACGCCGCGTAGAAGCCCGGCACGGCAATCGGAATCACGCCGAATCCGATTGCGACAGCGACGATCACCAGGTTCAGGTTCCCATCGAAGCTCACCTTCGACAGCGTCCTGATGCCGCTGGCCGCCACCGATCCGAACAAGACGATGCCCGCTCCGCCGAGCACCGGCAGTGGTACTGCCGCCACGACCCGACCCAAGATCGGGAACAGCCCGAGGAACAGCAGCACCGATCCACCCGCTGCCACGACGTAACGACTCTTGATGCCGGTGACTGCGACGAGACCTACGTTCTGCGCGAACGCGCTGGCTGGGAAGGTTCCGAAGACGGGAGCGACAGTCGTGGCGATCATGTCGGCACGCAGCCCGTCGCCCACACGTTTGGCGTCGACCTCGGTGCCGACGATCTCACCGACCGCGAGGATGTCGGCGGTCGTCTCGGTCATGATCACGAGGATGACGACGACCATGGAGACGATCGCGCCGATCTGAAAGACGGGCGCGCCGAATGCGAACGGCTCGGGAATGGCGAAAACGCTGCCGTCACCGACATCGGAGAAGTCGGCCTTGCCGATCGTGAACGCGAACACGGTCCCCGCGACGATGCCGATCAGAATCGACAGGCGTGAGAGTGTGCCTTGCACGAGCCGACTGACCAGCAATACGACGCCGAGACTGAACCCGGCGAGCCCGATGTTCGACATCGACCCCCAGTCCGTCGCTTCCTGATCCCCGCCCATCGCCCACCGCACGGCGACAGGAAGAAGGGAGATGCCGATGACCGTGATGATCGTCCCGGTGACGACAGGGGGAAAGAACCGAACGATTTTGCTGAAGAACGGGGTGATCAGAATACCGATCGCGCCTGCGGCGATGATGGCGCCGAAGACCGAGTTCAGCCCACCCGGGCCACTGGCGATGGCGACCATCGTCGACACCGAGGCGAACGAAATTCCCTGCACAAGCGGCAGTTTGGCACCGACGTAGGGTAGTCCTAGAGTTTGGAGCATCGTTGCCGCTCCGCTGACGAACAGGGCTGCGGAGACCAGGATGGCAATCTCGGTTCCAGTCAGGCCTGCCGCACCGCCGACGATCAGTGGTGGTGCGATCACGCCGCCGTACATCGTCAGGATATGTTGCAGTCCATAGACGTACGACCTTCCGATCGACAACCGCTCGTCCTCGGGACGGGCGGGGTCATGATGCGAGCTTGCGCGCTTCGTCAGCTTCACGGCGCGCTCCTAGCAGAATCCGGGAACGGTATCCCAGACGCGGCCGGCGCCCGGAACGTCGTCCCTCTCGACAGTGGCTTCGATCAATCCGTACGGGCGATCGGCGACGTAGAACACCTCGCCTGGGTTGTCCAGTCCGAACGGTTCCAGGTCCACGAGGAAGTGATGAATGTTCGGCATCGAGAACTTGATCTCACCGATCTCGGGGTGCGCTTCGAGCACCTTGGTTCCCATCCGGAACAGACTCTGCTGCAAAGCCAACGAGTGGGTCGACGCGAAGGCGTCGAGCATGATCGCGCGGACGTCATCGAATGTCTTGTCGAAGTCCAGGTCCGTCGACAGGTACCGCCAACGAGCACTGACCGAGGTCGCCAGAATGCGATCCGTGGTCTCTTGCAAGGTCGTGTACCGGTCCTTGGGGTAACCCCAGAACTCCGACGCCGTCGAATTCAACACCACGAGATCGGTGATACCCGAGATGACCGTGGTCGTGTCACCGTCGATGGTCACGATGGTGTTGCGCTTCTCGTCGCTGGCTTTGACGAACGAGTGGTCGTATCCGTCGGTGCCCGACGGGATACGAGACCAGCTGTACTGCTCGATCTCCCACCGGCCACCGTCGATCCAGTCGAAACTGCCGGTGAAGTGTGCGCCTAGAGCGTGTCTCTTAAATTGGGTCCGTTTTCGTTTTCATCGCCGGGCGGTGGTTGTGGTTGCGGGAGTGCAGAACTGCCGCGCACAGGACAACGCCCCCGAGGAATGTCATGGCGTACTTGTCATATCGAGTGGCCACACCACGCCACTGTTTGAGCCGCCCGAAGCCACGCTCGACGGTGTTGCGGTGCTTGTACATCGTCGGATCGAAACCCGGTGGACGACCACCGGCGGACCCCTTGTCGGCCCGTCGCTGCTTCTGGTCGCTGCGCTCGGGAATGGTGTGTTTGATCTTGCGGCGACGCAGTTCGGTGCGGGTACTGGGATGGGTGTACGCCTTGTCGGCGAGCAATCGGTAGTCCTGGTCCCCACCGGCAGCTCGGTGGGCATCGAGCAACGGCACCAACTGTGGATTGTCCCCGGCTTGCCCACCGGTCAGCAGCATCGTCACCGGCGAGCACGTCAGGTCGGTCAGTGCATGGATCTTCGTGGTGAATCCTCCGCGAGATCGACCCAACGCGTGGTCAGCGGGTTCGTCGACGGATTTCTTGTAATTCGACAAGGCCCCCTGTGAGAGTGTCGGCTCGCGCACCGGCCGCATGCTGATGCGCCCGGACGCTGGTCGAGTCGATCGAGAGCACCGCCCCGATATCGCCGTCGAGTTCTTCCGGGTCGAGACCGAACACCTCGGCCACCGCGGCAAGCATCTCGTCGTAGGTGCCATCGAAGGACCATCGGTGGTGGCGTTTCCACACCGTCTGCCACGGACCGAAGTCCTCCGGCAGATCTCGCCACGGACACCCGGTACGGAATCGGTATGCGATGCCCTCCAGAATTCGCCGGTGCTCGGCGAACCGCCGCCCACGTTTTCCCACGTCGGTGGGTATCACTGGCTCGACGATCTCCCAGAACTCGTCACTGATCACTCCCACGCGCGTCATCGAAATATCATCGCTGACAGCACCTCTCAAATTTGGGAGACACGCTCTAGCCGCATCGCGAAGTCCTCGATGGCGCCGATGCCATCGCGTGCAAATGCATAGACGGTGTTCTTCTGTGTATCGGTGGCGACGACATGGCTGTTGTCGCCGACCGTGTGCACGGCATCGAGGTCGCCACGCAGCTGCGAAGTGACACTGACGTCGGTGATGCGGTGGCGCGGGGTGTCCCGGTCGATGCGTACGAGTCGGCATTCTGCTTTTCCGTACTGGTTTGCTCCGAGCACGATGCTCATGTCTAGAGCGTGTCTCCCAAATTTGAGAGGTGCTGTCAGCGATGATATTTCGATGACGCGCGTGGGAGTGATCAGTGACGAGTTCTGGGAGATCGTCGAGCCAGTGATACCCACCGACGTGGGAAAACGTGGGCGGCGGTTCGCCGAGCACCGGCGAATTCTGGAGGGCATCGCATACCGATTCCGTACCGGGTGTCCGTGGCGAGATCTGCCGGAGGACTTCGGTCCGTGGCAGACGGTGTGGAAACGCCACCACCGATGGTCCTTCGATGGCACCTACGACGAGATGCTTGCCGCGGTGGCCGAGGTGTTCGGTCTCGACCCGGAAGAACTCGACGGCGATATCGGGGCGGTGCTCTCGATCGACTCGACCAGCGTCCGGGCGCATCAGCATGCGGCCGGTGCGCGAGCCGACACTCTCACAGGGGGCCTTGTCGAATTACAAGAAATCCGTCGACGAACCCGCTGACCACGCGTTGGGTCGATCTCGCGGAGGATTCACCACGAAGATCCATGCACTGACCGACCTGACGTGCTCGCCGGTGACGATGCTGCTGACCGGTGGGCAAGCCGGGGACAATCCACAGTTGGTGCCGTTGCTCGATGCCCACCGAGCTGCCGGTGGGGACCAGGACTACCGATTGCTCGCCGACAAGGCGTACACCCATCCCAGTACCCGCACCGAACTGCGTCGCCGCAAGATCAAACACACCATTCCCGAGCGCAGCGACCAGAAGCAGCGACGGGCCGACAAGGGGTCCGCCGGTGGTCGTCCACCGGGTTTCGATCCGACGATGTACAAGCACCGCAACACCGTCGAGCGTGGCTTCGGGCGGCTCAAACAGTGGCGTGGTGTGGCCACTCGATATGACAAGTACGCCATGACATTCCTCGGGGGCGTTGTCCTGTGCGCGGCAGTTCTGCACTCCCGCAACCACAACCACCGCCCGGCGATGAAAACGAAAACGGACCCAATTTAAGAGACACGCTCTAGCTCCCTCGATAGGTGGTGAAGGCAAACGGGCTGAGAAGAAGTGGAACGTGGTAGTGGGAGGCGTCGGCAAGGACCTCGAACACGATATCTACTGCGGGATAGAAGGTTTCGATGTCTCGGTCGGCGAAGTAGCGGCCGGTCTCGAAGGTGAGACGGTAGCGGCCGGGAGGCAATGACGCGGGCCCTAGATCGGAGATCCGACCCTGGAAGTCCGTCACACCCGATCCTAGCTCACTGTCGGCGCCGAGGATCACCGAAATCCCTTGTGCTGGTGCACCAGTCGACGCATCCAGCACGTGCGTGCTGATGAGGCTGCGGTCAGACATCTGCAAGCCCTCGCACGAGCCGAAGCGCCGCGATCTCCCGCAACTCACGTTCTACGACGCGTAACTCGGTGCCGGGGTCGTTGTCGAGCCGCTGTTCGAGGGCAGCCAGGATCTCCGAACCATCGCGTCCGGCAGCTCGAATGAGAAAGACCCTGCCGAAGCGGCGTTCGTACTCGAGGTTGCCGTCCCGTAGCCGCCTCCGAACGTCCTCTTGGGTGATATCGACACCCGCCTGCTCCCCGCGTGCCTGCACGGCGTGCCCGCCGTCCCCGTCCGGGCGTTCACCGATCCGGGGATGGACCTGCAAGGCGCCCGAAATCTCGTCCTCGGTGAGCGGATCGGCCGCCGTGAAGACCGCGGATACGAGAGCGTCGTCGTTCAGATACGGACGTGCAAGCGCCATTGCCGAAATCCACCGAGGTACGTCGAGGCAGAGCTGCAATGCGCGGTGCATATCCGTGTCGGACATCGCGTTGAAGCGATCTGAGCACCCCTCGAGCTCAAATTCCGTATTGCGAAACATCAATTCCATATATTGAGCGTGACAGCCGTCACACGCGCTGTCAATAGGCAATCGACAGGAGGTATAGGTTTCACCATTTGGGTTCATACGCAGAAGATTTCGCATTGCGGAATCGATCTTGATCAGCAACCCAAGGTTGACAGGACCAAGTGCGTCACGTCACACTTGGTTCATTCGTGGAATTAATATTCCGCAATACGGATTTTGAAACCTCGATCGTCCAACCGAGAGGAGCTATCTTCATGACCGAGCTGTTCTGCAACGGCGGAGCGATGCGCGGAGGGAGCCTCCACCACAACGTGTCCTCCCACCCGTTCGTCGGCACTGTCCGCACTACGCCCAGCTACCGCTTCTTTTCGGTGCGCGACGAGTTTCCCGCGCTGCTTCTCGACAAGACGGCCGGCGCGGCCATCGAAGGCGAGCTATACGACATCCCTCTGGACGACATCAGGACAGCGTTTCTGCCGGACGAACCACCGGAGCTCGAACTCACCGTCGTTGCCCTCGACGACGGCCGCTCGGTACTCGGTGTGGGACTGAGGCCGGGTGTCCTTGCGGCACAACCCGACGAACTCACCGACATCACCCATACCGGGAGTTGGCGTCGCTACCGCGGGCTTCCGACACCGTAGACCTGAAAGGACCCGAAAGGAGATCGTATGCAGCACAATTCGTACACCGTCAACTGCTCCATTCTGTTCACCGACACCCCGCTCCTGGAACGACCGCAGCTCGCCAAGAACGCAGGTTTCGATTCCGTCGAGTTCTGGTGGCCGTTCGATTCCCCCGTGCCCGCCGATGCCGAAGTCGCGAAGTTCATCACCGCCGTCCGCGACGCAGGTGTCCAACTCACCGGCCTGAACTTCGCAGCCGGCAACATGCCGGCGGGCGATCGAGGCATTCTGTCCGATCCTGCCCAGGTCCAGACGTTCCGCGACAACATCGATATCGTCGTCGGAATCGGCGAAGCGTTGGGAACGAAAGCTTTCAATGCCCTGTACGGCAATCGAATCGACGAGCACGACCCGCTCGAGCAAGACCGGGTCGCCATCGAGAACCTCGCAGCGGCCGGAACTGCTGTGGCAAGTATCGACGCTGTCGTGCTGGTCGAGCCTGTCAGTGGCGCGCCTTTGTACCCGTTGAAGCATGCTGCCGGAGCTGTCGCGACCATCCGCCGTGTCGCACGCGAGCACGACGTGCACAATCTTCGGCTGCTCGCCGATCTTTACCACTTGGCCGTCAACGGGGACGACGTCAAGGCCGTTCTCGACGAATATCGCGATCTCATCGGGCACGTGCAGATCGCCGACTCCCCCGGTCGCGGGGAGCCGGGAACCGGCACGCTCGATCTCGACTCGCACCTGAAGCAACTTGCCGACAACGGCTACGACGGCTACATCAGCCTCGAATACAAGGCCACCCGCCCGAACACGTTCTCCTGGATCCAGTCAGATCGTTCCGCAGGCTCCACTCCGGGGCTCGCCCGCACCACCACGACGTAAGGACACTCATGAGCACCATCGCATTCATCGGTCTAGGAATCATGGGCAGTCCCATGTCCGTGCACCTCGCCAACGCCGGCCACCAGGTCGTCGGCTACAACCTCACACCCGATCGCACCGGGCCGCTCGTCGAAGCAGGCGGTGTCGCTGCTGACTCGATCGCCAAAGCAGTCGCCGACGCCGACGTCGTCGCGATCATGGTTCCCGACTCCCCCGACGTGCAGGACGTCCTCACCGGGAAGGACGGCGTGTTCGAGAATGCTCGTCGCGGCGCTCTCGTCATCGACTTCTCGAGCATTCGCCCCGATGTGACGGCCACTCTCGCCGAAGAGGCCGCGACCCGCGGCTTCCGTCTGATCGACGCACCCGTCTCGGGTGGTCAGGCAGGCGCCGAGAACGCCGCCCTGTCCATCATGGTCGGCGGCAGCACCGAGGACTTCGCCTCGGCCAAGCCGATTCTCGACGTCGTCGGCAAGACCGTCGTCCACGTCGGACCCAACGGGTCGGGGCAGACGGTCAAAGCAGCCAACCAGCTCATCGTCGCCGGCAACATTCAGGTCCTCGCGGAGGCCATCGCGTTCCTCGAAGCGTACGGAGTCGACCTGGCCGCATCGGTCGAGGTGCTCGGCGGCGGTCTCGCCGGATCGGCTGTGCTGAACCAGAAGGCGCAGAAGATCCTCGACCGCAATTTCGACCCCGGTTTCCGAATCGACCTGCATCACAAGGACCTCGGCATCGTCACCTCTGCTGCACGCGAAGCCGGCGTGGTCATCCCGATGGGCGCAGCCCTTGCCCAGCTGATGGCCTCGGCCCGCGCGAACGGTGATGGCTCACTGGATCATTCGGCTCTGTACCGCGGGGTCGCACGCCTTTCCGGCAAGGAGAACTGACATGGCGAAGATGCGCGCGGTCGACGCCGCCGTCAAGATACTCGAGCTCGAAGGCGCAACGACGGCGTTCGGACTGCCCGGTGCCGCCATCAACCCCTTCTATTCCGCGATGCGCAACCACGGCGGAATCCGGCACGTCCTCGCACGCCACGTCGAGGGTGCCTCGCACATGGCCGAGGGATTCACCCGCGCGGCCGCAGGCAACATCGGTATCTGCATCGGAACCTCCGGCCCCGCCGGAACCGACATGATCACCGGTTTGTATTCGGCCAAGGCGGACTCGATCCCGATCCTTGCCATCACCGGCCAGGCCCCTGTCGCCCGCCTGCACAAGGAGGACTTCCAGGCCGTCGACATCGCTGCCATCGCCGGACCTGTCACGAAGATGGCGATGACCGTTCTCGAACCCGCGCAGGTCCCCGGCGCCTTCGCTCAGGCATTTCACCTCATGCGCTCCGGACGCCCCGGCCCGGTTCTCATCGACCTGCCCATCGACGTGCAGCTCGCCGAGATCGAGTTCGATCCCGATACCTACCAGTCGCTGCCCGTGCACAAGCCGCTCTGTTCGCGCGCGCAGGCCGAGAAGGCGATCGACATGCTGGTTGCGTCCGAGCGACCGTTGATCGTGGCCGGTGGCGGAATCATCAACGCCGATGCGTCCGAATTGCTCGTCGAACTTGCCGAGATTCTCGACGTTCCCGTCATCCCGACGCTCATGGGCTGGGGAACCATTCCCGACGACCACCGTCTGGCCGCAGGCATGGTCGGACTACAGACCGCACATCGCTACGGAAATGCCACGATGTTGGCGTCGGACTTCGTGTTGGGCATCGGCAACCGCTGGGCCAACCGGCACACCGGCGGCCTCGACACCTATCGGAAGGGCCGCACGTTCATCCACGTCGACATCGAGCCGACGCAGATCGGCAGGGTGTTCGCTCCCGACTACGGAATCATTTCCGACGCCAAGGCTGCGCTGGAGCAATTCGTCGCCGTCGCCAAGGAACGCGCAGCCGCCGGCACACTGCGCAACCTCACCGGCTGGGTCGACGAGTGTGCCACCCGCAAGCGCACGATGCACCGGCGTACGCACTTCGACAACGTGCCCATCAAACCTCAGCGGGTCTACGAGGAGATGAACAAGGTCTTCGGTCGCGACACTCGGTACATCAGCACTATCGGACTCTCGCAGATCGCGGGCGGGCAGTTCCTGCACGTCTTCTCACCCCGGAATTGGATCAACTGCGGTCAGGCCGGACCGTTGGGATGGACCATTCCCGCTGCACTCGGCGCCGTCGCGGCCGACCCGTCCGCGGATGTAGTTGCCCTCTCGGGTGATTACGACTTCCAGTTCATGATCGAGGAACTTGCCGTCGGCGCACAGTTCAACCTTCCCTACGTGCATGTGGTCGTGAACAATTCCTACCTGGGACTGATTCGTCAGGCGCAGCGCGCGTTCGACATGGACTTCTGCGTGCAACTCGGTTTCGACAACATCAACACGCAGGAATCACAGGACACGCAGCCCGAGATCCCCAAGGGATACGGCGTCGACCACGTTCGGGTCGCAGAAGGGTTGGGCTGCAAAGCACTTCGCGTCACCGAGCCCGAGCTGATCGGCGAGGCGCTCGTGCGAGCCCGCACGTTGGCGTCCGAGCACAAGGTGCCGGTCATCGTCGAGGTCATCCTCGAACGTGTCACGAACATCTCCATGGGCACCGAGATCGACAATGTCGGCGAATTCGAGGAACTGGCCGCAACGTCGGCCGACGCACCTACCGCTCTGCTGTTGCTGGATTAGAGATGACACGAATTCTGCTTGCACCGGACAAGTTCAAAGGATCGCTGACGGCGCTGCAGGTGGCCGATGCCCTCCGAGACGGCATGTTGTCGGCGGATCCGTCTCTGGGCATCGTGTCCCTTCCTGTCGCGGACGGCGGTGACGGTACCGTCGCCGCCGCGGTCTCCGCCGGTTGGGAATCTGTAGAGGTGTCCTGCCTCGGTCCGACGGGGCTGCCGGTGGAGACGTCGTATGCACGTCGAGGTACCTCCGCGGTCGTCGAACTGGCCTCTGCTGTCGGCCTCGAGCTCGTGGACTCCCTTGATCCGCTCGGTGCAAGCACGTTCGGACTCGGAACCGTGATGGCACATGCGTTGAGCGCCGGCGCCGATCACATCGTCCTCGGCCTCGGCGGGAGTGCGTCCACCGACGGAGGTGCCGGCATGCTTCAGGCGTTGGGAGCGCGGATCCGGGGCGCCAACGGCAACGACGTTGCACGAGGCGGAGGTGCGCTGCGTGGCGCCACACGACTCGACCTGTCAGGGCTGCATCCGACACTTCACGGTGCTCGCATTCAACTCGCGCGTGACGTCGACAATCCACTGCTGGGCCCCACCGGTGCGAGCGCTGTGTACGGTCCGCAAAAAGGCGCAGGACCGCAGGATCTGCTGTATCTCGATCATGCGATGAAGCAGTGGGCGCATGTCGTGCGATCAGCGATCGGCCGGGATCTCAGCGGTGTGGCCGGAGCAGGCGCCGGCGGCGGCGCCGCGTTCGGTGCGCTTGCGGTGTTGGGAGCCGACGTCCGCCCCGGTATCGGGACCGTCCTCGATCTGATCGAGTTCCATCGTCGCCTGGCAACTGCAGATCTCGTCGTGACGGGCGAAGGTTCGCTCGACGAGCAGTCGCTGCACGGCAAGGCACCGATCGGGGTAGCACTGGCGGCGCGCAGCGCAGGCGTGCCGGTCGTCACCGTGTCGGGACGGCGAACCGTCGGAACCGACACGCTGCGCGAATACGGCGTCGTCGATTCCTACACGTTGACCGATCTCGAACCCGACACCGATACATCCATGCGTGACGCGGCGGATCTGCTGCGTCGCATCGGGGAATTCATCGCCATGTCCCCCGCTATCAGATCCACCATCCGTACATCCGAGGGAGTTTCATGAGTACCACCGACTTCACCCTGCTGACCGACCTCGCCTCGCGCGCGCTCGGCGGCAGTGTCTCCGCAGCCAACGACGAGCTGTTCGCGCAACGCGAGAATTTGATCAGACCCGAGGCGCCCTTCTTCGATCCGAACGAATTCGGGCACAAGGGCAAGGTTTACGACGGGTGGGAAACACGCAGGCGACGAGACGAGGGAGGCCATGACTGGGCCATAGTCCGCCTCGGTGCGCCTGGGATCGTGCACGGAGTCGTCGTCGACACGGCCTATTTCAAGGGCAACTACCCTCCGTTCGTGTCGGTGGAAGCTGCGTTCATCGAGGGCTATCCGTCGATCGAGGAGGTACTGAAGGCCGATTGGCAGACCATCGTCATCAAGGCACCGGCCGAGGGCGACACCGCCAATCGCTATGCAGTCGAGGACCGCCACCGATGGACGCACGTCCGGTTGTCGATCTATCCCGACGGCGGGGTAGCCCGGTTCCGCGTACACGGCCAGGTCGTGCAGGATCCGCGGTTCCTTTCCGGCACAGTCGATCTGCTGGCGGCCGAGAACGGCGGACGACTCACCGAGTGCTCCGACGCCTTCTATTCCTCCCCCGCGAACATCATCCTTCCTGGTCGCGCGCGCAACATGGGCGAAGGGTGGGAGAACTCTCGACGACGCAACGGCGGAAACGACTTCGCGATCTTCGAGCTCGCAGCCCCCGGAGTGCCGCGGCATGTGGTAGTCGACACAAGCTACTACGTGGGCAATGCTCCGGGATGGATTCGGCTCAGCGCCATCGACTCTCGTCGCCGCCACAAGGCCGACCACACTGCCTGGACCGAGATTCTTCCCCGCACGGCGGTACAGCCGGACACCCGTCATCGCTTCCTGATCGATCGACTCGACGCCTATACCCATTTGCGACTCGACGTCTATCCCGACGGCGGCCTATCCCGGCTGCGTCTGTTCGGAGAGCTCGATGGCGAGGCGCGCGACACCGTCGACCAGGCATGGCAGGCGTCGGCCTCGCAGTTGGTCGCGAGTGGAAAGCAATGAGGGACACTCTCGATCTGTTGATCAGAGCGCCGCGCGCGATCGTCGACGGCCGAGAGATCGCCGTTACGGTCGGCGTGCGCGCTGGACGAGTTGTTCAACTGGGTTCTTTCGATGCCGTGGTCGAAGCCATCGAGGTCGTCGAACTCGGCTCGGATGAGGTGCTGATCCCCGGACTCGTCGACACGCACGTGCACGTCAACGAACCGGGCCGCACCGAATGGGAGGGCTTTGCCTCAGCAACCCGGGCCGCAGAGGCCGGCGGGATCACGACCATCATCGACATGCCTCTCAACAGCATTCCGCCGACCGTCGACGTCGACGCACTCGAGATCAAGCGAGAGGTAGCGGCTGATCAGTCCGTTGTGAACGTCGGTTTCTGGGGTGGAGCAGTGCCCGGAAATCTCGATCAGCTGCGTCCGCTACACGATGCAGGTGTGTTCGGGTTCAAGTGCTTTCTGCTGCACTCCGGTGTCGACGAGTTCCCGCCGCTGTCATTGCCGGAACTCGAGAAGGCACTGATCGAGATCGCGTCGTTCGACGGGTTGATGATCGTCCACGCCGAGGATGCGGGCGTGATCTCCTCCTCGCCGCATCCCGCGGGGACCGCATACGCAGGGTTCCTCGAATCCCGTCCGCGCGCCGCGGAGAATATGGCAATTTCCCAGGTGATCGAGTTGTCCCGGCGCACGGGCTGCCGGGTTCACATTCTTCACCTGTCGAGTTCGGATGCACTTCCCATGATCGCCACAGCTCGACGGGACGGCGTCCGTGTCACCGCCGAGACGTGCCCGCACTACCTGTGCTTCGATGCCGAGGACATCCCCGCGGGTGCAACGCAATTCAAGTGCTGCCCGCCGATCCGGGAGGCCGGAAACCGAGAACTGCTGTGGCAGGGACTGTCCGACGGCATCATCGACACCGTCGTCTCCGACCACTCGCCCTCCACAGTCGATCTCAAGCGGCTCGACACCGGCGACTTCGGCGACGCCTGGGGCGGTATCGCTTCACTGCAGGTGTCGTTGGCCGCAGTCTGGACCGAGGCGTCACGTCGCGGGTTCGGCCTCACCGATGTCGTGCAATGGATGGCGACGAACACGGCCGATCAGGTCGGCTTGACCGACCGTGGCCGTATTGCGGTCGGTGTCGTTGCGGATCTGGCGGTCTTCGCACCCGACGAGGAATTCACTGTCGATGCGGCTCGGCTGCACCACAAGAATGCCGTCACGGCGTACGACAAGCTCGGCGTCCGTGGGGTCGTTCGTCGGGCGTGGCTCGCGTCGCCGGGCTTGCTCGTGCGTGCCTGACACACAACCTCACCCGAACGCCGACTCGGCTGTCTGCGGGACGGACTGCAACAATTCGAGGCCGATGGATAGGACAGACTGACAAACGTCAGTCTGTGCCGGCACTCGATGGCTATTGTTGCCAAGACGTACAGCGGTGAGGGGTTCGCGTGAGAAGAGTTCGATGGATACAGGTATGTGGCGTTGCCACCGCAGCCATCGCCACCGTCGGTCTGTTCTTCATCTTCGACGATGAAACGGCCGCACCGAGTCTCAGTCCTGCAATCGAGCACACCGAGGTACCGGAGGCAACCATGCACCCTGAACGGGAGCCACAAGATATGTCGGACCTGGAAGAACCGACCATCGACGGGCCGGAACCTATGACTCGCGAGGATTTTGTAAGAGACTCGCAGCCAGACTCGAACACCGCTCGGCAGCCACTTCAACCCATTGGTGAGCCTGACGACTCGGGCGACACGTCAACGGCTGAACGAACCGAATAGCGCATACGAGAGAACAAACGCCACGCCTGCGGGTTCTACGGCGGGTATGTCGATGTACTCCTCAGTGAAGTCCGCCTCGACTTCACAGTTCGATTCGCATCCGTCGACGACGTAGGCAGTGCGCTGGTGTCGGATAGTCCTCGTCGTCGAACCTAGCGAACACGTCCGCAGCAGTAGTAGTAGGTCCGGATTTGGTTGGCGGTGTAGTTGTCTGCCGAAATACGGACTGCTTTTCACTCGAATGACGTGGCGCCAAGCGCAAGGGGGGGTGCGCGTCGGGGGCCTGACGGGGCTGAAACTCATTGACTGACAACAACTGCAATGTCGGGACCTGACTTGCAGATAGTCCAATCTTTCGATACCGGCGAGGTCGCGCTTGTACTCCGACGAGCACCGCCGCCATTACGATCTGTGGGATAATTGTGAACGTGCAGACGCCTATGATCGATTACCTTCACCTGTTGCTCGAATCCGTCGGCGAGGACGCGGGCGAGGTCGCCTCGTACATCCCTGAGCTTGCGAATGCCGACCCAGACCGGCTCGCAGTCGCGGTTGCCACGCTCGACGGCGAGGTGTACGTGGCGGGTGATGCCGACACGGAGTTCACGATTCAGTCGATCTCGAAGCCGTTCACATACGCGCTCGCGATTGCCGACCAGGGCCTCGACGCAGTACTCGAACGCATCGATGTCGAGCCGTCCGGCGACGCATTCAACGAAATCTCCCTGGACCCCGATACCGGCCGGCCGAGAAACCCGATGATCAACGCGGGCGCGATCGCATCCCACGCGCTCGTGAGTGGCGACGACGCCGATGCGCGCGTCGAACGCATCCTCGATCTCTACAGTCGCCTCGCGGGCCGTCGGCTTTCGATCGCAGAGGACGTTTTCGAGTCCGAGCTTTCCGAAGCAGACCGCAACATGGCGCTTGCGTACATGCTGCGCACGGTCAAAACACTCAAAGGCGACCCCGCCGACGTGGTGCGCGGTTACACCCGGCAATGCTCGGTTTCGGTGACGGTGCGCGACCTCGCCCGCATGGCATCGGTGCTCGCCGCAGGCGGCAAGACACCTGACGGCGATCAGGTACTCGACCCCGCCGTCAACCTGCAGGTGTTGAGTGTCATGGCGACGTGCGGGATGTACAACTCCGCGGGCGATTGGCTGACCTCGGTCGGTATCCCCGCGAAGAGCGGTGTTGCCGGTGGCCTCATGGGCGTGCTGCCAGGCCAAGTCGGCATCGCTGTGTTCTCGCCCCGGCTCGATGCGCACGGCAACAGCACCCGCGGCGTGCGCATGTTCGAACGCATGAACCACGACCTGGGTCTGCACCTCATGGCCCCGGTGGAGTCCGCGCACTCGGTGTCCCGCCGACTGGTACGCGAGAGCGCTGCGGTGCACGAAATCTCGGGCGACCTCCACTTCATAGAGGCCGAGCGCGTCCTGCGCGGCTTCGCGCAGGAGCCTGTGGGCGATACACCCGTCGTCGTCGACCTCGACCGCGTGCACCGCGCCAACGACATCGCCAGACGCATGCTGCTCGAGGGCATTCGCCGCCTCTACATCGACGGCCACGACGTACGGATCGTGGACCCGTGGGGCGTGCTCGGCACCGCCGAGACCGGCTCGGGCGAGCTTGTCCGAGGGGAGCAGGCGCACGGCGGTTACGTGCCCGCAGCGTTCCCCGACGTCGCGAGCGCAGTACGCGGCTGAGGCAGCGGACGAGACACCCTCGCCCCGGAGTGCGGGCTACTCCGGGGCGAGGGTCAGTCCGGTCGCGGCCCGCTACCCCCAACCCTGTTTGGTCGAGACGACAACGAGTTCGTGCACGGCTACGCCCGCGGGTTGTCGCAGGACGAAGTCGGCGATCTCGGCAACGTCCTCGATGGCGATGAGGTCAGGGCCCAGGCGTGCGTAGTCGTCAGCGGTGAGCGATAGATCCTCGGCCCACGGCGAGCGCACGTAACCGGGGGCGATGTTGGCGACCCTGATCCGCTGCGGCCGTAGCTCACGGCGCAGATGTGTTGCGAAGGCTTTCAGTGCCGCCGATGCCACGCCATAGATCGTCGCACCGTCGTAGGAATTCTCGTCGCTTATCGAGCCGATCGTGAGAACGTCGGCGCGCCCGGACAACTCGGCCTCGCGCGCGAGACCGGGCACGAGCCCCTGCACCAGAGCGACCGTGCCGGCGACGTTCGTATCGAGCACCGCCGACCAATCTTCGATCGGCGAGTCCTCGAACCTCTGTGAGAGGCCTAGAGCGTGTCTCCCAAATTTGAGAGGTGCTGTCAGCGATGATATTTCGATGACGCGCGTGGGAGTGATCAGTGACGAGTTCTGGGAGATCGTCGAGCCAGTGATACCCACCGACGTGGGAAAACGTGGGCGGCGGTTCGCCGAGCACCGGCGAATTCTGGAGGGCATCGCATACCGATTCCGTACCGGGTGTCCGTGGCGAGATCTGCCGGAGGACTTCGGTCCGTGGCAGACGGTGTGGAAACGCCACCACCGATGGTCCTTCGATGGCACCTACGACGAGATGCTTGCCGCGGTGGCCGAGGTGTTCGGTCTCGACCCGGAAGAACTCGACGGCGATATCGGGGCGGTGCTCTCGATCGACTCGACCAGCGTCCGGGCGCATCAGCATGCGGCCGGTGCGCGAGCCGACACTCTCACAGGGGGCCTTGTCGAATTACAAGAAATCCGTCGACGAACCCGCTGACCACGCGCTGGGTCGATCTCGCGGAGGATTCACCACGAAGATCCATGCACTGACCGACCTGACGTGCTCGCCGGTGACGATGCTGCTGACCGGTGGGCAAGCCGGGGACAATCCACAGTTGGTGCCGTTGCTCGATGCCCACCGAGCTGCCGGTGGGGACCAGGACTACCGATTGCTCGCCGACAAGGCGTACACCCATCCCAGTACCCGCACCGAACTGCGTCGCCGCAAGATCAAACACACCATTCCCGAGCGCAGCGACCAGAAGCAGCGACGGGCCGACAAGGGGTCCGCCGGTGGTCGTCCACCGGGTTTCGATCCGACGATGTACAAGCACCGCAACACCGTCGAGCGTGGCTTCGGGCGGCTCAAACAGTGGCGTGGTGTGGCCACTCGATATGACAAGTACGCCATGACATTCCTCGGGGGCGTTGTCCTGTGCGCGGCAGTTCTGCACTCCCGCAACCACAACCACCGCCCGGCGATGAAAACGAAAACGGACCCAATTTAAGAGACACGCTCTAGAGCGTGTCTCCCAAATTTGAGAGGTGCTGTCAGCGATGATATTTCGATGACGCGCGTGGGAGTGATCAGTGACGAGTTCTGGGAGATCGTCGAGCCAGTGATACCCACCGACGTGGGAAAACGTGGGCGGCGGTTCGCCGAGCACCGGCGAATTCTGGAGGGCATCGCATACCGATTCCGTACCGGGTGTCCGTGGCGAGATCTGCCGGAGGACTTCGGTCCGTGGCAGACGGTGTGGAAACGCCACCACCGATGGTCCTTCGATGGCACCTACGACGAGATGCTTGCCGCGGTGGCCGAGGTGTTCGGTCTCGACCCGGAAGAACTCGACGGCGATATCGGGGCGGTGCTCTCGATCGACTCGACCAGCGTCCGGGCGCATCAGCATGCGGCCGGTGCGCGAGCCGACACTCTCACAGGGGGCCTTGTCGAATTACAAGAAATCCGTCGACGAACCCGCTGACCACGCGTTGGGTCGATCTCGCGGAGGATTCACCACGAAGATCCATGCACTGACCGACCTGACGTGCTCGCCGGTGACGATGCTGCTGACCGGTGGGCAAGCCGGGGACAATCCACAGTTGGTGCCGTTGCTCGATGCCCACCGAGCTGCCGGTGGGGACCAGGACTACCGATTGCTCGCCGACAAGGCGTACACCCATCCCAGTACCCGCACCGAACTGCGTCGCCGCAAGATCAAACACACCATTCCCGAGCGCAGCGACCAGAAGCAGCGACGGGCCGACAAGGGGTCCGCCGGTGGTCGTCCACCGGGTTTCGATCCGACGATGTACAAGCACCGCAACACCGTCGAGCGTGGCTTCGGGCGGCTCAAACAGTGGCGTGGTGTGGCCACTCGATATGACAAGTACGCCATGACATTCCTCGGGGGCGTTGTCCTGTGCGCGGCAGTTCTGCACTCCCGCAACCACAACCACCGCCCGGCGATGAAAACGAAAACGGACCCAATTTAAGAGACACGCTCTAGGCCCGCGGACGCCACCACCGAGGCGACGCGCGGGTATTGGTTCAGGATGCGGGTCGCTGCAGCTGCGACACCCACCAAGTCGGAGACGTCCTGCTGGAAATACGTGACACCGTCCCGGCCGAGCTCATCGGGAGCGGGCGACCGGTCTACGACCACAACCTCGTCACCCCGCGCGAGCAATCGATGCACGATCGCCAGACCGATCCCCGACGCGCCGCCGCTGACGACGTGAATACTGCGTTCGCTCACTGGGTTCTCGCCCTCTCGTTGTCGACGGTTTCCTTGCCAATAGGGCGGGTTACGCCGGCTGCACGCGCAGCGGGCAACGTCGCGCGCAGCTCGGCGATGACGGCGTCCGCCTCCATCGGGCCGGTGTAGATCACGCCGTTGACAAACAGCACAGGCCCCTTCGTCAAGCCCATGCTCTCGGCATCGAGGAAGTCCTCCTGCACCCGCGCGCGCCGCGCGCCGCGGCGCAGATCGTTCTCCATCCGCGAGAGGTTCGCCCCGACGTTGACAGTGGCACGCAGCAGAGAGCGAACGTCAAGCGCGCTCTCCTCGCTTATACGGTTGAGATCTCGACGCATACTCCAGAACAGCCGCGGCGACTGAGAGGCAACGACTTCGAGGGCTTCGGCGGTCTGCTCCGGCGCGCCCGCCGCATCCGGACGGATATGCCGGAAGACGAACATGATGTCGCCCTCGAACTCGGCGATCACCTCGTCGAGAATCTCCTGTGTGCCCAGATCGTCGAGACTGCCGAACGAGCCATACTCCACCAGCGTGTAGACAGCGTCGTCCGGCCCCACGACATGATCCCGCCGAGGATCTATCCGACGCACCAACTCGATTCGTCCCGGGGCATGCGCGGCGTCGAACCGTGCCGTACACCACAGTGCGACGATCGCTGCCAACGCGGCGACGAGGGAAGCCGTGATGATGCCGATGCGCGCGTCGGACTGTGCGACCGGGTCGTCGATGGCGAGGTCCACGATGAACAACGAGATCGTGAAACCGATTCCTGTCAGCAGCGACCCCGAGGCGATATGGCGGGCGTGCAGCGCCGGCGGGAGTTCACCGACGCCCACGATACGGCCGAGAAGGGCCGATGCCGTCACCCCGATGAACTTGCCGACGACGAGGCCGATGATCACGCCCCACGTCAGCGTCGAGCTGAACGCGTGCTGCAGCGATTCCGAGGTGATCACCACACCGGCGTTGGCGAGGGCGAACACCGGCACTACCACGAACCCGACAATGCGGTGAAACGAGAGCTGGAATCGGTCGTTGACCGACACGGCACTGAGGATCCCCTCGGCGGCAGCTCGTCCCTTCTCGGCGTTCGGTGTTCGTCTGAACCCCTGAGTGAGGGTCTCTGCTCGATCCACGCGATCGCGTTTCGGCGGGAACACCGGCAACAGCAACGCAAGCACAACCCCGGCGATCGTGGCATGGATTCCAGACTGGAGGATGGCGAACCAAAGAATGACGCCGAGCACACCGTAGACAGCGCCCCGCCATACCCGGAACCGTTGGACCAGATAGACAACCGTGGAAACTCCCACAGCCACTGCGAGCCAGGCGACGTCGAGAGAATCGGTGTAGACGATCGCGATCACGATCAGTGCACCGACATCGTCGACGACGGCGAGCGTGAGAAGGAATACGCGTAGCTGTACCGGCAGTCGGGAGCCGAACGCAGCAAGGATGCCGACCACGAATGCGGTGTCGGTCGAAATCACGACGCCCCAGGCTCCGACATCCGGGGTGCCGGCGGTGATGAGCACGAAAATCACCGCCGGCACCGCGAGTCCGCACAATGCAGCGACGACGGGGAGACTTGCCTGGTGCCAGTCGCGCAGGTCGCCCAATACGAAGTCCTTCTTCACTTCGAGGGTGACGAGGAAGAAGAACAGCACCATGACGGCGTCGTTGACCCAATGCTGCAACGACATTTCCAGCCCCACACTGCCGACGTCGATGCCAATGTAGGTGTGCCAGAAGTGGTCGTAGCTCTCCGGTGAGGAGTTCGCCCAGGCTATCGCAAGCAAGGTAGCAGCGAGTAGAGCGATAGCGCTCGAGCTTTCGGACGCCGCTATGCGGCGCAGACGGGTCTGCATCGGGATCGTCATGTCAGCTGTTCGCCGCCCGGATCGTCGCTTCGGCCAGATTGGCTCGTATCGGCAGCGCCGTCATCAACCACACAAGATCGGCGACGGAACTCGGGGCGATCGATTCGTAGTCCTCGAACCACGACTGAACTTCCTCGAACACCGCCGACTCGGCCATCTCGGAGCCTAGTTGCGAGGTCACGTAGTAGGGCGCCACATGGTGCACGCGCACTCCTTTGCTACCGAACTCGTCTCGCAGGTGCTTCGCGAGCTGCGCGATCGCCACCGAGATCGACGAGAACACGGCGAATGCGGTCGTGCGCTTCTCGGCGGTCGCCGACCCGATGACGACAATGTCGGCCGGCAGGCGCGCGTCTCCAACTGCCATCAATCCGTCGGTGAAGGTCTGGATCGTTTGCAGCACACCCTCCACGTTCGTGCGGATCATGGTGTTCCACTCGGAGGGGATGGCGTTCTCGAACGACGAGGCTAGGAACAATCCCGCGCTGATGACAAGAAGGTCTGGATCTCGACCGAACCGGTCCCGGATCGCGTCGCGCGCTTCGACGAGGTCGAACGGCTCGGTGACGTCGGCGCGCACCCTGAATGTCAGGTCGGGATTGCCGAGCTGGTCCTCCAGTCGCTCCAGACGTCGGGTATTGCGCGCGAGCAGCGCAACCGCAATTCCTTCGTCGACGAAGCGACGGGAGATTGCCGAACCGATCGCGCCGCTGGCGCCCGTAATGAGGGCCAGACGTCCGGTAAGTACTTCAGGCACAAATGCTCCTCGAAGGCTGAACTTGAGTGTCGTGTGGCCGGAGCCGATTGGTCGAAACTTCTTTAGGCGAAACCGAGATAGACAAACGAAAGACCTGTCTCTGCCTCGAAAGGAAGGCTAACGTGAACGTTAGTTGAAAGAAAAGTACTTGCCTACGCCCGTGAATGCACTCCCACAAATACCGTCGCGGCGTTCTCGCACGATCCGTGGTACGAGAGATGGCGCAGTTTCAAATAGGGCGGGCAGGCTCAGAAGATAGAAGACGGCCCTTCGCCACAAGACTTTCAGCGCACGACCTGACCCTCCAAAAGGCTTGTTGGCCAATATTTGTATGGCTCTCGACGCTCCAGGAGACGGTCGACTCACAGACGTGCCCACATCCCGCCGGGTCATCCCCCTCGTCACCGCATCGCAGCGCCCCTCCGCCGCACCCCGTCGTTATCGGCCTCCCCGTCCGCTGTCCGAAACGGCCGTCGCGGCACAATCGACCACAAATGCAATTTGTTGTGCTACAACAATTCTTTGTTCTCTGCGATTGCCGCCTCGACGTCCCGAACAAGAAAGTCGATGAGTTTCTCAGCCGAACTTTCCGTTCGTTCGAACGCGTCATTGATCAAACGATCCTCGAACAGACCCCGAAGCCCCGATATGGCCAGAGTCCCATTCGCCAGGGCGCGATCTCGACCACAGCCACACCTAATCATCGCCTCGGCTATGGACTCCGCCACGCTCGCAATACCTGCACTGGCGATCTCGCGATAGACCCCCTCGCCGACCGATGCGAGTCCGACCATCTCCACGAACAATCTCGAACCGCTCATCTCCGTGACGGACGCGGCCTTCCAGAACAACCACAGGTGCAGACGCAAGCCGTTCACGTCGGTGACCTCGCGCATCCAATTCTCGCCGAGGTCGACGTTCGACGCCCGAAGCAGCACCTCTTTCAGAAGTTCCTCTTTCGTACCGAAGTAGTACAACAGCATGCGTGAGCTGGTGCCCAACCCGGCGGCCAGCGGCCGAAGCGACAGGTCGGAGACCCCATGTTCGCGTACATAGTCGACTATGTCGTCGAGCAATTTAGCTCGCTTCGTTTGGTCAGAGGAACGCGCCATGACTTGACTGTACCGATTGATACAAGTAGATATTAGGCCATGAATGTAACGAGTGGTACGTAGGACCTTGTGGCTATGGCCATCTCAGGATCCTACTTTCGCGCAGATCGGCGAACACGTCCGCCAGGTGCGCGCGATCTGCGCAGTTCACCGACGACTGTTCGGCACTTCGATGCTGGGTGACCCGACTCTCGATATGCATAGACTGCGGCAGTTTGCTGCTGTCGCCGACGAACTGAGCATTACCCGCGCCGCAGCCAGCCTCCACCTCACCCAACAAGCGGTCAGCAGCACCATCAAGACCCTCGAACGAGATCTGAAAGTCAGACTATTCGAGCGGTCGGGTCGAAAGATGACGCTGACGCCCGCAGGGACGAGACTCTTCGAAGGAACACAGTCACTCCTCGACGCAAGCCGATCACTTGCTCGCGCGACCCAAGAAAGCGCCGCCGAAGGAGGCGACCATCTTGCAGTCGGATACACGCCCGATGTGTCCTCGAACGAACTGTTCGACCTCACAGCCCCACTACGGCGCCGGTGGCCTCTGGCGACCATCACCGTACGTCACCTGCTCGCCGAGGAGATCGCCGCAGCGCTGAAAGCCGGCACGATTGATGTCGCGTACCGCCGAGACCCGACCACTCCTACTGCGATGACGACAAAGATCGTTTCGTACACACCACTGAGAGTCGTTGTCGCGGCGTCGCATCGGCATGCACGGCGACCCGTACTATCCTTGGGCGACCTCACGGAGGACACTCTGATCGTGTCCGGTGCACCAGGTTCCTCGGCATACACGGACTTTCTGGTGTCCGTGTGTCGTGGCGCAGGATTCGAACCACGCCTGACAACCACCCGCATGCGGGGCGTACTTCCGACGTCGACCGTGATCGGGGCGAAAGGGTTCGCGTTCGTGACAGAGGAGCCCGGGCCCCACCATCGTGGACAAGTCGTCGTTGTGCCGATCAAGGACGGACCACTCGCTCCGATGCAGGCGATATGGCTTCAGCACACAGCGTCTCGCCTCGTTCGCGAACTCGTCAGCCCCAGTAGCGGAAGTAATCCAATCCCGGATGAACACCGTGAGCTGAGCGGCCTAATCACCGAACACGCCTCGAATGGACATTCGACGCCTCGACCGTCTCGTCCGAACCATCTTCGACGACGCCGTGCAGGTTAGACCGCACTTGAACACCGCGTCGGTTCGGCATTCCTGCAGCCGATGCTGCACGGCCTGCACGGCCTGCACGGCCTGCACGTTACGGTCACACCTAGAACCACCAGTGCGCGCACGATTCCCGCCTCGGCGGATTCATCTAGCAACGCGAACCAGATGGGCCGCGGCCATCACCGATGACGAAGAACACTTCTCTCCGCTCAGCCGGACGAGAATCGAACTGCACCAGCATATGTCGGCTGGCGCCCACACGATTACACAAGGGAGCAATGGACACCACGAACGGGTTGCGCGCCATGGCGAGAGCGGCCGCGCTCCTGCTATCGATCACTGTCGTTGCTGCGTGCACCATCGACGGTCGCGCCCTCGAAAAAGCAGAGAACCCCAACAACACCACGGCCGGACTGACGAGCGAATCGACGCCGGCACACGATCCAACGCCGGAACCACGCCCTGTTGTTGTTCGCCCGGCAACCAATGTTCCGATGACTCGGCTCGCGCACGGTGACAAGCCGCCGCAGTTCGTACTCTTCTCGTTCGACGGGGTCGGCCTGACGCCGAACTGGGATATGTTTCTCGAAACAGCCGAACGCGTCGGTGCTCGATTCTCGGCACTGATGACCGGTCTCTATTTCTTGACCGACGACAACTCACGCCACTACCAGGGCCCCGGTCATCGTCCAGGTCAGGCGGCAATCGGTTTCGGCGGCGATGAAAGTGACGTAATCGAGCAGGTTCGATACCTCAATCGCACCTGGCTCGGCGGCCACGAACTGGGCACACACTACGTCGGCCACTTCTGCCAAGGAGGCGGCTACCACGGAAATCAGTGGACAAGCGAAGACTGGATTCACGAACTCGACCAGTTCTTCTCCTTGATGGTCAACTGGCGGACCAACAACGACATCGGTGCAGGCGAGGACCTTTTGTTCGGCCCCGACAATGTACGCGGTGGCCGCACCCAATGCCTGGAAGGAAGGCTCGACCAACTCATCCCCGCGTGGCATCAGTTCTCGATGACCTGGGATTCGTCGATGCCGGCGAGTCAGGCCGGCATCGTGTGGCCAGAGAAGATCGACGGAATTTGGGAGTTCCCGATTCCCTACGTGTACTCGCCGCCACTCGGCAAGCGCCAGACCGCACTCGATTACAACTTTTGGTACACGCTCAATGGAGCCAAAGAAGAACCTCACACCGCTGAACGAGCCGCAGCAATTGCCGCCGGTACCTACGGGTTCATGTTCGACGAAGCCTACAACGGCAATCGTGCTCCGCTGGTGATCGCCAACCATTTCAACGACTGGAACGGCAACGCCTTCAACCCGGCCACGGCTGAGTTCATGGATTCCGTGTGCGCACTACCCGAAACCTACTGCGCTACATACGCCGACGTCGTAGCCTGGATGGAACTTCAAGACCCTCTACTACTCTCAGAATGGCAGAGTCGCGCTCCTGTCGCTGCCTCCGCACCCACCTCGTGATCTCGCCCCGACAGAGAGAACGGAATCTGGACACATGTGCAGTATCGAAGGGTCCTCGGAGCGGATCCGGCACAGCCTGATCGCGGCGACCAAACCGGGGACATCACGATTGATGTCGTTGAACTGCCACATCTTCAGTACTCACTCCACATGTCCTCGTCCTCGATCGGTTCGGAGAGGCGACCGAAGGGAGAAGCGATGACGAGGCTTGTGATGACAACCGCAGTAGTCGCCGACGATATGACTTCACTCGCGATCGGACGGTCACCCGAGACCAATCCCAGAAGCAAGATTGCGCTACCGGAGAGAAATACCGCCGCGATCGACCGTACGAAGAGTCCGATCGGGCGATCGACCGACCATCGGACTAGGTAAAGCAGGGCGACACCTACCCCGGCGAATGCCAGGCCGGTGTTCCAGTACGAATCAAGCGGCAAAATATGTTCTCTCGAAGAGATCGGTCAGGGACCTGTTGTGCGCATGACGATCAGAACACCGTTCTTGCGGCAGCTGTTCGACACGTCGTTGCCTCGGTCGCGCTCACCGCGGCAGGACCACCCGTCGATATCTGCCAGGTGTGTGTTCCGCTGCTCGGACAAATAGTCGGCGGCAATTGCCACCGCCTCACCGCACTCGACGGCATTTCTCGTGGTCCCCCGTACGCTGACGAAACGTACTGCTTCGCGGACTGGACTCGCGACACGATCGCAGAACGTCTCGGCTGCGATCTGATGCGGTGCCGAGTGGGGCGCCGTCGAATCCACGGCAGACGACGCTGCGTCGTCGCATCCGACCGCAAGAAGCCCCGCCACGGCAAGGACCATCGATGCAGTCCGGTGCCGGGCGGGGTCGACTTCGTTCATCGTTTCGTGTCAGCGCCGCGCATCAACTACCTGCACCGTTGTTGGGGTTGGTGCAGATCGTTCCCTCGCACGGAACCTCCGAGCCGTCGCCGTTCGGGTTCTCCATCACCGCGCCACCGTTGCCCTCAGGATCGGTTCCTGCACCGTGGTCGGGGTTCGTGCAGATGGTTCCTTCGCACGGAACGACCGAGCCGTCGCCGTTCGGGTTCTCCATCACCGCACCCCCGTTGCCCTCAGGGTCAGGTCCTGCACCGTGATTGGGATTGGTGCAGATGGTTCCCTCACAGGGAACAACTCCAGGACCGCCTTGCGGGTCCTGCATCGTTGCACCACCGCTGTTCTGCGGTGCAGTCGATTGTGGATTCAGAGGAACTGGGGACGCTGGAGCGGCAGGTGGCTGCGTCGAAGAACTCGGCACAACGCTGGTGGTGGTTGCGGTGGTCGTGGGTGCTGTCTCGGTGGGGGTGGTGTCACCGCATGCACCGACGAACAGGGCGGAAGCCGAGACTGCAAAGACAAGAGCGGTTTTACGAAACATGTTGGGGCCTTTCGTATGGGTGGGGAACTACCAGCGGGCGAGCTGAATCGACGATCCGATGCCGGTCGTCGGGCTGGCGGCCGAAGGTCTACGAGGTTCAGTTGTTCAGGAAGACGGCCAAGGCGATGACACCGACGATGCCCCAGACAAGTGATATCCAACCGATGATCACCCCAGCTTTCGCCAGTCCTGCACCGCCGTCGGTCGATGCCGCAATCTGACGTTTTGCGATTGTTCCGGTCACGATCCCGACGATGGACAGGATGAACACGAAAGTGAAGAACGACAAGATCGAGACAACAAGGCTGACAACGGCTAGTGCGTTGGTCTTGGGTTTTGCGGGTGCTGCTGTGTGGCGGCTGCTCATTGTTTTACCTTCGATCTAGTGGTCAGCGGCGGACGCGGACGCGATGCATACCCAGAGATGTATTCGGCCATCGATCGGTGCACGTGCAGTAACGCTGCACGCGGAAACCAAGCGAAAGCCGCCGCTAACGATAGGTCATGTCCATAACGAGCGCGTCACGATTCGCCAGCTCTGCCGAGCGCAAAGCACCTCGACGGGAGGAGCGTTCGAGAAACACCCAGGAAAAAGCGACTGGCGCCCCGACATTAACCCCCACACTCACCAAACATTCAGGTGTTTACACAATTCCGATTTGTTTTACATCCTTGCGGTGCACCGATTCGAATGCGTACCTCGGTTCGGATTCTAGGCCGCATTACGGACCGGAGGTCACGTCGGGGAGATATTTCGAACCACTGCACCCAATCCTCGTTGCGGGTTCAGCATTGACAGACATGGCAGGGCAAACCACAAACCTTGGTGCTCGACCCTTTGTCTGCGGTATCGACGTGAAGTCAGCCCTCGTCGACCGACGAACCTGTAAAACCAGCAGTGCTACTCCGACGAGGAATTCGTGTGAGAAGTAGCACTAGCGGGGATTATCGACCGGAAATCACGGGATACCGGAGCGTATATCACCTGGTAAGCGCTCGATTGGAGAAGTTCGACAGAGCGCTGACTGCCGGAAACACTGAATCGTCCCGTAGCGGCGAGAGCAGAAGCGCACATATGGTGCAGTATCGTCGAAGTACGAGGGTTTGGGTCTTCATAGTCCGGTATGAATGCCGACCGGAAGCGCTTTGGAGCCTTTTGTTTCTGTTCCCAGTTGTGGTTCTTGGGTAAACGGTGTTCCGTCCGACGCCGACTTTGTGCACAGCCGCAACACGCGTATGCCGGCAACTACTCACACCACTGGGAGGGCTGCTTCACCGCACGCCCTCGATCTCGCTGATCCGCGGTCCTCATCCCCACAACGCATTGCACGAAGGGTTCTTGTACGTGATACGCCGGAATATGCTGCGTTCCAAGCCGCTTTCACAACCCGGCGTCCAACCGTCAGCTGTTGACAATTCGAGCGTCTGGGTCGATCACAAACGGTTCTTGTGGCCATTGGGGCTCTTGATCCCGCTCTCGCCTTTCTTGGCATGGGCGTCGGTGTGGGCTTTCGATCTCGGTGTGTTCTGGGCGTTCGGCCTGTTCCTTATGGGAATTGTCATTCCGTTGGTCGATCTCGGTTGTGGCACCGATCGATCCAACCCGCCGGACAGTGCACTTGCCGGGCTCGAAGCGGACCGCTACTACCGCTGGTGTATCTATGCTTTCTTGCCTCTTCAGTACGCCGGACTCTTCGCGGCGGGCTGGCTCTGGGCCCACGGTCCTTTGGGCATTCCCGAACGCATCGCGCTCGCTCTGACCGTGGGGGTTGTGGGAGGGGTCGGTATCAACGCCGCCCACGAGCTCGGCCACAAGACCGAAGCCGTCGAGCAGTGGATGTCCAAGGTCACGCTCGCACAGGCCGGGTACGTGCACTTTTACGTCGAGCACAATCACGGTCACCACATCCGCGTCGCCACTCCTGAGGATCCGGCCACCGCTCGGTTCGGAGAATCCTTCTGGCGCTTCTTACCTCGAAGCATCGCGGGAGGACTCAGATCGGCGTGGACGTTGGAGTCCAAACGCATGCGCCGACAAAAGCGAAGCCGGTGGTCACTGCGCAATCACCTGTTCAATGCCACCGCGCTCGTCGTCGTATTGCACTGCGGTTTACTGACCACGTTCCGGAATAAATCAAGTCAAGTGAGACACCGGGCGTTCAGTTGATCTGGATTTCGAGTGCTGGTTCGTTGATGTAGACGACGTGCGGGATCTTCGGTGGTGTCGGCCGAGTCGAGAATCGGGCAGGGTTGGCGGCGAATGCTGCGGTGAGTGTGATCTGGCGGGCTTCGTCGATCGCCTCCGCGGTCCCGAAGTGTACCGATGCCGGGGTATGCCATCCGATGCCGGAGTGGTGATGAATGTGGTTGTACTCGTTGAAGAATCCCTCCAGGAAAGTTCGGGCATCATCAAGGGTGGCAAACGATTTCGGAAAGTCATGCAGATACTTCAACGTTTTGAACTGGGCTTCGGAGAACGGATTGTCGTTGGACACTCTGGGTCGTGAATGGGATCGGACGACTCCGAGAAACGTCAGTAGTTCCGACACGAGACCCGAGGTCATCGACGCTCCGCGATCGGCATGGACGGTGTGTGGTGTCGCGCCGTTGCGTTCGATAGCTTCGGCGATGAATTCTTCAGCTAGATCAGCGCTTTCGTGGGATGAGACGATCCAGGACGGGGTGTAGCGGGAGTAGATGTCGATCAGGACGTACAAGTGGAACCAGACGCCCTTGGATGGTCCTCGTAGCTTGGTGATGTCCCAGGACCAGACCTGCGAGGGTCCGTTTGCGAGGAGTTCGGGTTTGACCTTCGGCGGGTGTGTGGCCAGGCGTCGTCGTTCACGGTTCTGCCCGGCAGCGGAGGCGATGCGGTACATCGTCGAGGTTGAGCACCAGTAGTTTCCTTCGTCGAGTTCGCGGGCGTATATCTGACAGATCGCGAGGTCAGCATTGCTGTCGGAGTTGATCACCGCCAACACCTGTGCGCGTTCAGCGGCCGTGAGTGCCTGCCCGTTGTCGGGGACGCTGCGGCGTTGCTTGGGGCCCAGAACAGGTGGTTGCCGGCGGCGGTAGTGGGTGGCGCGGGAGCGACCGATCAGCGTGCACGCCGTTCTCGTCGGGACCGAGGCGGCACGGAGTTCGTCGAAGGTGGTGTCAAGGGCGTGGTCGGCGGCATCGGTGTGCCCGTGCTCTCGGAGATCGACTCCAAGAGCACATGCAGTTTTCCCATGATCTCCAGCGCGGCCTCCGTCTGCGTCAGCTGCTTCTCGAGGTGCGCGTTACGTCTGCTGAGTCGGTCGAATTCTTTGCGGTCGGCTGCGTCGATAGTATTGCGACTCTTGTCTTTACGTCGCTCAGTCGTGTCTGCAGGCGTGGTGTTGTCTCGGGTAGCGGACCATTCACGCAGCTGCGACTGGTAGAGGCCTTCGCGGCGTAGAACCGCCGATTTCTCGCCGAACGGGGCTGCGCGGTATTCGTCGATGATCTTGTTGCGGTACTCGGTGGTGAAAGTACGGCGGGTTGCTTTCGGTGCGGGGTCGATCGACTTGTCCGGCGGTACGGGCTTCGGGCTGCTCATCGGTGATGCTCCAGTCATGCCCTCAGGGTGTGCACTTCGTTTGCTGTAAGTGTCTCACTTGATCCTGGCAGAGAGGGTTCGGTTGGTCCATTGCGCCATACCTACTCTTGCAGTCCGTCGTTGCGGTTGTCCTGTTCGAGGCAGCCAACTATCTCGAACACTACGGACTCCTCCGGCAGAAGCGACCCGGCGGGCGTTACGAGCGGTGCTCACACGAGCACAGCTGGAACAGCGATCACTTGTGGTCCAATCTCTTCCTCTACCACCTGCAACGACACAGTGACCACCACACCAACCCAGTCCGGCGCTACCAGGCGCTGCAAACAGTGGACACTGCACCGCAATTGCCCGCCGGATACGCCGTAATGATCGTGTGCGCCCTCGTGCCGCCACTATGGCGGCGGGTGATGGATAGGAGACTGCTCGCGTTCTACCGTTACGACACCGACCGAGTAAACGTCGCTTGCGACGACCATCGAGCCCGACGACGCCTCAAAAGGCTGTCGAACAATGAACCACACGTTGGCAGGCCCCGAGCCCGGCCGCACTGATTTCGGCACGTCAGTGAGAGGCCCCATCGACCAAACGCAATCAAGTATTCCCAGACATTCAGGTGAGAACCTGCTAGCGGGGAATTCATCTCGGCTACAGCCATTCTCAGACATCGTTCGATTGCGGGTTGAGAGCAGCCGATCGAACTGAGCGGGCAACGACAGCCGGACCGAACTATGCGAACACCGACGGCGAAGCCGCGTAGTCATGGTGGATCGGTCCGCTGGATGCCGCAAGGGGGACAGCGCTTCCGCCCCTGCGAACCGCGACGAACTCGGCTGCAATCGCCACTGCTGTCTCCTCCGGCGTTCGCGCCCCGAGGTCGAGCCCGATAGGCGACCTCAGCCGCGCCAACTCCGCCTCCTCGAGCCCCACCTCCCGCAGCCGACGCAACCGATCTACATGCGTTCGGCGAGAACCCATCGCACCGACAAACGCGACCGGCAAACGCAGCGCCACCTTCAACAGCGGCACATCGAACTTCGCATCGTGGGTCAGAACGCATACAACGGTTCGCGAATCCACCTCGGTGCGAGCCAGGTAGCTGTGCGGCCACTCCACGACGACCTCGTCGGCGTCCGGGAACCGAGCTGGGGTGGCGAACACGGGCCGCGCATCGCACACCGTCACGCGGTAGCCGAGGAACGAACCGAGCCGGGCAAGTGCGCCCGCGTAATCGATGGCGCCGAAGATCAACAGCAGTGGTTTCGATGCATACGACGACACGAACACCTCCAGATCCGGCCGACAGCGCACCGATCGAATACCCGAGGCCCCGGAATCGAGCATGGCCAGGGCCTCGTCAGCGAGGACGGTGTCCAGGTCGGCGAATCCCGTTGTGCCAGAAGCACCGATTCCTCCGACCATGAGCATGGATCCGGACTCGTCGAGAACTTGAGCAGTCGCCACCGACTCGCCGCGAACAAGAGCGTCGACGACAGATCCGGGAACAGCGCAGGACACGAACACCTCGATCACACCACCACACGTCAACCCGACCGCGAAAGCGTCATCGTCGCTGTACCCGAAGCTCGTCCGGACACACCGTCCGCTCGAGAGCACCTCACGGCACAGCTCGTAGACGGCACTCTCGACGCACCCGCCGGACACGCTGCCCACCGCTTCGCCGTCCGCACTGACGGCCATCGCCGCCCCCGGCAGGCGAGGCGCGCTGCCGGAGACGGAAATGACTGTGGCCAGTGCGTACGGCATCGAATCGGACTGCCATTGCGCCAACCTCGTTGCGATATCACGCATCACGAAATACCGAGAGCCTCTTCGATCGGGTGCAGAGCGAAGTAGACGAAGAAGATAGCCGACATCACGTAGAGAAGCCAGTGAGTCTGACGCACTTTACCTTTCGCCACTCGGATCAGCGTGTACGCGATCACCCCCGCGGCGACACCCACCGTGATCGAGTAGGTGAACGGCATCAGGACGATAGTCAGAAAGGCGGGAATAGCGATCTCGGTGTTCTCCCAGTCGATCTTGCGCACGTGGGTCATCATCAGTGCACCGACCAGGACGAGTGCGGGTGCTGCCGCACCGACAGGTACTACGCCGGCCAGCGGAGTGAAGAAGATCAGACTGGTCAAGAGCCCGCCGGTCACGATACTGGCCAACCCGGTACGGGCACCCTCGGTGACGCCTGCAGCGGACTCGACGACAGCGGTGTTGGCCGAGCCGTTGATCGCACCACCCACGACGGCACCCAGGCCATCGACGGTCAGAATGCGGCTCAGGCCAGGCATCTTTCCTGCTTGTCGACCAAACCTGCTTCTTCACCGACACCGAGGATGGTGCCCATCGCGTCGAAGAATCCCGAGAGCACCAGCGTGAACAGCACCACTGACGCGGTCACGACGCCGGCGCGGGCGAATCCGCCGAACAGGTCGACCTCGAACAGCAAGCCGAATTGCGGGGTAGCGACAATCGAGTCAGGCACCTGAGGCACCACGGGTCCCCACGACTTGGGGTCTATGTCGATCATCGAGTTCAAGATGATCGCAAGGTTGGTAGCGACGAAGATGCCGATCAGCATTGCCCCTGGAACGCGTCTGACAAACAGCATGATCATCACGACGAGCCCGACGCAGAACACGAACACCGGCCAGCCTGCGAGCTTGCCGAACGTACCCAGTGTGACAGCGGTAGCGGCCGATTCATGATGTCCGACGAACCCCGCGTCGACCAGTCCGATCAGCGCGATGAACGCACCGATTCCGACACCGATCGCCTGCTTGAGAACCAGCGGGATGGCATCCATGATCAGCTGCCGAATTCCGGTGAGCGCGAAGATGACGATCACGACGCCTTCGAGCACCACCAGTCCCATCGCCTGCGGCCATGTCATGTACGGCGCGGCTTGGAACACGACGATGGGGGTGACGCCGAGGCCTGCAGCCATTGCCAGCGGCGCGTTTCCGACTACGCCCATGAGGATCGTCGTCAGCCCGGCCGACAACGCAACCATGGTGGACAGCTGCGCCGGATCGAGTGTGGCGCCGGTGACGTCGGTGGCATCCCCGATGATCAACGGGATGAGCACGATCAAGTAAGCCATGGCGACGAATGTGGTTACACCGCCGCGTATTTCGCGGGATATGGTCGACCCTCGAACGGAGATAGAGAAGAACTTGTCGAGCGGAGACAAACTCCGTTCGCGGGTGCTGGACGAATCGAGCTGTGTCATGACAGTGCCCTCCCAGGGCTGTGGTGGCTCGGGGCAGCGTAGGTGGAGTCGGGCCCGGGGAGTTGGCGCGCGGCACCGCTACCTGCATGGTCGTAGGAAAGAGTCAGCTGTTGACGATGTGTTCCGGCCGGATCGGGACGCGGGTGAGCGCGAGTCCGGTTGCGTCGCGGATCGCGGCGACGACGGCAGGCGTGGACGACAGAGTGGGTGGTTCCCCGGCGCCGCGGAGACCGTACGGCGCCAATGGGTCTGCGTTCTCGAGGATGTCCAGCTTCATGGGCGGCATGTCGAGAATCGTCGGAATGAGGTAATCGGTGAACGATGGGTTCTTGACGAGACCGTCTTTGACGACGATCTCTTCCATGACGGCGAGGCCCAGACCCTGAGCCGATCCGCCGTGAATCTGGCCTTCGAGGGAGAGTCTGTTGAGAATCTTCCCGACGTCCTGGACAGCCGCCATTTCGACGACCTTCACCAGGCCCAGTTCGACGTCGACGTCGACCACTGCTCGGTGAACGCACAGCGCTAGCTGAGTATGGCTTGCACCCTGTCCCGTCACGGGATCCATGCCACTGGTGGGCCGGTGGTGGAACTCGCGGGTCTGCTCGATCACACGCTCGCCCAGGACATCCTCGATGCTCGCCAGCACACCGTCGGCAGCAGAGACGATCTTGCCGCCGTCGAGAGTGAGGTCGGTCACAGCGCGCCCGAGGTGAAGTCCCGCGAGCACGAATACTGCGTCGCGTACGGCTTCGCAGGCGGTCTTGACTGCACCGCCTGTCATGTACGACTGACGCGACGCCGACGAGGACCCGGCATTGCCGACCTTCGTGTCCGCGGGATGGATGACCACCTTCGTCACTCCGAGTTCGGTTCGGGCGATCTGCGCCTCGAGTGTGACGAGGCCCTGACCGACTTCCGCTGCGGCAGTGTGCACCAACGCAGTCGCCTCGCCGCCGATGACTTCCAAACGCACTCGCGCAGTGGAGTAATCGTCATAGTTTTCGGAGAAGCAGATGTTCTTGATGCCGACGCCATAGCCGACGCCGCGGACGACGCCTTCACCGTGAGTGGTCTGCGATGCCCCACCCGGCAGGTTACGGATGTCCGACGCATCGACCGGGGCAGGCAGTTCCATCGCCTCGGCCCTGGCCAGCATCTCGGCGAGCGGAGCCGGCGCCTCGATCACCTGACCGGTCGCCAGGACGGAACCTTGGCTGACTGCGTTGATCTGCCGGATCTCGATGGGTCCGATTCCGCAGGCCTCACCGAGTTTGTCCATCATCGACTCGTACGCGAAACATGCTTGCACAGCGCCGAATCCACGCATCGCACCGCACGGAGGATTGTTGGTGTACACGCCGTACGCGTCGATCTCGATGTTCGGGATGATGTACGGCCCGACTCCGAGCGATGCGGCATTGCCGACGACGTTGAGCGTCGCGGAAGTATAGGCACCACCGTCGAGAATGATCTCCACATCCGCGTACAGCAACTTTCCGTCGCGAGTTGCGCCGTACTCGTAGTGCATCTGCGCCGGATGCCGGTGGACGTGTCCGAAGAACGATTCGTAGCGGTTGTAAACGATCTTGACCGGCTTGCCGGTGTGCATCGCCAACATCGCTGCGTGGATCTGCATCGACAGATCCTCGCGCCCACCGAAAGCGCCACCGACCCCGGCCAGCGTCATCCGAATCTTCTCTTTCGGCAAGCCGAGGCACGGTCCGATCTGTTCGAGATCGTTGTGCATCCACTGCGTCGCGACATAGAGATCGATGCCACCGTCTTCGCCTGGTATGGCCAGGCCGGATTCGGGACCGAGGAATGCTTGGTCTTGAATCCCTACCGAGAACTCGCTACTGACCACGACGTCGGCCGTTGCCTTCGCCGCACTAACATCGCCCACCCGCACCGGCTGGTGACGAGCCACTCCCCCGCGCTCTTGAACCTTGGGGTAAGAGGGATCCAGCGCAGCGCGTCGAGCGTCGGTCAAAGGCTCGAGTACCTCGTAGACCACCTCGATCTTCTCCATGGCCCGGCGTGCAGTCTCGGGATGGTCGGCGGCGATCAACGCGATCGGCTCGCCCTCGTGGCGCACCTCGTCGAAGGCGAGAACGGGCTGATCCCAGGTGTGGTCGAGCCCGAAGCACTTGCGCCCCGGGACGTCGTCATGGGTCAGAACTGCTTCGACACCGGGGGTCGCGAGGGCCTTCGAAATATCCACGGACACGATTCGAGCGCGCGGGTGGGGACTGCGTAGCGTTGCGCCCCAGAGCATTCCGTCGATGAACAGATCCGACGAATATGCGAACTCGCCTTTGACCTTCAGCGTTCCGTCGGGGCGTAGCGGGCTGTCCCCGACCCGACCGCGGCCGGGCGCTGCAATATCCGCGGGGGCGCGGGTCGGGGTGGTAGTTGGAGTGGTCACAATACGTCCTCTGCAAGTTTCATCAGGCGACGGTGGGCGTCGACGCCTTCCTGCGCCACGGCATCCTGCGGGGCGCTGACGAGCACATCGTCCTCGACGATGGTGCGGCCACCGACGAGAAGTCGGGCCAGCGGTGGAGTCTGGCCGTACGCGAACGCCACGATCGGATCGTCCACCGCCGAGTAGAACCCGTCGGTCCGCCATAGTGCGAGGTCGGCCACCTTGCCGACCTCGATCGATCCGATTTCGTCCTGACGACCGAGCACTGTAGCTCCGCCGAGAGTTCCGATCTCCAATGCCTGGCGAGCCGTCAGAGCCGTTGGTCCGTACTTGGCACGCTGCATGTACATGGCCTGGCGGATCTCACCTGCCAGCGGCACCATTTCTGCGGACGCACTGCCGTCGACCCCGAGTCCGACAGGAGCGCCTGCCGCGAGCAGGTCCGAGATCCGTGCGATTCCAGCACCGAGACGGGCATTCGAGCTAGGGCAGTGTGCGGCACCGGTTCCGGTGGCAGCCATCTTGGCGATATCGGAGTCGTGGAGGTGCACCGCGTGCGCAAACCAGACATCGTCGCCGAGCCAGCCGACCTGTTCCATGTATTCGACTGGTGTGCAGCCCATCTGAGCCAGGCAGTGCTCTTCTTCGTCGATCGTTTCGGCAAGGTGCGTGTGCAGCCTGACGCCTTTGGCGCGCGCAAGCGACGCCGATTCGACGAGAAGGTCCTTGCTGATGGAGAACGGCGAGCACGGTGCGACGGCGATGCGCAGCATCGATCCGAACGAGTTGTCGTGATAGGTGTCGATCGCGTCCGACGTCGCGGTCAGAATGTCGTCGAGACTCTCCACGACCTCGTCCGGCGGCAATCCTCCGTCTGACACACCGCGGTCCATCGACCCCCGGCACGGCTGGAAGCGAACGCCGATGCGGCGAGCGGCCTCGATCTCCGCAGCGAACAGGTCACCACGATCCTTCGGGAAGATGTAGTGGTGGTCGGTCGTCGTCGTGCATCCGGATTTCGCAAGCCACGCCAGACCTGCTGCAGCGGCCCCTCCGACAACCTCCGCGTCCATCTTCGACCACGGCTTGTACAGCGCGACGAGCCACTCGAACAGGGTGTTGTCCTTCGCCAGTCCCTGCGACGCCCACTGGTAGAGGTGATGGTGCGTATTCACCAATCCCGGAGTCAGCAGCCCGCCGCGTGCGTCGATTCTCTCGGCGCCGTCGACAGCGGGAGCCTCACCGGATCCGAGCGCCGAGATGATGTCGTTCTCGACCACGACGTAGCCGTTCGCGATCTCGTGGCCGACGATCGGAGCGATGTACGCGTTGTGGATGATGGTTTTCGTCATCGGGCTTGCGCCTTTCGGGTGTCGGCCTTCCGAATTGCAGCGAGTCGCACCGCGTCGAGAATCTTCTCGTATCCTGTGCAGCGGCACAGGTTTCCGGCGAGCGACTCGCGGATCTCTGCATCGGACGGATTCGGTACCCGTTCGACGAGATCGTGCGCTTGCACGACGAGACCGGGAGTGCAGAATCCGCACTGCACCGCACCGCATTCCACGAACGCTTCCTGCATGGGATCGAGGGTGTCGCCGTCAGCGAGACCCTCGACGGTACGGACCGACCGACCCTCGACCTGACCGGCTGCGACGAGACACGCACATGCCGGTACATCGTCGAGATAGACGGTGCACGAACCACACTCACCTTGCTCGCATGCGTTCTTCGAACCTGGCAATCCCATCCGCTCCCGCAGGAGATACAGCAGACTCTCGCCCTCCCAGACGTCGTCGGCTTCCAATTCCTTACCGTTGACCGTGCACGTGACGCGCATCTCTCACGCCGCCTTTCCGTTGTTGCCGAGGTCTTTCCAGGCCCAGCCGAGGGTTCTCTTCGCCATGACGGCCAATGCATGTCTGCGGTAGTCCGCAGTGCCGCGAACATCGTCGATGGGGCTCGCAGCGTCCGCCACCAATTCGCCGAATCGCGCGACCACCCGGTCGTCCAACGGACCGGACCAGTCGAGCACGCCGGCGAGAAATTCCTCGGCAGCATAAGCCCGCCGGGGCGTCGGCGCAGCGGAGCCGAGTCCGGTTCCGATTCGCTTCTCACCGGGGTAGAGCGCTATCGAGAACGAGCACACCGCGATCACCATCGCATTGCGAGTACCGATCTTGGAGAAGTACTGCGGACCAGCTGCGGGCTTGACGTGGAACGCTCTGATCAGTTCGTCGCGCTCGCAGCAGTTCCGCTTCACGCCGACGTAGAAGTCGGCGGCCGGAATCATCCGAGTTCCGCGGGCGGCCGACTCCACCTCGATCACGGCGCCTGCTGCGAGGAGTGGTGCGTGCAGGTCGCCGGCGGGCGATGCGCCGCCGAGGTTGCCGCCGACGGTCCCCCGGTTCCGAATCTGTGGAGATCCGACGGTCCGGGACGCCTGCGCGATGCCGGGCAGCCGGTCTCCCAGTTCCTCGATGATGCGCACGTACGGCATCCCCGCTCCGACGCGAAGGGTGTCGTCGGGCAGTTGTTCCCAGGTGGTGAGTTCGCCGATGGGGTTCAGATCGAGGAGTGCTCCCGGCCGATGAACGTCGAAGTTCATCTCGACCATGACGTCGGTGCCGCCCTGAATCGGGACTGCATCGACGTCGTCGGCTTTGGCCGTCAGTGCGTCGGCCCAGGTCTGTGGCCGTAGAAAGTCCATCGTGCTCGCTCCAACTATTCGATGTCGGGTGTGTGCATTCAGTACACCTGCGCGACATCCGGTGAACGAGAGACAAGAACGACGAACTATGACGGCGATCACAGTGTAGGTTCTGGAGGTTCCTACAAAGAGCGAGGTCGATTCGCCGTGAGACTGCATGAATTGCTGGGATTGTCCGACCTGAAGCTGCACCAGGTGGTCGCGCCCGAGCATTTCGATCCAGTCATCCGTTGGGTGGTCACCACCGACATGCTCGATCCCAGTCGCTATCTGACCGGGGGCGAGCTGGTGCTCACCGGCCTGGTGTGGCATACCGGCCCTGAGGACTCGTATGCCTTCGTCAGTTCGGTCGCCAAAGCCGGGGTCGCGGCGGTTGCAGCATCCGAGGGAGGGCTGGTACCCGACGACCTCGTTGCCGCATGCCGCGAGCACGGCTTGCCGCTGTTCCGGGTTCCCGCGGATGTCGCGTTCGCGACCGTGACCGAGGTTGTCGTCCGCCAGTTGTCGACGGCAAGAACCTCGGACCTGAAGGCTGTGCTCGACCGTCACCAACGCCTTGTCGAAAGCACCGGACCGGGCGGCATAGGCCCTCTGCTCGATCTCGTCGGCACTGAACTCGGGATGGAATGCTGGGTGTCCACTGCGTCGGGCAACGTCCTTGCAGGCCCGGAAGGTCTATCGGACCCGGCCTTCCTCGCGCGCGAGTTTCTGATCGCTCGCAGGCTTCCCCACTACGTCGAGGAGTACGGAATCTCCCTGCTACCGGTGGACAGCGATTCCGCCGCGCGTGTCGTGGACTGGTTCGTAGCTGTCCGAAGCGACTGGCAGACTTGGCATCCGGAGCGGTTGGCGCTCGCCGAACAACTGTCCTCCATTGTCGCGGTCGAGCGTGCCCGATCCGACGACCGACTCACCGGATCCGGCATCCTCGCACAGGAATTCGTGCGCGCAGTGTCCGAGGGGGCGAGCGCGTCGGACATTGCTCAGCAGATGTACGTCATCGGTCTTCCGGTCGAGTCACGCTATATCGCAATCGCAGCGGCAGTGTCCGAGGACGTGCTACGTCTCGGCGAAGTTCGTCAGTTGGTCCGTGAGACCTACGCGTCCCCTATGTCGGCGGTCGGCATCACCGACGGCGAGGTCATTGCGATCGTGCCCGCTGACGAAGACCTCACCCCGGCAATCGAACGAGCCGTCGGAGCCCTCTCCCCGGGACTGACAGGTACCGGACTGTCCATCGGCGTCAGCAGCCTCGTCGCCTCTCGCGACATCCGCAGCGCCGTCGAGGAGGCCAAGCATGCGCGTCAGCTTGCCGCACGCCGCAACGACGACCGCTATGTCGTCGGACACGAGGAACTTGCCACCCTCGTACTGTTGCTGGCCGGAGTTCCCGACGATGTTCGACGGATGTTCCGCTCGCGGTTGCTCACGCCCCTCGCCGACTACGACGATGTGCACAAAAGCGACCTGATCGCGACCTTGTCGGCGTTCCTCGACACCAACGGGTCGTGGACGAAGTGCGCCGATCAGATGCACCTTCACGTCAACTCGGTGCGCTACCGGATCCAGCGCATCGAAGAGTTGACCGGCCGCGATCTCTCCCGACTCGAGGACAGGGTCGAGTTCTATCTGGCGCTGCGCCTCTCGTGACTTCCCATCTGATACCGATCGGTGTCAAGATCGCTGAGTGAGCACTTCCGAGACCGACACCGACACCGGCCGCCCGTACCGCGGATCGACGCCGGGCCAGCGACGCGAGACACGACGCGAGCAACTCCTCGACGCCGCAGTCGAGGTGTTCGGAACAACCGGATACCGCTCGGCATCGATCGATCGGATCTGCGCGACGGCGGGATTGACCAAGAGGTATTTCTACGAATCGTTCGACAGCAGCGAGGACCTGCTCGAAGCGGTCTACCGACGTGCCACGGCCACGATGCTGACCAGCATCCATCCGCCTGCTACCGGCGCAGCGACCGAACACGAGACCAGCGCCGAGGAAGTCCTTCAAGCCGCTCTGTCGAACTTCTTTCGCACGATCGCCGACGACCCACGATCCGCACGCATCGTGTTACTCGAGGTACTGGGGGTCTCGGCCGCGATCGACGCTCTGTATCGCCAGACGACGTCCCTGTTCGTCGACGCGGTGCTCGCCCTCGCGACGTCCGTCGGGCTTGCCAACGGTCTCGCGGGCCCGAATCGACGAACCCTCGCCGTCGGGCTGGTCGGCGCCATTCTCATGATGACGCAGCAGTGGTTGCTTGCCCCCGAGTCGGAACCGTTGGACGGCATCATCGCCGGTGCTCACACCATCCTCGGCGCAGTGGCATTCGGGCGACTCGACTGACTCTGGTAGAGCTGTTTCTCGTAGGCCGGGCCGAAGTACTCCTCCAACTCGGCAACCGTCTCCGGCGAGTCCGGCATGACTGCTTTCGTGATGGCCGCAACCGTGGGCATCACCGCCGGATCCCAGGACTGTGGCTCCCACAGTCGCGATCTCATGAACGCCTTGGCGCAATGAAAGAAGACCTGCTCGACGTCGACTACGAGACACAGAATGGGTCGATGCCCCTTCACCGACATCTCGTCGAAGAACGGTGCGTCCTTGACGAGGCGGGCGCCACCATTGATCCGGAGGGTGTCGCCACGACCCGGAATGAAGAAGTTGATACCGACGAACGGATTCGCCAGGACGTTTCGGTAGCCGTCCATGCGCTTGTTTCCCGGACGCTCGGCAATTGCAATCGTCTTCTCATCGAGCACACGAACGAGTTCGCCTGCGGGATCTCCCTTCGGCGAGACGTCGCACCGACCGTCGACGTCGGCAGTACCGATCAGACAGAACGGTGAGTGCGCGAGCCACTGGATATCGAGCGCGTGCAGCGCGGAGCGGTCCTTGTTCGCAGCTCGATAACTCGGCGTGCCGAACATGGCGGTCAACTCGTCGGGGTCTCGAATTTCGTCCCATTCCACGCCTGCGAGACTAACAACCGCTTTGCGGCAGGTCACGCGAGTTTCAGACGGAGTGATCCGACGCCGGCAACCCGAACGCCATGATCGCCGCGTCGTCTTCCAGTCCGGCGCCGAAGCTCTCCATCAAGTCGCGAAGTACGCCGACGATTCGGTGCGCGCTCGACGGGGCGTGAGCCTTCGCGAACTCGAGCAACGCTCCGTCGTCGTCGTAACGCTCGCGACCGATTCCGGTGCGTGCTTCGGTCAGGCCGTCGGAATAGAGCACCACGGTGTCCCCCGGCATCAACCGAATGCGAGTCGACACGAACCGAGCATCAGGAAGAATCCCTACGAGTTGTCCGCCCGGCGTGTCCAAATACTCTGCGGTGCCGACCTTTCGGAGCAGCATTGCCGGCGGGTGCCCGCCACTGGCCAATTCGACGTCGAGTCCACCCCCACCGAGGGTCATGATCCCGAACACGACGGTGCAGAATTTGGCCGCTTCCTGTCCGAACTCCTGCAGGAGAAGCGAATTGAGATCGCGCAGCACCGTTGCCGGATCTCGGTCGTACACCGCCGCCGCGCGGAGGGTGTATCTCGTCGACGAGGTGATGGCTGCAGCCTCGGGGCCCTTGCCGCACACGTCTCCCAGGAAGAAGCCCCACCGATTGTCCGACAACGGAAACAGGTCGTAGAAATCTCCCCCGACGTCGTAATTCGAGGCGAAGTGGTAGTACGCGTCGGCGTCGACTCCGTTGGGCGGCGTAAGCGACGGAGGCAGTAGCGATCGCTGCAGAGTGGTGGCGAGTACCTGCACACGCTCACGTTCGAATTCGGCGCGTCGGCGTTCCTCGATCAGCTCGCGCTCGTAGGAGCGTCGTTCCCTGGCGTCGAGTGCGGTGATACGAATCAGAGCCGGAACCCCGTCCGGACCCATCCTGGTGTTCGCGGTGACGAAGACAGGAAGCCGCTCGCCGTGCGAGTCGATCAGATCGAGTGCTGCACTCTCGATCGAGCCGCGAGTGAGGAGCAGCGGCGCGAAATGAGTCTCGTAATGGATGCGACCGCCGACTGTGAGGAGATCCGCGAAGCAGCGTCCGAGCAGTTCTCCACGTTCGTACTCGAGCCACTTCAACAGGGTGGCATTCACTTTCGCGATCCTGCCGTCGGGCCAGGTCGACAGGTAACCGCACGGTGCGAACTCGTAGAGATCCTCGGCGGTGTCGTGCAGCAGCGGATCGGCGTCGTTCATCGGACGGTCGTTCATGAGAAGTCGACGAACGACAGAATCGCCTGCGCAGTGATATCCGGGTTGCTCACCTGTGGGCAGTGTCCACTCGCATCCAGCGTGATCAAGGAGCTGCCTGTGATGTGTTCGCAGACATAGCGTCCCACTGATGGTGGAGCGAGCGAATCGTTGGCGCAGTCGATCACGAGAGTCGGAGTCACCACCCGCTCCAGATCTGCCCGATTGTCCGACAGAAAGGTAGCTCGCGCGAACGATCGAGCACACGCAGGGTCTGTCCTGCAGAAGCTCTCGGTCAATTCGTCGCCGAGTTCAGGACGATCGGGGTTGCCCATGATCTGCGGAGCCATTTGGCGAGACCAACCGAGGTAGTTGCTGTCGAGCGAGTCGAGTAGTTCGTCGATGTCGGCGATGCTGAACCCGCCTCGGTAGTCACCGTCGTCGATGTACCGGGGTGACGGTGTCAGCAGAACGAGCCGGGCGAACAAGTCCGGTCGCGCCGCCGCCGCCAAAACGCCGATCATCGATGCCACCGAGTGACCGACGAAGGTGACGTTCCGCAGATCGAGATCGGTCACGATGTCCACGACGTCGGCCGCGTATGCATCGAGAGACGAATAGCGTTCTTGATCCCACGCCGCCACGTCGGATGCACCGGCTCCCACATGATCGAACAGCACGACGCGGCACGTCGGCGTCAACAGTTCGGTGACGGCACGCCACAGCTGCTGATCGCAACCGAAACCGTGCGCAAGCATGACCGTCGGGCCGCCGTCCTTGCCCACGATCGACACATTGTTCCTTGCTCGCACATCCACGGACTCAGTGTCTCACCCGCCTATTCGCTGGTGAGCGCGGAGGCGGAATAGGAATCTTGCGTCTCTTGTTGAAGCGACAATGAAAAAGATCGGGTTCTTGTCGTTCGGTCACTGGACGCCGTCACCGCAGTCCCAGACGCGGTCCGCTTCGGAAGTACTCCTTCAGTCGATCGATCTGGCGGTTGCTGCCGAGGAGTTGGGCGCCGACGGCGCGTACTACCGCGTGCACCACTTTGCCAATCAGCTCTCCTCGCCGTTCCCGCTGCTCGCGGCGATCGGCGCCAAGACCGACTCCATCGAGATCGGTACCGGAGTCATCGACATGCGCTACGAGAACCCCTACTACATGACCGAGGATGCGGGATCTGCCGACCTCATCTCGGGAGGCCGACTGCAGCTCGGCATCAGCCGAGGATCGCCCGAGCAGGTGATCGAGGGGTACAAGTACTTCGGTCACGTTCCGCAGGACGGCACCGATCACGCGGAGATGGCTCGCGATCACACTCGTACGTTCCTCGACCTCCTCGAAGGCAAGGGATTCGCCGAGCCCAATCCTCGCCCGATGTTCCCGAATCCCCCGGGATTGCTTCGTCTCGAACCGCACTCTGCTGGTTTGCGCGAGCGGATCTGGTGGGGAGCCGGAAACCGCCAGACCGCAGAATGGGCGGCCGAGCAGGGCATGAATCTGATGAGTTCGACGCTGCTGACCGAGGACACCGGAGTCCCGTTTCACCAATTGCAAGCCGAGCAGATCGAGCGCTTTCGCAAGACCTGGGCAGACGCCCAGCACTCACATGAGCCGCGCGTCTCGGTCAGTCGGAGCATCTTTCCGATCGTGAACGAAACGGACCGCGCCTACTTCGGGCGGCAGACAGAGGGACAGGATCAGGTCGGGTACATCGACGGAGGCATTGCTCGCTTCGGCAAGTCCTACGCAGGCGAACCGGACCGACTCATCGAGGAACTTGCCGCGGATGAGGCTATCGCCGCCGCCGATACCGTGCTGCTCACCGTTCCCAACCAACTCGGCGTCGACTACTGCGCGCACGTGATGGAATCGCTACTCACCGAGGTGGCACCCGCACTGGGTTGGCGCTGACGCATGCGGGGCGGGGCGTTCGGGGCGGGGGTGTTCGGGTGGAGGCGGCAGTTGTCACGGATGCACGATTGTCACCCCGCCCGCGCCGGCACCCGACGCATCGAGCGTCATCAGCCGGGCCGCCGCCTCCTCGATACCGATGACCTCCCGGACAAGCGCCTGCGGGCGTAGGGTCCCCGCCGAGATCTCGGCGAGCATCGCCGGGTAGGTGTGGGCCGACATCCCGTGACTGCCCAGCACCTGAAGCTCCTTGGCGATGACGCGGCCCATGTCGACCGTCGGAGATCCGTTTTCGCCCAGCAGGCCCACCTGAACGTGCCTGCCACGCGGACGCAGGCAACCGATGGACGCCCGCATCGTTTCCATCGCGCCGAAGCAATCCAGCGAGACGTCGACGTCGCGCACACTGGACGCGTCCGAGTACGCCTCGGTTGCCCCGAGTGTGCGGGCGAGTTCACGACTGGCCGACGCAGGATCGACGGCGATCACGTGTGCGCCTCGGGAAGCCGCAATCATCACCGCTGACAGCCCGACGCCGCCGCACCCGTGCACCGCGACCACATCTCCTCGCTGTACGCCGGCTACCTGTACGACCGCCCGGTAGGCGGTCGCGAACCTGCATCCGAGACTTGCGGCGGTGTCGAAGTCGATCTCGTCGGGGAGCAAGACGAGATTGACGTCCGCGTGTTCGAGCGCGACTCGGTCGGCGAACGATCCGTGGTGGGTGAAACCGGGCTGAGTTTGAACGTCGCACACTTGCTGGTCGCCGCGTCGGCATGGCGGACAGTCCCCGCAGGCATTGACGAACGGGACCGTGATGCGGGCGCCGACGGCGAAACGTTCGACGAGGTCACCGACTTCGACGACGATTCCTGCCAGTTCATGACCAGGAATGTTCGGCAGCGGAATGTCAGGATCGTGACCGCGCCAGCCGTGCCAGTCACTCCGGCACAGACCGGTAGCTTCGACCTCGACGACGACCCCGTGCGGCGAGCACGTCGGATTCGGTAGTTCACGTATCTCGATCGGGCCGCCGAACGTCTCGTAGATTGCTGCTTTCATCGTTTCATTGTGCGGTAGTCACGCAGTACGCACTCGTTCGAGTTCGCAGGGCAGTTTGGCGATGTTTGAGTAAGCTACTGACGGGTAATACCTGCCTCGGAGCGCCGGGCGCTCGGGCATTCGCGTGCCCCGGAGACGATCGTTGAATCTCCAATCTGCTTGCAATGCAAAAATATTCGGCCCATTTGGCCGATTTTCGCACGAAGCCCGCTGAGTGGCGGTTACGTTGCAGATGTGGCAGAGCGGGGGGCCAAGCCCCAGGTTTCATTGGTTCGTAGGACGGCGCTGCGCGCTGTCCGAATGTTGTTCAATCCGCTGAGACCCGACGACTATTTGTCGATGATCAACCCCCTGTGGACGACACGGGAGTTGCGGGGCCAGGTGGTTTCAGTCGCGCCCGAAGGATCGGATGCGGTGTCGGTGTTCATCCGGCCCGGATTCGAATGGGCAGGTCATACGCCGGGACAGTACGTACGTCTCGGTGTACTCATCGACGGCCGCTACCACTGGCGGGCGTACTCGTTGACGTCCGATCCCGACCCGGTTGACGGCCTCGTGAGCGTCAGCCCGAAGCTCGTACCGGAGGGCACCGTCTCGCCGTACCTGGTGGGGACCATCAGGACGGGCGACATCGTCCGTCTCAGCGAGGTGGAGGGTGAGTTCACGCTACCGAGTCCGATCCCGGACAAGATGGTGTTCATCAGCGCAGGCAGCGGCATCACGCCCATCATCAGCATGCTGCGCAGTCTCGATCACCACGACCAGATGTCCGACATCGTGGTCGTGCACTCGGTGCACACCCGTGAACAGCTCATGTTCGCCGAGACGCTCGAAGAGCTGGCGGCAAAACACGACGGGCTGCGTCTCGAGCTCCGTATCACCAGCGACGAAGGCCGGATGAAGGCTTCGGAGTTGGACGCGCTGGTCCCTGACTGGCGCGAGCGCGACGCGTTCTGCTCGGGTCCGGGCGAGCATCTGGACGATCTTCGGTCGTTCTGGAAGGACCAGGGCAATTCCGATCGGTTCCACTACGAGAGCTTCCAACCTGTCATCGGTGGGGGTGACGATGCAGGTGAGGGCGGCACCGTCCGCTTCACCAACAGCAACAAGGACGTCGAGTGCGACGGCAGCACCACCATTCTGGCCGCAGGCGAAGACGCGGGTCTCGATTTGACCTTCGGTTGCCGCATCGGGATTTGCCATACCTGTGTCGGCACGCTCAAGTCCGGGCGTTTACGAGACCTTCGAAACGGGGACGTCTCGGAACCTACGGGGCAAGCGGTGCGGATCTGCGTGAACACGGCAGAGGGCGACATCGAAATCGAACTATGAGTTCACGATTCAATTGCGACAAGGGGTACGCATGACCATCGAAGACACAACCAGGATAGATCCAGTCAATCCACTGGCACATCTCAGCGACGACACCATCGCCGAGCTCGCCAAAGAATTCGACGCCATTCACGACGAGGTCTATGCGAGCCTCGGCGCGAAGGACCGCAAGTACATCACTTCCGTAATCGCGGCCCAACGCCAGTTGCTCGTCGCAGGTCGAGTTCTGCTGCTCGGCTCGACGAGCAAGCCTGCCTGGGTTGCCGGCACCGCATGCCTCGGAATCGCCAAGATTCTCGAAAACATGGAAATCGGTCACAACGTCATGCATGGGCAGTGGGACTGGATGAACGATCCAGAGATCCACTCCTCGGTGTGGGACTGGGACACGGCATCCACAGCGCAGTCCTGGAAGCACTCGCACAACTACGTCCACCACACGTACACCAACATTCGAGGCAAGGACAAAGATCTCGGATACGAGATCATGCGGATCGATCCGCGCCAGAAATGGCATCCGGTGTATCTAGCCCAGCCGTTCTACAACGTCCTCCTGATGGCGTTCTTCGAGTGGGGCGTCGCATTGCACGACCTCGATATCGAGGCGATCCGACGGGGCGAGAAGCCCGCCAAAGATGTCATCAGCGACCTCAAAGGTATTGCGGTAAAGGCACGCAAGCAGTTCGTCAAGGACTACGTCGGCTGGCCGGTCATCAGTGCCGGCGCGTTTGCACTGGCACAGTTGGCGTCGGGCGGCCGACTGCGCGAGAGTAAGAGGTCGAGGATCGCGACAAAGCTGCGCTCGTCCACCCGCTTCGGCGCATCGCGCAAGACGGCCGCGTTTTTCGACAGCAGATTCAGCGGTATCGAGAGCACGTTCCTGTCCACCCTCGCTGCCAACTTCACGGCGAACATCATCCGCAACGTGTGGTCGCACGGAATCATCTTCTGCGGTCACTTCCCGGATCAGGCATACACGTTCAGCGAGGAAGAGGTCGAGAACGAAACCCGCGGTGGCTGGTACGTCCGTCAACTCGTCGGCGCCGCCAATATCGACGGTGGTCCCCTGTTCCACCTCATGAGCGGCAACCTCAGCTACCAGGTCGAGCACCACCTGTACCCGGACATGCCCAGCACCAGATATTCCGAGGTCGCACCGAAGATCAAGGACATCTGCGAGCGCTACCAGTTGCCGTACAACAGTGGGCCGCTGATGCAGCAGTGGGGCATGGTGCACCGCACCATCGCGAGACTGGCCCTCCCCGGCGGCAAGATTCGGCCGAAGCCAGGCCCCTACCGGCCGGAAGAAGCCTGGCGTCGCAAGTTCAGCGCCACGCCTTCCGACAGCGAGGCCGCACGCTCGCGTAGCCGCGTTCCCGCCGGGCACCCTGCCGCCGGACCGGAGCACAACTCCGGTGGTGTCGACGTCGAACCACCGCCCCGCGGCGACGACTGACACAAGCAGGTTCTTCTCCGCTGAATTCATCTGCCGTTGGTTGACAACGTTTGGGCGCGAATCCGATCATGAACCATGACCGAGCCATTCATGCCCAGACATCATCACGACGATTCGATCGATGCGGCCGACCCCGGCCTCGGCGCTCCCGGCCACGACGAGAACGTACCGGATGCAGCAGAGCTCGACGCACAGGTCGACGCCTTCGAAAAGCGCCTCGACGCAGAGCGTGACAGCCACATCCCGTTCCACGCACCGACTCCGAAGACGGACTGACCCCGAAGTAAGACATACCGCGGCATAGACCTTCCGGCCGGAGCATCGGTCTATGCACTTCGACTGAACGACCGGCCCTCAACATCACGCGAAGATCTCTGCCGCGTCGAATTCGTTGTGAATGACCCACTTCGATTCGTGCTCGATCGCGAGTGTGCGATAGTCGATCGGTTCGGTCGACTATCGCAGCTGACGAGGAAGCGGGTCTTCATGTCATGTCCAGGCCGCGTACATGCGTTTGCCGATGATGCTCTGGGTGAGCTCGATGCAACGGGTATTGCCGCGGCAATCGAGGCGGGCGAGATCAGTTCACTCGAGGCTGTCGATGCCGCGATTGCACGTGCCGACGCCGTGAACGAGCGTGTGAATGCGATCCAGACTGCTGACTTCGACCGTGCACGCACACTTGCACAAACCCCGCCTGCAGGCGTCTTCTCCGGAGTTCCGACGTTCGTCAAGGACAACACCGATGTCGCTGGATTGCCGACCGATCACGGTTCGCTCGCCATTCACTCGCGCCCAGCGTCGCGCAATGCCGCATTCACCGATCAGTTCCTCTCGACCGGGTTGATCAGCCTCGGCAAGTCGACGTTGCCCGAGTTCGGTTTCAACGCGAGCACCGAATACGAGACTCTGCCACCGACCCGCAATCCCTGGAACACCGATTACTCGAGCGGTGCTTCCTCGGGCGGATCAGCGGCTCTTGTCGCCGCAGGTGTAGTCCCGATCGCGCACGCCAACGATGGCGGCGGTTCCATTCGCATACCCGCCGCAGCATGCGGATTGGTCGGACTCAAGCTCACCCGCGGCCGTGAGATCGCCGACGCCCATTCCTCTGGAATGCCGGTCAACATCGTGTCCAACGGGGTTCTCACTCGCACAGTAAGGGACACAGCCGCGTTCGTGGCGCAAGTCGAGAGGTACCGAACACCTCCGAAGCTGCGTCCGGTCGGGCTGATCGAGGGCCCGTCGAACCGTCGACTCCGAATCGGCGTGATCACGGAATCACTGCCGGGCATACCCGTCGACGAGACCACCGGACTGGCCGTCCAGGACAGCGCCCACCTACTGGCCGATCTTGGACACGATGTCAGTGAACTGGGGCTGCCGTTGTCGGAAAAGGATCTTCGCGAGTTCCAGGAAGATTTCAAGATCTACTGGGCCTTCCTGGCATTTGCTGTTCGGAGGTTCGGGAAGAAGGTGATGGACCCGACGTTCGACGCGGCCGGAACGGATGCGTTGACCCGTGGCCTGTCACGCGTCTACATGCGCAACTTCTGGCGAACCCCACAGATGATTCATCGACTCCGACGGTCCGCGGACAGGTATCACGAAGCTTTCTCCGACATCGACGTCATGGTCTCGCCGGTGCTTGCACACACGACACCGAAGCTCGGATTCCTCTCCCCCGCCAACGGTTTCGATGTATTGTTCCCGCGACTTCTGGCGTACGTCGCGTTCACTCCGCTCAACAACGCCACAGGTGGCCCGGCAATTTCGCTTCCGCTGGCGCACACCACTGACGGCCTACCGATCGGTGTTCAATTCTTGGCCGACCATGGCGCCGAAGCAACGTTGCTGGAGTTGGCGTTCGAACTCGAAGCTGCCCGGCCGTTCCGAAAAATCACATCGGCCGAGCAGTAGGATTGCGGCTCCGCCGCAGTGGCATCCTGGTTTCCTGCGAACCCATTGTGTTTCCGCGCTGGCAATCGGGCTCGCGGGAACGCAAGCGGATCGCGGGAAGAGTGAATGCGTAGGGGCGCGGATGGAATGATGTCCACCATGCAATCGCTGGGTTCGCTGGTCAGGGTTCGCCACATCAACTGCGGGACGTTTCGGGCGCGGATCGGTGGTCCGGCGCTGGTGAGTCACGTGCTGGTGTGCGAATTCGAACATGGTCTCGTACTCGTCGACAGCGGTCTGGGTACGGACGACGTCGCGCACGCCACCGCCCGACTCGGAGCAGGCTTCCGTCTCCTCCTTCCCGCCCTCGATAGCGCGGAGACGGCGCTCGACCAGCTCGACAGATTGGGATGGACAGCGAACGATGTCACCGACGTCGTATTGACCCATCTGGATCTCGATCACGCCGGCGGCGCGGCCGACTTCCCGTCTGCGACCGTCCACACGACCGCCGTCGAGCTGAAATCGGCACAGACTCGATCGGGCATACCGGCGAAAGTACGTTATCGCCCAACGCATCTGGCAGCGATCGAACACCGATCAGCGGGCTACGTCGAGTGTTCCGGGGAACTGTTCGGAATGGCCGGGCACCAATTGCACGACTCGGTGTGGATGATTCCAATGCCCGGCCACACGGCAGGACATAGTGTTGTCGCCATCCGCGACCCCGAACACGGATGGCTACTACACGCCGGCGATGCGTTCCACCACCGCCGGGCAGTCACCGGTCAGCGATCAGGGAGATCGATCTCCATGGCCGAGGCATTGTTCGCCGACGATCTGAAGCTACTCCGAACCAATCAACGCCGACTCGCAGATCTGTCCACAACGCCGGGCGGCCCGCGCGTATTCTGCGCGCACGATCCGATCCAGTTTCGCGCCCTCATCACGTAAATACACGGCCTCTAACAATCTGTGCCGCAACATCATCCGACTACATCGTCGAATTTTCTGGTTTAGCCTTGCGGACCTCAGCATCGGCGTAAAGTACCTCGGCAGCTACCAGTGATCTGATCCGCCACGACATCATTCGCTGACTACTGAGGACACCATGACCGTCATCGCCGATCCGCACCGGCCACTGCCGGTCGATGTTGCCCACCATGCCCACCTGACCGGAGTCTTCGCACCACAGCGAGAGGAAGTCGATGTCGCGGACCTGGAGATCGTCGGCGACTTGCCCGACGACCTGAACGGCAGCTATCTCCGCAACGGCCCCAACCCACGGTTCGATCCGATCGGCTCATTCGTCTTTCCCCTGGACGGTGACGGGATGGTCCACCGCGTCAGTATCGCCGGGGGTCAGGCGTCGTACAGCAATCGGTTCGTGCGCACACCGATGGTCGAACTGGAAGAACAACGCGGCGAGGCTATCTGGTCCGGCGTGATGGACGGTTACACGCCGCCTGCGTCGGTAGTCGGCGACACACTCGCTGGAACCACCCGGCAACTCCCCGACATCAATATCGTCGAACATTCGGGCAAGCTCATGGCCATGGCCGAGGGCGACAAGCCCTACCTGCTCGACCGTGCACAATTGAAAACTCTGGGCCAGGAGGACTGCGACGGCGCGATGCGCGTCGGAAGCACCGCGCACCCGAAGATCGACCCACACACCGGCGAGATGGTGCTGTTCAATTACAGCCTCGAAGCACCGTACCTGACCTGGTCTGTTGTGGGAGCAGACGGGAGCGCCCGTCGCACACCGACGCCGGTGCCGGGGCTGGACAAGCCGATGATGATTCACGACATGGCTCTGACCGAAAAGTACATCGTGCTCTTCGTCAACCCATTGGTCTTCGATCTCGCGGCAGCGATGACCGGTGGCAGCCTGCTGGCTTGGCACCCGGAGGAAGGCACGCGCATCGCGATGATCCCGCGTGACGGTGGTGGTGTCCAATGGATCGACACGGATACGTTCTGGGTGTGGCACTTCGCCAACGCCTTCGACAATCCTGACGGCACCGTGACCGTCGACTACGTCGAGCATCTCTACCCGATGGGATTCGCGCAGACCTCGGTACCCAACCGTTCGACGTTGATGCGAGCGCTCTGCAATCCGTCGACGGGTGCGATCACGCGCACACAGATCAGTGAACGGGCAGGCATCGAGTTCCCCCGAGTCGACGACCGGTTGCTGACTCGCGACCACCGCCGCATTGCGACCGTCGGGCGGGCGGATGAGGATCACGACGTCCTCGAATCTCTGTGGTTCCACGACGTACATGCAGGCCGCGACGACGTGTGGACTCCGGGTGTAGCCCTCGGCGAACCCATCTACATTCCCGGGGAACAGCACGACTATTGGGGATCGATCGGCACCGATCCTGCCGACATGAAATCGCGGTTCTACGTGCTCGACGTCGAAAACCCAGCAGACGGACCACTTGCGACGATCGAACTACCCATCCGAGTCCCGGCCGGCCTGCACGGCGCCTGGCTACCAGCGCGGTAGATGCGAAGCGTTGGGGGCAGAGTCCAACTCGACTGTCGAACTGGTGAGTGACCAGCTGGAGAGGGTGTTCATGGCCTGGTGGGAGGCAGTGCCGACCTCGGTCGTGTAAACGAACAACGTTTGACTGGGATCGCCGGGCATCGTGAGCGTTTCGTAGCTGACGGTCAACTCTCCAACCATTGGATGTCGGAGTCGCTTCGAACCGAATGTCCGCTGATACACCCGGTTCTCACTCCACCAGCGTCGGAATTCAGGGCTGTGGCTGGTGAGCTCATCGATCAGGTTCTTGATTCCCTTGTCGTCGGGATAATTTCCGATTTCGAACCTGAGACTCTCGACAGCAGCACGCGCGTGAATTTCCCAGTCGACGAACAACTGGCGAGCGTCCTCCGCGACGAACATCCACCGCGCATAATTGCGTTCGCTCGGACGCATCGACTCGAAGTCGGCGAACAACGCGTTCGCCATTCGATTGCTCGCAAGCACGTCGGACCGCCGTCCGAGTATCAACGCCGGCTGACCATCGAGCGAATCGACAAGCTGCCGCAGACCCGGCCGTACCCGCTGCACCGGCCGCGACCGGGCAGGTCCGCTCGACGTGGCCCCGACAAGATTGCCCAAATGCACTCGCCCTGCCTCGCCGAGACCGAGTGCTCGTGCAATGGCGTCGAGAACTCCCGATGACGGTGTTATTCGTCGCCCTTGCTCCAAACGCGTGTAGTAATCGGTGGACACCCCGGCAAGGAGCGCGACTTCCTCACGACGCAAACCCGGCACTCGACGCACTCTGCCATCCTGCGGCAGGCCGGCACGCGACGGGTCGCAACCCGCCCGGGCGCGCCTGAGGTAGTCGGCTAGCTCGTGGTTGACATCCGGCATCTTCGAAGCATCGCAGAAATGCGACCGTCGTGCCTGGCCCGCTCAGTCCTAGTCACGCAACTCCGAGGAGTAAGAGGGCGCGTTATGGCCGATTTTCGACGGTAGTTCTGGCTCACGATCGACTGGTCGAGGAAAGTCCCGACCTGATCGCACGAGGAGTCTCCCTATGTCCTACCCCACCGCCACACCGGCAACCTGGTTCATAACCGGAACGTCGCGAGGTCTCGGTCTCGAGCTCGTCAAGCAGCTTCTGAAGCGCGGCGACAACGTGACCGCGACGACCCGCTCACCGGAGCGCCTCACCGCAGCGCTGGACGAGATGGACACGCAGCGACTATTGATCGTCGACGTCGACCTGGTCGACAGTGCATCGGTCTCGAGCGCCGTCACCGAGACCGTCGAACGTTTCGGCAGGGTCGACGTTGTGGTCAACAACGCTGGTTACGGGCTCATCGGATCCGTCGAAGACACCACCGATGCCGAGGCCCGGGCGATGTTCGACATTCACATCTTCGGGGTGTGGAACGTCTTGCGAGCCACTCTGCCGATTCTTCGAACGCAGGGCAACGGCCACATCATCAACCTGTCATCGGTTTTCGGTCTCGTCGCCGGTCCCGGCTGGGGGCTGTACAACGCAACGAAGTTCGCACTCGAAGGCCTGAGTGATGCTCTTGCACAGGAAGTTGCAGAACTCGGCATCAAGGTCAGCGTCGTGGAACCGGGTTACTTCCGAACAGATTTTCTGACCGCCGATTCGCTGGCGATGCCCGAGACCGTGAACGAGGTGTACGTCCCTATCCATGAGACGACTCGCACCCATCTCGCTCTTCAGGGCAGCCAACTCGGTGATCCGACAAAGGGGGCCTCCGCGATCATCGACATGGCCGTGGCGGGCGATGGTCCGCTGCATCAGCTTCTCGGTTCGGATTCGTACGCCTACGCCACCGCAAAGCTCGAGAGCCTGCGCGCCGATTTCGAAGCCGGGCGTGAACTGGCGCACAGCACCGACCATCAGGTGTGAGTCGACATGCGTCTCGCGACAGCGTTGACGACGCTGCCGCGAGACGTTGGGCACTATCGGGTGACGAGTTCGTAGACCAGCAACCCCGAAAGCGAGAGAATCGAGAAGAAGCCCAGAGCTCCGATGACGTTCTTGAACATAGTGTTTCGGAGATCACCCATGAGCTGACGGTTGTTGCTCATGATGAACAGCAGCAGCGCGAGTAGCGGCGCGATCAAGACTGTGAGCGCCTGGGCAACGATGATCAGTTGAATGGGCGACGAGGTGAACATCAACGTGATCACCAGACCCCATGCAAGGATGGCGGCGGCGGTCATCTTGGCGGTCGGGGTGCTCGGCGACGATCCTTTACCGAGCGCATCGGAGAGCATGGTTCCGCCGGCCGTAGCGTTTGCGACCATCGATGAAAACGCTGCTCCGGACAGTCCCAACGCGAAGATCGTGGATCCGACGGGGCCGGCGATCGGCTCGAAGATCTTCGCGAGACCGACGAGACTTGTGGCCTCGGCATTCTCGCGACCCAACACAGCCGCGGCGACAACGATCACCAGAGCGGTCATGATGCCGGGTGCCACGATGCCCGGAACCGTGTCGGCAATGGTGGTCCGCCGATACTCGGCGCGGGTGCGACCGCGCTCGTGAATTCCATAGGAGGTGAAGAACGCGGCATTGAGTGAGAAGTTGGTGCCCACCAATGCGACGACGAGCAACGCACTGCCGGGTGGAACTGTGGGCATCACACCGTCGAGCGCCTGGTACCAGTCGGGCTTGGAGATGACAGCGCTGATGATGAACGTGGCACCCAGCAGTCCCACGATGACGAGCAGGACCCGCTCCACCGCACGATAGACGTTGCGGAACAACAGAATCAAACCGACGAACAGTGTGCACGCGACGGTCCACACGAGTGGTGATCCGCCGAACACCATCGACAGGCCGAGCCCGGAGCCCACTGCATTGCCTACGGAGAAGCACAGCGTGATGAGGAAGACGCCGAGGCCTGCTGCAACACCGACCCGCTGTCCGAGAACATCTTTGACGGAACTGATCAACGACGTCGGGGTGCGGATACCGAGTCGCACGCTCATGTCGGCATAGATCAGCATGAAGATCGTCGACAGGACGATGACCCAGATAAGTGTGTAGCTGAACCTGCTACCGGCTTCGACTGCACTGGCGAGGTTGCCGGGGCCGAACTGCCAGGCGCCGGCGATGAAGGCGGGGCCCGCCATCGCCAGCGTGCTCAGCAGTGTCTTCCATTTGGTCGAACCGCCCGGTGGAAGTACGGCATCGGGAACGGTCGCGGACCGTGCCACCTGTGTTGTTCGGTGCTGACTCATGACGAGCCATTCTTCGAGGTGCTCTACGAACCGCTGGTAGGCAGTGTGCCCTCAACTCAGCGCGGCGGGGAGCAGATACGAGAAGTGAATACTGGGGTGTAGTCGGGCACGTCCTACCGAGCTGAGATGGAGGGTGCCTACCGAAAACAGTCGTGCGCGTCATGCATGTTTCACCAGGTGCGCGTCGATCGAAGAAAGTGGTGACTCGGCCCCCTCCTGGCATATGACCTGGCCGGAGGGGCGCCGATGCTGCAGCCTGACGTAGAGGTCAGACCAGGGCGGGAACGACGGAACCGAGGTTCGCAGAATCGAGGGCGGCCGCGATGTCCTCATGAGCACCTGCAGCGAGGGGCAGGAGTGGTGAGCGAACGGTTGCGTGCTCGAGGATTCCCCGGTGGACGAGTCCTTCCTTGAGCGCGACGGTTCCTTCCATGTGCGAGCCGCGATGGTAGACATTCGCGGTCACAGGGAGCAGACGATCATGAATCGCGCGGGCAGCCGGGTAGTCCTGCGCCTTTCCTGCAGCGATGAGTTCGATGAGCGGCTCGGGCGCGAGGCCACCGTAACCGACGAGCAGCCCGTCGACGTCGAACACGGTGTGCAGCAGGTATTCGTCGTGGCAGCTGAGAATCTGCAGTTCGGGGTTTTCCTTGCGCAGCACCGGAATCTCACGGTCCCAACGACGCATGTTGCGGACGCCGTTCTTGGTCGCGAAACGCCTTCCTGCGCGGCAATCTCGAGCTGTGTGTCGAGGTTGTACGTTGCCTTCGTGACATCGGGGTACTGGAACAGGATCAGCGGCAGACCGGACCCCTCGTAGAGCGCCCTGTAACGGTCCTGCGGCGCGCCGTCCTGGTAGCCGAAGCGCAACCACCCATGAGAGGGGTAGACCAAACCGGCCGACGCGCCCGCGTCGACAGCGCGTTTTGCCTCGTCGACGGATACTGCAGTGCCTTCGCCGGTGATGCCGGCGATGATCGGTAGCCGCCCGTCGACCGAGTCCTTGAATGCTCCGATGACACGGGCCTGCTCGTCCTGGGTCAGGAAGGTTCCTTCACCGGCGTGACCCAGAACGACCAGGCTCTTGACGCCATCGATACTGCCGAGCCAGGACCCGAGCCGCTGGATCGCGTCGTAGTCGACGGCGCCGTCGCGAGTGAAGGGAGTGATCGGTGCTGGATTCAGGCCGCGGAGGTCGAGGGTGCTCATTGATTCGTCCTTCTATCTTCTGATTGGGAACGTTGTCGGGAACGTTTGCAAAACGATAGACGCCCTCGTCGGGATGTGTCAACCATCACTTTTTGCTGCGGTTATCGAGCAGATCTCACTTTCGCGCACCACTCACTGAATCAATTCCTGCAAACGTTCCCGGCACGTTTGCATGCGTTGTAGCCTGGGGCGTGTCAGTACGTCGGCGGTGCGGACTCGACATGGACCGTCGAACAAATACGAAAGTAAGGTTCAGCAGATGCGCTCGACCCGCGGTGGACTGACATCGGATCGGACAGACGCGGTCACGCTGCGGGATGTTGCGAAAGCTGCCGGTGTCAGCATCTCCACGGTGAGCCGAGTGCTCGACGACCGAACTGCTCCCTCTCGGTCTGCGACGGCTGTGCGGGTGCGGGAGATCGCAGAACAGCTCGGCTATCGGCGCAACACCTTCGCGTCGAATCTTCGACGAGGTGCAACCGCCACGATCGGCGTCTTGGTACCGCGGCTATCGGACACGGTGATGGCCTTGATGTTCGAGGCACTAGGAAGAGCCGCTGGCAAACACGGCTACTACGCCATTGTCGCAACCAGCGGAGACGACCCGACAGACGAGTGGAACGCGGCTCAGTCATTACTGGAACGCAATGTGGATGGAGTTGTCCTTGCGACCAGCCGCAACGAGGACCCTCTGCCTGCACATCTGCGCGACAACGGAATCCCGCACGTTCTGGTGCTACGGACCGACAACGAGAGTCCATCGTCGATTGGAGACGACGAGACGGGAGGCTATCTCGCGGTTCGCCATCTGATCGACCTCGGCCATACCGACATCGCCGTATTGTCCGGCCCTCTGTTCACCTCCAGCGCCATCGGGCGCTTGGCAGGGGCACGACGCGCGTTCACCGAGGCTGGACTCGAACCCGACCCCGACTGGACCATCGAGACCGGGTATGGAATCGAAGCAGGCGCGGTCGCGGGAAATCAGCTGCTGGAGGACAGTAAACGCCCCACGGCAGTATTTGCAGCCAATGACAACCTGGCCCTCGGGGTGCTGTCCGCGGCACACCGACATCAGCTGATGGTCGGCCACGACCTATCCCTCGTCGGCTACAACGATATTCCGCTCGCTCAGCTACTTCCTGTCCCACTTACATCCGTGCACACTGCATTCGATCAGATTGCAAGCACTGCAATGGACTTGCTTCTCGACCGAACCGACAACACTTCTCCGATCAAAATGGCATTGCCGACGCTGATTCCCCGACAGTCTTCCGGTCGGCTTCGCTGATTACATCTACGCGGGTCAAAGGTCTTGCGGACGAGACGTTCTACGCTTGGCGGCCGCACTGGCATTGGGGGGACGCTCCGCGCCCAGTGGCACGATTAAGTGCCTTACCGTGCACTTAATCGCGCCACTGGCGCGGAGCGCCAGGTATACCCACGTGACCGGCCGGTCGTGTGGGTTGGTGGACGTCGCATCCCACAGTCCGCTGCTCGCTCAATATAGTTACTGCTCATGCACTCCGACACCGACGGCGACCGTCACAACCGCGCAAGTAGGTTGCGCGACGTCCCTGCGGTGGTCAAGTTGCTACTGGCGTCGATGGCGCTGTTCAACGTCGGTTTCTACCTGGTCGTTCCGTACCTTGCTGTGCATCTGTCGGACACCCTCGGATTCAGTGCTGCCATGGTCGGCATCGTTCTCGGGCTGCGGACATTCAGCCAGCAAGGCATGTTCTTCCTCGGCGGAAGCATCGGTGACCGACTAGGCCGTCGACCGGTCATATTGTGCGGCATATCGATTCGCATCATCGGCTTCGTGATACTGACGGTGGCCGATGCTTCCGCCGCAGTCGTGCTCGGTGTGCTGCTGATCGGCTTTGCGGCTGCATTGTTCGCTCCCGCAGTGGAGTCCGCCAACGCAGAATTCGGACGCGAACTCGAACAGAGCGGCGTCATGCGTCGCACCGAGTTGTTCGGGTGGGAACAGATGAGCAGTCGCCTCGGGACGGTCATCGGACCGGTCCTCGGTGCGGTACTGCTGATGTTCCCGTTCGCGGTGAGCGCCGCTGCCGCAGCCTTGCTCTTCGCGGGGCTGTGGGTTTGCTTCTACTTGCTCTTCCCCGCCAGAGATGCCACGGCGGCGACGGTGGCGTTGCCCGAGGTATGGACGACGGTTGCGAAGAATCGCGCGTTCATGATGTTCGCTGCGCTGTGCAGCATGCAATTCGTAGCCTTGGCACAGGTCTATCTCATGCTGCCCGAACACCTCGATCGCACCGTCGGATCACAGAGTGCGCTGGGGTGGTTCTACGGAGGCGCCGCAGTGTTGGTCATTGCTGGACAGCGACCGATGCTTCGAGCTGCCAACCGGATCGGTCGACGAACGGCGATCGTAGGGGGTTTGACGCTGATGGCGATGTCCTTCGTGATCCCCGCAGTCCCCTTCGCATTCGGGAACCCCACAGCAGTTGTTTCGTATCTTGTGTTGTCGGGGTGGCTCGCCGTGCTGTACCTCGGTCAGATGTTGATGGTCCCGACGATGCGCGACGCCCTTGCGGTTCTTGCGCGCGAACGACACTTGGGAGCGCACTTCGGAATGCTCAACACGATCGGCGGAACCCTTGCGCTCGGCGCGGGCGCTGGGACCGGGTTGCTCTACGATCACGCAGCGTCAGCGGCAGCACCCTGGCTGGCTACTGCCGCTGTCACTGCCGTTGCAGCGTTGCTGCTTTGGTACTGGTCGCGAACTAACGATCCCTGGCTGCCTCGGCCTGGTTGATCTGATCGACGAACTGCGACAACACGAACGGGATAGTCAACGGGTTGGGCATCGAGACTGCGTCGCTGACGATCGGGTCGAGCGCAATCAGGCCACCGGTGCGCACGACCTCCATCGAGGCGAAGGTGGATTGCTGCTCCATATCCGAGCGCGAACGTTCGTAGTTGTCGAACAAGAGGTAGTCGGCCTCGAGCAGGCTGTAGTTCTCGGCGGACAGTTCAGTGTTGAGCTTGCCCGCGAACCGGTCGGCCAGGGCCGGTGGTGGCGTGAATCCGAGTGCAGTCAGTAGTTGCGCGCGTGCCGATTCCGGACTGAACGCCCTGAGGTTGCCGTCACTCCACCGAATAACAAGAGCCGCCGACTTGCCGACGAACTGCGGGTTTTCTGCGCGGGTTCGAGCTATCAATGCTTCGACATCTCGCACTTCGTTCTGCCCTGCGGCAGGCAATCCGACGGCGGTACCGATTCTCGTGGTGACCTCCTGCCACGGCAGAACCCAATCCACTTGGTCTGCAGCGTGCAGAACCGTCGGCGCAATGGCACTGAGCTGCTGGTACGTTTCTTCGTCGATTGCGTTGTTGACGGCGAGGATCAGATCCGGGGACGCTGCCGCGATGGTTTCGATGTCGAAGTCGGTGGTGGCGTTCGCGAGCGATACGGGTTCGCCACCTGTGAGGGCCGACTCTGCCCACACACCGATCCCGTCGTCGGTCGATCCGTTCCAGACCGGCACGAGCACCGGTGTGACTCCCAAGGACAACAGAACATCGGCATCACCGATACCCACCGCTGCGATCCGAGTCGGCGCATTGTCAATGGTCGTCGACCCGAATTTGTGGTCGATCGTCACAGGGAACGCATTTGGCTCGACGTTGCTCCCCGAAGCGAGAGTGCCTGCGGAGCCATCACTTTCATCCGCTCCGGCGCAGGCGGTCACGGCGAGTCCGGCCACAGTCGCGAAGGTCAAGGACAACATGGATCTACGGGTGATAGCGGGGTTCATCAAGCCTCCTGGGAAATATGGTGTGGCTATCCTAATCGGAAAATGGGTGTTCTGGGTCAGGACGCCGAAGCATCGAGCACGAGTGACATCAGTCTCAGACGTGCTTTCACCCGTCACAAAACGGCGTGCTGCGTTGTCTTCCGTTCGACAACCCACAATCAGGAGGCTTCCGATGACGAACAACACTGTGCCAGATCGGTTGGACGAGCGAGTTCGAGTTGTAGTGCTCGGTGGCGGATACGCGGGAGCACTGGCAGCCAACCGGTTACAACAGAATTCCTCGATCGACATCAGTGTCATCAATCCACGCCCGGAATTCGTCGAACGTGTACGTCTCCACGAATTGGTCGCCGGAAGCGGCGAAGCTACCGTCGACCTGGCTGGACTCCTGGGGGCGCGAGTTCGTCTGATCGTCGATACAGCGGAAACGGTGGATGCACCCAGGCAGGTCGTCGAATTGCAGTCCGGCGCGAGCGTCCCGTACGACTATCTGATCTACGCCGTGGGCAGCACTGGCACTGTGCCGACCTCCGTGCCGGGCGCGGTGGAATTCAGTTACCCGATCGGCGAGCTCGAGCAAGCTGAAAGGCTGAGTGCAGCACTCGACGAAACACCCAGGGACGCCCAAGTCTGCATCGTGGGCGGCGGTTTGACCGGTATCGAAGCTGCAGCCGAACTTGCCGAGCAGCGGCCCGACAGCAAAGTTGTGCTGATTTGTGGGGGCCTTCTCGGCCCAACATTGGGCACACGCGCCCGTGCCTCCGTACGTCGCCAGCTCGAACGCCTTCACGTGGACATCCACGACGACGCGACAGTCGCCGAGGTCATGGCAGACACAGTGCGTCTCGCCGACGGTCGGGAAGTACCGGCAGCGCTGACAGTCTGGACGGCCGGCTTCGGGGTTCCTCACCTGGCGGCCAGCAGCGGCCTGCGTACCGATTCGTTGGGCAGACTGCTGACCGATGAGATGCTGGTAAGTCTCGACGATCCGCGGATCGTTGCCGCAGGTGACGCGGCCGCACCGTCAGGTCAGCCACTACGTATGAGCTGCCAAGCCGCCATGCCCCTGGCTGCGAGAGCCGCCGGGACCGTGCTCGACTTGGTCTCCGGCAACAAGCCCACTGCCCTCGCCCAGGCTTTCGTCGGAACCAACATCAGCGTCGGTCGACGCTACGGGACCATCCAACTGTCGACCAAGGACGATGCGCCGCGACGCTTCTACATCGGCGGCAAGCTGGCAGCGATTATCAAAGAACAGGTCTGCCAGACTGTGGTGAAGCAGATCGCGAAGGAAGGGCGAGCACCCGGTTCGTACAAGTGGCCAGGAGCACAGCACGGTTCACCACGCCGGACGCCGCTCAACCAGTGACGCCGAGAATCTTGATCGCGAAGACGAGGCTGTCGCCCGCCTGAATGCCTGCACGCGGTTGACCGTCGGGGTATCCGTCCGCCGCGTTCATTGCGACGGCGACTGTCGAACCGACCGTCTGGCCGGCGATTGCCTTCTGGAACCCTGCCACGACGCCGTCCAGTGGGAATTCGGCGGGAGCGCCGCGCTCGTAGCTGCTGTCGAACACCGATCCGTCACGACCGTTGACCCCCATGTAGCAGACCGAGACCTCCGCGTCGTCCGCCACAACCTCCCCCGTACCGGCCTGCAACGTCTCGACCTGTGTCTCCGTCACCGCAAACGGTGCCTCGACATCGACGAGCGGCGCCGACGACTCCGTGGAACCGGTGACCGAGACGCTCCCGGTAGTTCCGGACAGTGTCCACTCCGGCTCGCCGTCGCCTTCCGGGACCGCGGTGGGGCAGGTACTGGGCGCAGGCGTTGTTTGAGCAGCCGATCCGGACGTCGGCGCCGAAGACTCGGATCCACACGCTGTGAGAGCGAGAACGAGCGACGCAGCACTGGCTACCAGTACACCGGACATCGATATGCGGGATGAGTTCACGGCGGCAACGCTACACAAGGGCCTCGTCGTGCCGCAGGCCGCTGGATGTGGCCGATCACCCCTGACGGAGCAACCGACCTCGACGGCAATCGTGACATCCGATCCCTCGATCGGCTTCGTCCACCTGAGGTGAAGGCAACGCCCACCGCTCCTACGGTTGGGAACGCCACCGACTTTCCACCCGTCGATCCAGGACGGCACCTCTACATGACCCAAGGCTGGACATGACTGAATTACAGGGCGAACGGCGACCCGCTCCTCGGCGCAAGACGGTCAGCAACTCGTATCTCCACCGTCTTCAGCGTCGCCACTTCATCCTCTTCGATATCCTCCCGATCGTCGGTACCGTAGCCGCTGTCGGATTCCTCGCCGTCCAGCCGTTCGGCCTCACCGAACTCGCGTTGTTCTTCTCGATGTGGCTGGTCACCGGACTCGGAATCACCGCCGGCTACCACCGGCTGTTCACGCACCGCAGCTACAAAGCAAGCACGTGGGTGTACGCGGTCCTCGCTGTAGCAGGGTCGATGGCCGGTCAGGGGCCAGTCGTCTCCTGGGTGGCTCTGCATCGCCGGCACCACGAGTGCAGCGACCGCGAGGGTGATCCGCATTCACCGAATCTGGAAGGATCCGGCGTTCGCGGACGGATTCGCGGCCTGGCCCACTCGCACATTCTCTGGATGCGGCGGCACGATTACCCGAACATCGTTCACTACGCACCCGACCTTCTGAAGAACCCTGTCATCATGCGTATCTCACGCCACTACCACTTCTGGGTGGTCCTCGGTTTGGTGATTCCGGCGGCCATCGGCGGGATCGCTCACCTGAGCTGGCAAGGCGCGGTGAGCGGACTCCTGTGGGGCGGGTTCGTACGGATGTTCGTCCTCGAACACATCGTCTGGGCGATCAACTCCTTCCTGCACATGTTCGGAACTCGTCCATACGAATCGCGCGAGAACAGCCGCAATGCAGGGGTTTTGGCCCTGGCGACGTTCGGAGAGTCGTGGCACAACAACCACCATGCTTTCCCCGACTCCGCGTCGTTCGGACTCGAGTGGTACCACCTCGACCCCGGGTACTGGTTGATCAAGTTCTTGTCCCTTGTCGGCGCGGCCCACGACGTCGGGATCCCGACCCGAGAGCGTCGACACTCCAAACGTAGGCGCCACCGAACACTCTCAGGAGCACAGTCATGACCGACATACTCGACCAGCAGTCCATCGCGCAGTGGTGCCAAGACTACGTCGCAGGACTGTTGGACGTACCCGCAGACTCGATTGCGCTCGACGCTACGTTCGACCGTCTGGGGATCGATTCGGCCCACGCCGTCGCGTTGCTGATCGAGATCGAATCTCGTTACGGCATAGACCTTCCACCCGAGGCATTGTTCGAGAATCCAACTCTGGGTGCGGTCGCGCAATACCTGTTCGAGCATTCGAGCTGACGTGGAGACCGCAGACGCCATCAAGTACCACTACGACGTCGGCAACGAGTTCTACCGGCTGTGGCTCGACCCGTCACTGACCTACTCGTGCGCTCTTCGAGAACCTGGCGACACGCTGGAACAGGCCCAGGATCGGAAACTGAGGTGGCATCTCGACGCCGTGGATGCAGATGAGGCCCGCAGCCTCCTGGACATAGGGTGCGGATGGGGCGCCGTACTCGAGCGTGCATCGCTCGGCCATCACGTCGATCGTTGCGTCGGTCTCACGCTGAGTGAAGAGCAAGCGAACTACATTCGGGGCCAAAGCCTTCCAGGTGTCGAGGTGCGAACCGAGAACTGGATCGACTACCAGCCGGAGGAGCGGGTAGACGCCATTGTGTCGATCGGCGCATTCGAGCACTTCGCCCGGCCGACCGATTCGCCTGCCGACAAGATTGCCATCTATCGAGAGTTCTTCACCCGATGCGCCGGGTGGCTCGCCGACGGAGGAGTGCTGTCGCTGCAAACCATCGCCTACGCCAACATGTCACCGTCGGACGCGAACGCATTCATCAACAACGACATATTTCCCGACGCCGATCTACCGACGCTCGTCGAGATCACCTCTGCCGCCGAGGGAATCTTCGAGATCGTCAGGCTGCGCAACGACCGGGCCCACTACGCATGGACCTGCGAAGAGTGGGCATCTCGACTTCGCGCCCAACGGCCGCGCGCCGTCGAACTGGTCGGCAACGACGTCGTGCAACGGTACGAGCGTTACCTGAAGATGTCGGCGCTGGGATTCAGAATGGGAAAGATCGGGCTGCTACGCATCGTATTTCGTCCCTACGTCAGGCATTTCGGAAGCCGACGATGACATCCGTTTCCCGAGCCGGCACCGTCCGGTTCAACCCATTCTCCCCGGCCTTTCGAAGGAACCCTTACCCCTGCTACGACCAGTTACGCACACAGTCCCCGGTGCACCGAACGCTCGGGATGTGGGTGCTCACCCGACACTCGGACGTTCGACACGTGCTGCGCGAGGACATGTTCAGCGCGGCGTTGATCCCTGAGCTGGTCTCAGCGCAAGCAGCTCGGTACGGACGGGAGGACGCCGTTGCCGTCCGCCGAATGGGTACGAAATCACTGGTTTTCACCGACGATCCCGAGCACCGACGGTTGCGCGACCTAGCGAATCGAGTCTTCGGGGGCCGCGCGATCGCCTCGTTGCGCGAGCACATACGCCTCACTTCGGAGACCCTGCTGCAGAATGCAGTGCGCACAAGCGCACCCGTCGACGTGATCGCGGACTATGCAACTCCCCTTCCCATCACGGTGATCTGCGATTGGATGGATCTGCCCGCGTCGATGCGACCGGATATCGGCCGCTGGACGCACGACATACGCTTCCTTCTCGAGCCGACGTTGATGACAGCGACTGATCTCGACCGCGTCCATGCCGTCGTCGACACGTTCACCCTGGCTTTGCAGCAGGTCGTCCTCGAGCGCCGCGGCCACCCCGGTACAGACTTGATCAGCCGAATGCTGACTGCAACAACCGATACCGACGAGCTGAGTGTCGACGAGATCGTCGTACTGTGCATCATGTGTTTCGTCGCGGGCAACGAGACGACGACCGCACTCGTCGGCAATACATCCCTCGTGCTGCTGTCGCGTCCGGACGTGGTGACTGCACTGCGCACCGGGTCGCTGCCCGTGCGCGCCATCGTCGACGAGTCTGTGCGCTACGACAGTCCGCTGCAGATGACCAAACGCGTCGCGACAGTAGACACCGAGATCGGCGGCCACCGCATACAGGCAGGAGATCACGTGCTGCTCTGCCTCGGCGCCGCGAATCGTGACCCTGACGTGTTCGACCGGCCCGAGAACTTCGATCCCACCCGCACCGGTGCCACACACGTCGGCTTCGGACATGGCATGCATCGATGCCTCGGTGCCCTTCTGGCGCAGATGCAGGCAGAGATCGCCGTCGAGACGCTCTTCACGCAGCACGACCCACAACGAATCGACGTGAGCCCACAGCAATGGCAGACCCAGAGCTCGATTGTGCGCGGACTAGCTCACTTGCCGGTGACGCTGTGAGTGCACGGCAGTGGTTCGCCCCTGCGGTCATCGTCGACAGCGCACCGACGAGCGCCGCAGTGCCCCTTCTACTCATCCCCCATGCCGGGGCAGGCGCATCGTCGTTTGCACGGTGGACATTCCCGGCTTGGATCACTGCGCATCCCGTCCAGCTTCCGGGACGAGAAGGCGCCGCAGCGGAACCACCGCTACGCAACATCCACACGATAGTGGCAGCACTCGCGGCGCAGGTCGGACGTTCCGTGGACAGGCCCGTTGCGCTGTACGGCCACAGCATGGGAGCCCTTGTCGCGTTCGAGTTGGCACGTGCCCTCACCGACGCCGGCACGCCGCCGCGCCACCTATTCGTCTCGGGCAGGCGGGCGCCGCATCTGGCGGCCAGCAGGCGGACCGTCCACCGACTGCCAGAACCTCAGTTCGTGGACGCGCTCGAAGAAATGGGGGGAACATCGCGCGCAGCGCTGCGAAGCGCTGCGTTGTTGCGATACACCGTCAAAGTCAGTCGGGCCGATCTCGAGGTGTGCGAGACGTATCCGTACCGCGACCATACCGAGCTATCCTGTCCGATAACAGGATTCCACGCTCGAGCCGATCCCGTTGTCGACCCCGACGAGATCTCCGCGTGGAGCCACCACACGAACGACGCCTTCGCGACCCACTCCTTCACGGGAGGGCACTTTTTCCACCAAGATCATCGCACAAGGATCGCCGCGATCATCGGTGACGCATTGTGACCGCTCTGCTGACCGACATCCTGCGGTCGAGGGCTCACGACACCCCCCACGCTCGTGCGTACGTGTTCCTCGACACGACAGGCGACGAAGCCGAGGTCCTCACCTACCACCGATTACACAGGCGCGCAGTGGACGTCGCGATTTCTCTGCGCACCCAGTGCAGGCCAGGAGAACGCGCTCTGTTGCTGTTCGGACCAGGTCTCGATTTCATCGTCGCGTACTTCGGATGTCTGTATGCGGGTGTGATCGCTGTTCCGGTGAACCCGCCTCGGCCAGGCAGACCGCACGATGCCACGAACAGCATCGTAGTGGACTGTGCGCCGTCGATCGTCTTGTCCGACGCGCCGACGCGATCCGCTACCGAGGACGAACTCGGCGCGGTGACAGGCGAGCTCGTATGGATGACGGTCGACGAGACACCCGAGCGCGGCGACGTGGAATTCGCCCCACCGGCACAGGAATCGACTGCGTTCCTCCAATACACGTCCGGATCCACGTCACGTCCCAAAGGTGTTCGCGTCACACACCGCAATCTCATCGCCAACCAGCGCATGATCGCGGCCGCGTTCGGCCACGATCGTCACTCCACGTTCGTCGGCTGGGCGCCGCTGTTCCACGATCAGGGCCTGATCGGCAACGTTCTCCAGCCGCTGTACCTCGGCACCACCAGTATCTTGATGTCGCCGTGGACGTTCATACGCCGCCCACTGCTCTGGCCTCTCACGGTGTCGAAGTATCGGGCACACACGAGCGGAGGACCCAATTTCGCGTTCGACGCGTGTGTAGCGCACGCCGAGCGGTGCCCGATACCTGTCGATCTCGACCTCGCCTCGTGGCAAGTTGCCTTCAACGGTGCAGAGCCGATCCGTGCAGACACGATCGAACGCTTCGTCTCCACCTTCGCGCCCTACGGGTTTCGTCCCTCCGCGATGTACCCGTGCTACGGGCTGGCCGAAGCGACACTGTTCGTGGCAGGGAGCGTGAAGGGCCGCGGCCCACGAAAGCTGACCGTCGACGCCGACGAACTCACACGCGGCCGATTGACCCCCGCCGCTGACGCCCCGTCGCGGACGGTCGTCGGATCGGGCGTACCCGCTACCGACGGAAAAGTCCGCATAGTGGATCCGAGCTCGGCCGAGTCGCTCGAGGACAACATGATCGGCGAGATTCGGGTTTCCGGGCCTCACGTGAGCCCTGGCTACTGGGGCCACAGCGAGACCGGAAAGGAACTGTGCACGGGCGATCTCGGTGCGGTCGTCGAAGGTGAGCTGTACGTGGTCGGCCGCATCAAGGACGTCATCATCGTCCGGGGCAAGAACTACTACCCACATGACATCGAAAACACCGTGCGGATCCACGTCGGAGGGCCGAAGTCCTTGACATGTGCGGCGTTCGCGATTGCAGACGCCCAGGGAATCGACAAGCTGGTGATCGTTGCGGAAACGTCCACCGATCACAAGGTGAACCCGCCTGCGGTGCGTGAGGCCGTGACGCGCGAGCACGGACTCACGGTGAGTGAACTGGTATTGACGGACACGCGACTGCAGAAGACCAGCAGCGGCAAGCTGATGCGAGCCGCCGCCAAAGCCCGCTATCTGAGGGGCGATTTCGTGCTAGAGGTCCAGCACGAGCACCGGTGACGCCGCAGCCCTCGAGACACACACCATCATCGATTCGCCCCGCTCACGCTCCTCGTCGGTCAGGACGGAATCCCGGTGAATGGGGCTCCCGCTGACCACCTTCGTCTCGCAACTCGAGCAGGTACCTTCTCGGCACGAGGTCGCGACCGACACGCCTGCTCGTTCGAGAGCGTCCACGAGCGACTGTCCGGAGCCAACACGAATCACGTCCCCCGTGCTCAGAAGTCGAACATCGAATGCGGTGTCGGGTTCCTCGGCAACAATGGGGCGTGGCGCGAACCGTTCCACGTGCAGCGAACCGATACCGTGTTGCTCTGCCGCCGCGAGCAACGGCTCCGGTCCGCAGCAGTACACGCTGGTCTCGGAATCGGCGACCCGAGCAATGTCGGCGAGCGGCAGCATCCCGGCTTCGTCCTGCGGGAGTATCGCGACTCTGTCTCCGTACGCGGCGAGTTCGTCGACGAACGCCATGGAGGCGCGGGTACGCCCCCCGTAGTACAGCTTCCACTCCGCACCGCCACACTCTGCGGCGGCGATCATCGGAAGGATCGGAGTGATTCCGATGCCACCCGCCACGAACACGTATGCCGACGCGTCGACGAGAGGAAAGTTGTTGCGCGGCAGAGAGACCTCGAGGGTGGATCCGAGCTGCGCAGATTCGTGGAGGTAGGCCGACCCACCTCGGCCGTTCGGTTCGCGGAGAACTCCGATGCGCCACCGTGACTGCTCAGCCGGCGACCCACACAGCGAGTATTGCCGGACGTCATCGACACCGACACCGACGTCTATGTGCGCGCCAGCACTCCAATCGGGCAAGTCACCGTCGTCAGGTAACGCAAGTTCGAGTGAGATGACCTCCGCGGCAACGTCCGAACGCCCGACGACCACCACGGTGAACATACCGGCTTCCAACACTCTGCGCTCCTTCGATCGGGGACGTCTCGCACGCTCCAGGCTCGGGGAATACCGTGGCCGCCGCACACCGTGGGTCCCATCGATGTCGTGCGATCGGCGTCGCCTATCGCGGCCCCGCGCGCACGACCCGCCGAACGACACTGGACGTCATGACAACCGTCGAACGAGACATCGATCGCATCGAAAGATCCGATACCCCCGAGACAGTCGATCTGCTGGTCACCAGGACCGCTGCCTTCATTCAGGAACACGTTCTGCCCGTCGAGCGTGAGGTCGTAGTCGACGGCCGCGAAGTCGACGACGAGATGCGTCTCGAACTGCAACGCAAGGCGAAGGACGCCGGCGTCTTCGGCCCCCTGTCCGACACCGAGTACGGCGGCCTGCAACTGTCCATGCGCACTCAAGCCCGCGTCCTCGAGGCGTCGGGCGCGAGCCTGTTGGGTCCGTTGTCGGTCAATGCATCTGCTCCCGACGACGGCAACATCCACTTGTTGAAGCACGCCGGCACCCCGGAACAGCGAGCACGCTACCTGGCTCCGCTGGCATCCGGAGACGTCCGCTCGTCCATTGCGATGACCGAACCGGCTCCCGGGACGGGCTCCGATCCGGCCATGTTGCGGACCACGGCACGCCGCTCCGGATCGGGCTGGGTGATCGACGGTGCCAAACACTTCACGACGGGAGCCGCGGGGGCGGCCTTCACCATCGTCATGGCCGCGACTCCGAGCGGTCCGACTATGTTCCTGGTCGACCAGGACAACCCGGGTCTGCACGTCGGACGACGTATGCCTACCCTCGACCACAGCATCCCGGGCGGGCACTGCGAGGTGCAGTTCTCCGAGTGCGAGGTCTCCGCGGATGCAGTGCTCGGCGAAGAAGGAAAAGGCCTGCAATACGCCGGAGTTCGGTTGGCACCGTCACGTTTGGTCTTCTGCATGAATTGGCTCGGCCTGGCCGTGCGGGCTCATGAAATGGCTGCCCGCCACATTGTCGGCCGTTCGTCCTTCGGTGTTCCGATCGCTGACCACGGAATGGCGCAAGCCCATGTCGCCGACAGCGAGATCGATATCGAAGCTTCACGCGGTCTGATCCGACGAGCTGCGGAGATCATCGACATCGAGGGTGCCGACTCCTCCGGAGCCCGCCACAGCGCCTCCATCGCAAAAACATTCGTCTCGGAAGCCGTGTGGCGAATTCTCGATCGATCGGTCCAGCTCCACGGGGGGCTCGGCGTGTGTGAAGACCACCTCGTCGCCCGGTTCCTCGTCGAGGCACGCGCTTTCCGCATCTACGAGGGCCCGTCGGAAGTTCTTCGGTGGTCCATAGCGCGCCGAGTACTGCGTCCCTTCCGCTGACCATCCATTTCACGCAAGAAGAACGGAGCACATCGTGTCCCTGTCCACCACCGGCCGCCGGGTCGGACTGTTCGCCGCCGCGTTCGGCAACATCAACGGCGATGCACCCGATTACGAACGTCTTCGATCGGTGTCCAACTCACTCGTGCCGTTCGGCAAGCACGTGGGAACAACCGTCACCGAGATCGGACCCGATCGGGCCGTCGTCGATATCCCTCGCGAACCCCACGTGGTGAACCACATGAACACCGTCCACGCGGGCGCGTTGTTCACCGCTGCCGATATCGCCGGGGCCGCAGCGTTCGTCGGTGCCGCCGCAACGAGGCTGCACATCGTCGAAAGTCTCGTAGTGCGCTCGGCGAACTCGACGTATCGCAAACCCGCCTCGGGACGAATTCGTGCGATCGCAACCGTCGACGAGCGCGAAATGCGAGCCATCCTCGCCGCCGAGTCCGACGCACGCTTCGAGCTCACCGGCAAAGCAATGATGGTAAACGACGACGACGTCACCGTCGCGAAATTCACCTTCGACTATGTGTGCGATGTCGTCGTAAACGACGGGAAGGAATAGCCGATGTCCACCACCTCAGGAACACCCACCGGACAGTCCGCCGAGAACGGCACATCGACGCGGCGACCCTCCGCATACTCGCTGCTCGAATCTTTGCCCGTCGAGGTTCCGGGCGAGATCACGTTCACGGTTCGATTGATGCCGGCGGCGGACCCGTCGGCTCCGGTAGTTCTCATCCTCCCGGCAATGGTCATGAAGGCCAAGCACTACATGCATCTCGCGAAAAGCCTCAATGCACAGGGTGTTTCGGTCGCACTATGCGATCTCCGCGGACAGGGCGAATGCACTCCCCCGCTGCTCGATCAACCGAATTTCGGCTACCGCGAGATGATCGAGATCGATCTTCCCGCCGTGACGGCGGCGGTGCGAGAACGTTTCCCGGACAGTGAGCTACACCTGTTCGGACATAGTCTCGGGGGTCAGCTGTCACTCCTCTACGCTGCGGCAGAACCGGATGCGGTCGACAGTGTCACGGTAATCGGCACCGGCACGGTCTATTGGCGCGCGTTCGGCATCCGCCGGTGGTTCGAGGCGCTGCGCGACATCCAGTGGATCGGCTTGGTCGCGCGGGTCAAGGGACACTGGCCAGGAGGCGTCCTGATTCCGGGAGCCATGGCGGGCCGCGTCATGGTCGATTGGTCACGGCACTCTCTGACGAGCCACTACCGGCCGGCCGGATCGTCCCGCAACTACGACCGCCTGCTCGCGGAAATGACGACACGGGTTCTGGCCATCTCGCTCGCCGAGGATCGTCTCGGTCCCAAGTCGAACGTCGACTTCCTGGAATCGAAATTGACGGCGGCGCCGGTGACCCGGTGGCACATCGACGCAGATTCCCCGGTGATCCACCGCGACCACTTCGAGTGGATCAAGGATTCACCGGTGATCGCGCAAGTCGCATCCGACTGGGTTCGAACGGGAGAGCTTGGACGGGTGAGCTGAGACCTGCCAGCCGCTCACCGGCGCGGTCCTGACGGCCGCAGTACAACGGCCGTCAGGATCGCGCCCGCCAACGCTCCCCCTGCACCGATCATGAAAGTCGTCGACATCGACGTCACCTCGCTACCCACCCGCGGCGACGCGATGGCCGCGGCAGCCACCCCGAACACAGCGCCGAACTGCCTGAACGTGTTCATCGCGCCGGACGCGGCGCCCACCGACTCCGCCGGAACCGCGTTCATCATCGCGGCAATCGCGACGACACCGCCGGAGAGCGGAATGCCGATCCCGAGCAGGGTGAGAGCGACTCCGTAGACCGCGAACGGTGCGCCTGCCGGGATCGACATCAGGCCCAGCATCCCGACGCAGATCGATCCGAGCCCGAGCAGCATCGTCGGCCGGGTACCGAGGCGCCTGACGATGTACGACGCAGTCAGTGATCCGGCGCCCATTGCACCGAAGAGCGGGAGAAATTCCAGCCCCGTCGCGATCGGACTCAGACCTCGTTCCCCCTGTAGATACAGCGTCAGGATGAACAGCACGCCGTAGAGACCGAACAATCCGAGGAAGTTCACTGCACACGCGGCGAAGACCTCGGGAATTCGAAGCAGTCCCGGCGGCAACATCGGACGCTCGGCGTGACGCTCCCACACCACGAACAGCACCACCGACAGAGCGGCAACCGCGAAGGTCACCAGCACGAACGGATGCGCCCACCCACGATGCGGACCCTCGACGAGCGCGAGTGTGGCGCCGACACCTGCCGCAACGAAGAGGGCCTGGCCGACGACGTCGATACCACCGCTGCGCGAACTCGCTTTGTGGTGCAGGGAAATCCGGAGTGCAGCCAAAGCGAACACCGCGATGGGAATATTGATCCAGAACAAGGACTGCCATCCCGCCGACGACACGAGCACCCCGCCGACGAGAGGACCCAGCGCAAGGGCAACTCCCGCAGTACCGCCCCACAGACCGATGGCTTTCGCCCGTGCCATCGGATCGGGGAAGTGCGTGGTCAACGCCGCGACCGACAGAGGAACAATGACGGCCGCGCACACACCTTGTAAGGCGCGACCCGTGATCAGCACGTTCATGGTCGGCGCGAGGGCGCAGACGATCGATGCGAGCCCGAACGCGCCGGTGCCACCGAGCAACATGCGTCGGGTGCCGAATCGATCGCCGAGCAACCCACCCGACAACAGGAGGCACGCGAAGGCCAGTGTGTACGCGTCGAGCATCCATTGCGCGGCAGTGTCCCCGCCGCCCAGACTGTCTGCGATGGTCGGAATCGCCACCGGCGCGATGCTGGTGTCGAGGTAGACGATGAACGTCACCGCGCAGATGCCCCACAGGAGGGTCCGACGACGAAGATCGTGCTGGTTTGTCGAAGTATCGGTTCGGGAGATGTCACTATCCGAAGTCACCTGAACATCGTATGCTCAGGAACCTGAAATACTCTGACGCACGGCCTGTTTCGATGTGCGGCGATAGCCGACGCCTATCCTGGCTGGCCAGGCATCGGAAGTCTCCTGATGCTCGTGAATGTGCGTGACGGCGATCGCACGCGCCCGAAGGTTCTATCGACCCAGGTCCGCGCACCTACATTGCCCCCGGCGCTCCACTCCCGCAGAAGGTGTTCACCTCGAGTACACGACGGCGTGTTGGCATGTTCCCACTGATCAAGCGCACGGCTGATCAAGCGCACGGCAGGGAGATACACGTTGAGCCGAATTCAACTCGAATCGGTGTCGAAGAAATTCGGTACCACCCATGCGATCCACGACGTGAGTCTCGATATCGCGGACGGCGAATTCATGGTCCTGCTGGGTCCGAGTGGATGCGGCAAGTCGACCCTCCTCCGCATGGTGGCAGGCCTGGCCCAGCCGACATCGGGCCGGATCCTGCTCGACCACAACGACATCACCTCGGCACCCCCACGTCAACGAGATCTTGCGATGGTCTTCCAAAGCTATGCGCTGTACCCTCATCTGACTGTCGCGAAGAACATCGGATTTCCGCTGAGAACCCGTGGGCAATCGCGCCAATCGATCGCTGAGAGCGTCGCGAACGTGGCGTCGATTCTCGACCTAACCCCACTATTGGGGCGGCGTCCAGCGGAACTGTCCGGCGGGCAACGTCAGCGAGTTGCATTGGCACGAGCGATGGTTCGCGAACCAGGTGCATTCCTGATGGACGAACCCCTGTCCAATCTGGACGCACAACTGCGGAGCGCGACTCGTACCGAGCTCATCGAACTGCACAACCGAATCGGCACCACCTTCCTGTATGTCACCCACGACCAGGTCGAAGCCATGACGATGGCTTCGCGGATCGCGTTGATGAACGACGGGCGCGTGGAGCAGGTGGGCACTCCCACCGAGCTCTACGACACTCCTCGGTCCACCTTCGTGGCGGGCTTTCTCGGTGCGCCGCCGATGAACCTCCTGGCGGCCGACGTAGTGAACCGAGACCGCGAGTTGTATGCGGAGGCACCCGATCTTTTTGTGCCGCTAGGTATCTCGGCCAACGGTGGCGCCGCTCGCAGCGTGACCATCGGCGTTCGCCCGGAACGGATTGTTCTACGCCACGACGGTGTCGGTACTCCGGCCACGGTTGCCACGGTGGAAAACCTCGGGAGCGAAGAACTCGTTCATGTGCGAGTGGGGCCCAATACCCTCTGCGCGAGAGTGCCCCGGCCGGCCGGGGTGCGACCCGGCGATACCCTCCACCTCGGCCTGGACAAGTCCGACCTTCATCTGTTCGACCGCGACACCGGGCGTCGACTGGTCTGGCAGCCCGAGGACGCGGTTGCCGACACCGCGGAAACGGTTGCCGATACCGATGCCACCGCTCGAGAGACGGGCATCCCAGTCTTCACTTCCTAGATCTTCACTCCCTAGATCCATAGCCCTTCCTAACCAACTCTCACCAGGAGCAACGATGAACAGAACCCTCCTCGGCGTGGGTGCGCTCGTGACGAGCGCGCTCGTGCTGACTGCGTGTGGCGGCCTCGGCAGCACCACGACGACAGAAACCACATCCGCCTCCCAACCGGTGCCCGAACTGACCGACGACCAACAAGTCTCGATCGTCTTCGAGAGCTACAACTACGGTCTGGCAGGTGCGTGGACCGACACGTTCAACACCCTGATCAGCGAATTCGAAACGCAACATCCGAACATCACCGTCACAGCACAGAAGCCGCAGGGAAACAGCCCCAATCCCGCAACGGACACTGTCTCGAGCATTCAGAACCAGACCGTCGCGGGCGCACCCCCGGACGTGGCACAGCTCGGGTTCAGCGACCTGGACTTCACCATCAACCAGCTGGGAGCCCGATCCCTCGATGGCCTCTTCGGTAAGGACGAGGTTCAGAAGAACTTCGACGGAACGAAGCACGCGTACGCGCCCACCGCACGCACTCTCGCAGACTGGGACGGAACCACGTACGGCATCCCATTCGTGTTCTCCACACCTGTCTTCTACTACAACGCAACACTCTTCGAGCAAGCCGGCCTCGATCCTGCCGATCCGCCGTCGACCTGGGACGAAGTTGCCGGCGCGGCGAAGACAATTGCCGACCGGACCGGCAAGGGCGGGGTGTACCTCGACTGCCTCACCAAGTCAGCGAAAGACTGGTGCTTCCAGAGCCTGGTCCGATCGAACGGTGGACGCGTCATCTCCGAGGATCGGACATCCCTCGAGTTCGCCGACGAGGCGGCCGTCGAAGCTACGACGATGGCGCAGAAACTGGTCGCCGACGGAGCGACACCGGTATTGAGCCAGCAGCAGGGTTACGAGGCTTTCGCTCGCGGTGACATGGGAATGATTCTCGAAACCAGCGCCATCCAAGGGACATTCACCAAGGGCGCCAAGGACAAATGGGATCTGCGTGCGACCACGATGCCGTCTTTCGGTGACCAGCCCGTCGTTCCCACCAACTCGGGAGCATCGCTGTTCACATTCGCCTCCGACCCCGCGAAGCAGCGGGCCTCATGGGAACTCATGAAGTTCTTGACCAGCGAGCAGTCCTACACCACGATTTCGCAGGGCATCGGCTACCTCCCATTGCGCACCGGGCTCATCGACGATCCCGAGGGACTGGCGGACTGGGCATCGAAGAGCCCGCTGATCGGACCCAACTTGGAGCAGCTGGAGTCGATGGAGCCTTGGGTATCCATGCCCGGCAACAACTACCTGCAGATTCGCGACGGAATGATGGACGCCGTCGAGTCGATCGTCTACCAGGGTGCGGATCCGGGTCCGACGCTGCAGGCCGCCCGCGATCAGGGCACCGCTCTTCTTCCCGCTCAGTAGACCGTCGACCCCTGCCGAAGCCGCCTAGGAAAAGGACACGAAATGGCTGGACCTGATTTCACCGTCGTTCAGTTGACGGACACACACATTCGCAGAGAGGGCGAGACGGTGCACGGCGTCGTCGACACGCTCGCCAACCTGCACACGGTCCTCGACCGACTGGTGAACTCGGGGCAGCGCATCGACGCCCTGGTCCTGTCGGGAGATCTCACCGACGACGGTGACCCGGAGGCATACCGCCGGCTGCGGGAGGCGGTCGTTCCCGCCGCCGACGCACTGGGTGCCGCGGTGATCTATGCAATGGGCAATCACGACGACCGGGAAGCGTTCGTACACGAATTGATCGCGTCACCGTCGTCGTCCAACGGCCCCGCAGGCCCAGTCGACGCGGTCGACGCCGTCTTCGACATCGGTGGAGTCCGAATCGTCGTTCTGGACAGCACGACGGCGGGGAGACACGACGGCAGGCTCGAGCCGAGCCAGCTGTCTTGGCTGACAGACACTCTTGCCGAGCCGGCACCCGGCGGCACGATCCTGGTGCTGCACCACCCACCGATCCCGTCACCGGTCACGTCGGTCGATTCTCTTCGGCTGCAGCACTCGGAGCATCTCGAGGCCGTTCTCGCCGGGTCCGACGTGGGCATGGTCCTGTGCGGTCACTCCCACCACACAAGTTCGGGCTCGATAGCTGGGATTCCGGTGTGGGTGGGCCCTGCTATGTCGTACCGTGTCGACCCGATACCGCCTGTCGGCCGGCATCGCGGTGTCGTCGGGTTCGGCTTCTCCCGCATCGACGTGTTCGGGTCGACCTTCGTCGCCACCGCGGTCGAAGCCACGCCGTCTGCGACGGTGTACGACGAGTCGATGCAGGACATTCTCGACAAGCTCGCGGCACTCTCACTCCAGGCTGGGTGAGAGGTGTTCGTCAGCGTTCTCGACCGCCCTGTACCGACCAAGGTGACGGCCCCGGAACCCACTCGGACCATCCGGGATTCGTCGATCGCGCGCGTGCTGCGCGTCGCACAGCCCTATCTGTATCTGACACCTGCTATCGCATTGCTCGTCGTATGGACCTATCGTCCACTCGTCCAGGCTGCTCAGTTGTCGACGTACTCGTGGAATTTGTTGCCCACGACACCCATGGAAGCGGTGGGTGCGGACAACTACCGTCGTCTGCTCGAGTTACCGGCCGTCGGCGACTCCATCTGGCGCACGGTCGTTCTGATTCTCGCCCTGCTCCCCTTCTCGATCGTTCTGCCCGTGGTGATCTCGTTCGCAACACGAGGCGTGCACGGGCGAGCACGGGTGATGTACCAGAGCATCATCTTCGCTCCGTTCCTGATCGCACCGGTCGCGGGCGCGGCGGTGTGGCAGTGGCTGCTCGATCCGAGCGCCGGGATCGTCAACCGGATCCTCGGTTCGGACCGCAACTGGATCCAGGACACCGCTACCGCGCAGTGGGTCATCATCATCATCACGGGGTGGCATTTTCTCGGGTTCGCGGTGCTGGTGGTATCCGCCGGCATGGCGGGTGTGAACAGCGACTACTCCGAGGCCGCACAGATGGATGGGGCGTCGCGGTGGCAGATCGATCGCTGGATCACACTGCCGTTGCTCTCCCCCACGCTGGTGTTCCTCACGCTCATGACTGTCCTGCTCAGTGCACAGTGGACATTCCCGCTGATCGACACCCTGACGCAGGGCGGGCCGTCGCAATCGACGACCAATATCTACTACCTGTTGTGGGACTACGGTTTCCACAGCTTCGACGCCGGACTCAGCGCGGCCGCGGGCATCGTGCTCTTCGTGGGATTCGGCGCTGTCGCAGGTGTCCTCGTCTGGCTCTCCGAACGGATTACGTTTCATGACAACTGAAATGCGCAACACAGGCGCCGCAGACAGCGTCGAGGGTAGCGGCGATCTTCTGCGCCGGATTCGCGGGCACGCCATCCTGGTCGTCATTGCGGTGGTGTGTGCGTTCCCGATCTATTGGCTGTTCGCGACATCGTTGCGTCGGCCGGACGATGTCGGGTCCCTCTCACCGTTTCCGTGGCCACTGTCGATCGAGAACTACACCGACGCCGCATCGAAAGTCGACATCGTCGGCCTCCTGTTGAATACCTTCGGTGTCGCATTCGTTTCCGCCGCGTCGCAGCTGCTGATTGCATTGCTCGCGTCGTACGCGTTCGCCATGTACACGTTCCGTTTCCAGAAGATCCTCTACCTGGCATTCATCGGGACGTGGTTGGTGCCGTTCCAGGTCACCATGCTGCCCAACTACGTTCTGCTGTACCAAATGGGTCTGATCAACACGCTCGCCGGAGTCGTGGTGCCGACGCTGTGTTCGGCTCTCGGCGTGCTGATGCTGCGTCAGCACATGACCAGCTTCCCGAAAGAACTGGTTGCCGCAGCGCGAATGGACGGCCGGTCGTCGTGGTCGATCCTGTGGACAGTCGTGGTACCCAATCTGCGCCCGGCCCTCGCGGCGTTGTCCATCCTGTTGTTCATCAACTCATGGAACGAATACTTCTGGCCAGCAGTGGTATTGCAGCGTAGCAATTCCGTCCTGCAGCTCGGATTGCGCAGTTTCATGGGCACCGAGGGCAACGACTGGGGCCCGATGATGGCGGTGGCAGGAATGGCGTGCCTACCTGTCTTCCTCCTCTACATCGTGCTGCAACGTCACATCGTCAACGCGTTCGTCCGCTCCGGCCTGAAGTAGGAAACGAATCAGGGCACCGGCGAGTCGAGTAAATCGACCCGCCGGTGCCCCTGATTCTGACGGACAACGTTCCTTGGTGGACCTACGGTGCTGCGAAGAGCGGGAACAGCTTCGGTCCACCGTCCGGGAGTACAATCTCCGAACCGACTCGGGACAGTCCCAGACGCTCCCACAGCCTGAGGCTGCGCTCGCTCGACGCTTCTGCATAGACACCGACACCGTCGGCGAGCCGCAGTTCGCGCAGCGCGCCGGTCACAGCAGCTCGCGAACCGGTCCCCCGCGAGTGTTCGCGCACGGCGGCGAACATGACGTGGCAGTGCGGCGGAAGGTCGGTCGGGTGATGTTCGTCGAGCAGTTCCATCAGGACGCGGACACGGCGGCCGGTGGGCCCGGTAGCGGACTCGAGCCGGTCCAGCAAGACTTCGTTCTCGTCGTCGGTCGGCACTGTGTCGGTAGGCGTCGACCACACGACGACAGCGTCGTAGTCGCTCGATGTCGCAACAAGACCGCCGCGGTCGAGTATGTCTTCGGTGACGATGGCGAAGAACGAATCCAGGTAGCGGCTACGGTCAGGGGTGACGGTGGGTATCGCCCATTCGATGATCGGGTCGTGCGCGAAGGATGCCGTGAGCGTCGCGACGACGGCGTCGAGGTCGGGTTCACCGGTTACTGTCGGTTCGGATCTTACGTTGGCGGTGGTCATACGAATTCCTCCAAGGGAGCAGCAGCGGAACAATGCAGTGACGTGGCCTCCCGGTGGGCGTCGACCAGTGCGGCGATGCACCGGTCGATGTCCGCGCTGTCGGTCTGCCAGTTGCAGACCGACAACCGCAGCGTGGGATGGCCGAACCACGTCGTGGGGCTGGCCCACCCCGTCCCGCAGCGCTGCACGGTATCGACGATGCGGCTGAGGTGGCCCGCAGCGTCACCGTCCGGAGCGTCGAACCGAACCAGCACCTGATTGAGGACGACGTCGTTGACGACCGTGATGCCCGGCTCGTCATCGAGGCTCGACGCGAGTTCCCGTGCGAGTCGACAGCATCGGTCGATCAGGTCAGCGACACCGTCCCTGCCCAGGTGGCGCAGGGTCGCCCACAGAACAAGGCTGCGCGCGCGACGGGACATGTCGGGCGAATAGTCGACGGGATCTCGGTCCCCGCCCGTAGCGACAGTCAGATACTCTGCGCTGGTCCGCAGCGCCGCGCGGTGCGCGTCTGGGTGCGCACACAGAGCGATACCGCAGTCGTAGGGAACATTCAGCCACTTGTGTGCGTCGGTCGCCCACGAATCTGCGGCGGCGAGTCCCGCCACGTGACGGCGCACGCTGGGGCCTGCGGCGGCCCACATACCGAATGCAGCATCGACGTGCACCCATCCCCCACGCTCATGCGTGAGCCGGCAGATGTCGGTCAGTGGGTCGACGGAACCGGAGTCGACGTTGCCGACCTGAGCGCACACGATCAGCGGACCCGTCGTCGACTCGAGACGATCGATGAACGCGAGCAACGACATCCGGCCCTGTTCGTCGACATCGACGGGGTACACCTGCCCTGCCAAGCCGAGCAGACGAATCGCGCGCGACACCGTGACGTGGCAGCCTTTGCTGACCAGAATACGCGGCACCGGAGCGCCGATCAGGCCGTCGTCGTCGACGTTCCAGCCCGCGTCCGCGAGCACCGCGTGACGGGCAGCGGCGAGCCCCGTCAGGTTCGCCGTCGCACAGCCGGTGGTGACACCGACCGACACGCCCGACGGAAGCCCGAACAGGTCGATCAACCACCGCGCAACCGTCTCTTCGACGACCGACGCAACGGGACTTGTCGCGTACAGCGCGCCGCACTGGTCCCACACCGACGTCAGCCACTCGGTCGCCACCGCAACGGGATACGCACCGCCCATGACGAACCCGAGGAAGGTAGGCGCGCCCGAGTGCAACAGCCCCGGTTCGCCGCGCGAGACGAGCTCGGACACCACGTCGTGCGGTTCCTCGCCGCGCCTGGGCAAGGGACGAACGAAGTCCGCACGCAAACGATCTCGGTCCGCCTCGACCCGAGTGCTGTCGGCACGGCCGTCCCGGACATATCGCTCGCTGTATCGCGCGACGGTCGTCAGCAGACTCGCCGCCCGATCCGGCGCAGTCATCGTTGCGGCTCCGGCACGTAGTGAGCGGCACGGGCAGGCAAGCGAACCCCCGCGCTGCGCAGTGACGCCACACGGGTGGCGTACGCACCCCCGAACATCATGTGGTGCGCGATGTCCGCGACCCGACGATTCGTCGGTGCGGCGAGATGCGTACCGGCAACCCAGCTGTTGAACGCACCCATCGCAGGCCCGCACCAAATCTGATAGTCGGCCGTGCGATCGGATTCTCCACGGATGCTCCACCCCGACGACAATCCTAGGTACCACCGAAAGATCAGCGCCATCTTGCGCTTCGGGTCACGTTCGGCGCCGGCGAGCTGGCCCGGGTCGCGTTCGGTGAAGTAGTCGACGCATCCCGCCCACACGTCGTCGAGCGGTCGCGCGAAGATCGACTTCTCGAGTTCGGCGCGGCGTACGGCGGGGATCGACTCGATGCCGTCGTATTCGCGGTATGTCTCGTACAGCCGGTGTGCGCGTGCAGCGAACATCGTTCCGCGCCGCAGCACCTGGACCTGTACACCGAGCTCGAACATGTCCGACGACGGTGCCATCGTGCAGTCCGCGACCCCGGACGACGCCAGGAGCGCCTTCGTCGTGTCCGACTGATCGGCTTCCACCGACGACTGGTTGATCGAGCCGGTCACCACGTACGCGGCGCCCATCGCGAACGCAGCCGCCACCGCCTGGGGAGTGCCGATGCCACCGGCTGCGCCGATCCGCACTTCCGTTCGACCGGGTCGTTCGCGAGCGAGTCGATCGCGCAGCATGATCAGATCGGGAAGGAGAACTGTCAGTGGACGCCGGTCGGTGTGACCGCCCGAATCGGCCTCGGCGGTAATGTCATCGGCCATCGGAATGTGCTCCGCCCACTGCGCCTGGTCGGCGGTGATATCACCGGAGTCGAGCAATGCCCGAAGCAGTTTCGCGGGCGCCGGCCGGAGGAAATGCTCGGCTACTTCTGCTCTGGACACCTTCGCGACCACCCGATGTCGCGTCTCGACACGGCCATCACGGCCGAGCGCCAAGCCGCTGACTCGGTAGCGCACGAGTTGCGGGGTCAGATCCATGAAAGCCGACGCTTCGATACACGTCACCGCATTCCTGAGGCACGCGTCGACGATGGCCTTCTCGAGCGCGGGTTCGGTGGGACTGTGGATGAGATTGCATGCGAACGGGGTGTTGCCGAGGGCCTGCCGAATAGTGTTCAGCGCCGCATCGATGCGGATGGGAATCACCCCTGCGGCGCCGTAGGACGCGAGGTAGCCTGCCCGCGCGAGCGCGATCACCATGTCCGGTGACGCGATACCGTTGGCCATCGCTCCGGCTGCGTACGAGTACCGCACACCGTGGAATCGGCGGAACGCGCTGTCTCCCATAGATTGTGGCGCGAGAGGGCCGACTGCGCTGAGCACCCTGGTATTCGCTGCCATCGCCGGGTCCGACGTTGCGCCGACTCCGCCTGAATCGGTGACGATCCAGCACGGCGAGTCGAGGTCGAGCAGAACCGAACGCACGTCGCTCACCGCCCGTGCCACCACGGCGGTCATCCGAGCGCTCCGTTGCGAATCGCGATGTCGGAAAGCTCGACGGCGAGGTCGATGAGCTCGTAGATGCGAAGTCCCGGCTTCCACAACGACGCGTCGACGGTCACAATCACCGAGTCGTTCCTGCGCTCGACAGCCTTGACGTGCACCTCGAGTTCGCATTGCCGATCCGTGGGCAGGAACTGGCCGCGGTATTTCCACGTGAAGTCGATGTCGGCGGGGATCAGGAACTGCGGATCTGTCATGCCCGAAGCGAACCCGGAGTCGAGCATCCACTCCTGAACGGCCTGGATCGCCGTCTCCACACCGAGCGATCCGGGGATGACGGGGTCGAGGTAGAAGTGTCGCGCGAAGAACCAATCATCCGGATCGATTCGACGCACTGCGTGCAGGTATCCCTTGCCGTGATCACCGCCACCGTCGACGACGTCGACGTGATCGAGCAGCGCCAACGTACCCTGCGAGCACAGGCGCGCACCCGAAGTGTTCCGTCGCGCGGCGATGTCGATCGTGCGAACACTGCTCGGCACGTTCGTTTCTCGCCATGTCGGCTTGTTTCGTCCAGCGTCCAGTCCGGTCTGGTTACCCAGTGCCTCGTCGCTGAAATAGCCGAACATCGTCTCGCCGCGGTAGAACGCCTCCCCGTCGACCGAGAGGGTGTAGTCGAATGTCTGGAGCGACGAACCTGGCAACATGGTCGTCGACAGCAAGCGCGACGACTGCGTAATGGTCTTGTCGCGCAGGTCCACTTGACGAATCACAGTTGCCGTACCGCCGAGGTTACGCAGACTGAGAGTCTGATCGGGGGCGGTGAGCGTGGGGCCGACGTACAGACCCATCAACAGCGCCGCTTGCAGTGACGTCTCCATGTACACGAAGTGCGGCACCGAGTAATTGGCGCTGTCGGCGTAGTACCACGAGTCTGCGGGCGAATCGTATTCGCTGTCGTACGACGCCGAGCGGTCGAGGACCCCACGCGTGCCGTCGAATCGACTGACGCGGTCGACCAACAGCAAACCACCGGTCGGCAGCCGTGTCGCTCGGTGCCCGGTGTAGTGCGCGAATTCAGGTCCGAGTGCTGTCCCCTGGTCCCCGCGTGCGAGATGCGCCATGTGGAACTCGTTGAGCAACACCCGCTCCCCGCCATGGCCGATCCTGCCGGTCCAGTGATCGAGCGTGCCGCCGGCGCCGGGCCCGATCGCAGAACCCGGAACTTCGGTGACGGTCACCGTGACACTGACGCTTCGACCGTCGCCCGCGATCACTTCCGCGATGACGTGCGGTCGGGGAACGAGGTCTATCTGAGTGACGACGACGTCGAGTTCGGTCGAACCGGTCTCGAGCGGAGTCGGTGGCGTGGCGGTCAACGATGCATCCGCCAGGCACAGGTGCAGGCCGGCGTACACCGCAAAGGTCTCCACTGCCTGCACGGCCGCCCTCGTGGCATCACCGTCGAATCGGGCGCGCAGTCGACCGCGACCGAGCGCACCACCACGCAGATCGATGTCGGTGATTGCGGTCAGCCCCAGCGGGGCCGTCGCAGCGATGCGGACCTGGGGATTGGCTTCGGCTTGCTCGTAGGCCGCTCCGAACACGGCATCGATGTCGCCGCGCGACAACGACTCCAGCGCGGCACGGTCGAGTGTCCGGCGGTCGGTACGGGCAAGTGGTTTGAAGGCGCCTTCGGCCGCCATTGTGACGGGCGCGACGGTGAGCGCTCGCAGCGGTGCGGGCGCGGTATGAGCGGTCCGGAGAATCGCGTGCTGGACGCGCATGTAGGCATCGAGGTGCGCACGGTGCGCCTCCGTGACCGCAGCCCTGATCTCGCGCAACGGGTTCGGGTGCCGGACAATCGGTACCGAAGACTTCGGAACGAACGCCTCCGGTGCGGATATCGCGGGGGCGGATGTGTAGCCGACCGGGTCGAATGCCTCGCCGTCGAAGGCAAGCACGCCCTCGTGGTCTCGTGTTGAGCCGTCGTTCATGATTGGGACCACTGCCTCACTGATTCGCGGAACATGTCGGACAGATCAGGTGTCGTGACTACTGTCACGGCGGAGAATTTCTGAAGGACGGTGCCGTCGGCCCCGATTGCGGTGGCGTCGATGGTCACGTCGGTCGTCCCCGCTCGTGGGTTGTCGACCACCACTGCCCAGGGCTCCCCCAACGGAAGCGGTGCGTAGTAGTCGATTCGACCGATGCCGAGGGGTAGGCACGCCGAGTGCAGCAGCCGATGACCGAGTACCGGCGGCCCCTGCAGAATGACGTCGGCGAGTACGGGATTGTGTAGCACTCCCGCATACGCGCCGAGTTCGAGCGGCTCACCACCGAGTTCGCATTCGAGTACCAGTTCGGTGTCCGAGTCCGCGAGAACCCGGCGCATTCCGTGAAGTAACGGCGCGTGAAACTGCCTGGCATCGCGGTACAACTCGTCGGCTGGTACTCCGGCACCGAAACGAGGTGCACGGAGCCGAGGAGCCTGCACAGGAAGCCCGTCGAGATCCATGGTCGCAACGTAGTGCGAGATCGTCTTGGCTTTGTCGCCGCCGGTGACGAACACCCGAACGGTGCGGTCGTCGTCGGGTGCGACACGGATCTCGATCGACTCGATCGGGTGGTCGAACACGATCCCTTTGTGCACGTGGAAATCTCGGACTCCTGTGACGGTCCGGCCCGGGTATGCACGCTCGACGACGTTGATCATTGCGCCGAGACCGAAGGTCGCAGGAAGCACAGGGTACGCGCCGATTCGGTGCGCCTGAACCAGCGGATTCGTCTCCAGCTGCGCGAGCCGCCTGGTGGCGACGAAGGGTTCTCCCAGCGTCGGAGATCCTTCGGTCAGCGATGTGGCTTCGCCTACCAACACCACGACGTCGTCGCAGCGGTCAGGTGTGAACTGCTCGGCGAAGGCGCGTGCGCCGACACTGGGATCGAGCAAGGTCACACCGCGTCCGAGAAAGTGCTCGCGCAACTCGGCCGTGACCATACCGCCGTCCCACGCGCCCCAATCGATCGCCGTCACGTGAAGCTCGGGTCGGGAGGAAACGTGAGCTGCAGCGAACCGGGTGAGCGCCTCGTTCGCAGCCGCGTAGTCCGATTGCCCGGAATTTCCGTACAGCCCAGCGACGGACGTGAAGAGCACGATCCTGCGTAGGGGCCCGTGGCTCGTATCGAGCGCGGCCAACACGGCGCCGAGTCCGGTGATCTTCGGATCGAGGACTCGGGAGATCTCGGCGACCGTCTTGGCGCCGATCGCCGAATCGGCGAGCACACCCGCACCGTGCACCACGACGGTGACCTCGGATGCCAGCGAGCTCAGGGCCGCTCCCACCGCGTCGACGTCGGTGACGTCGACCGCGATGTACTGTGCGCGATCGCCGAGGTCCTCCAGGCTCTCGGCGATTTCGCGGCCGGCCCGGACCGCTGCGCAGGCTCGTCCGATGTCGCGGGGTGCGGCGCCGGATTTGCCCATCACCGTCAGTGCAGCCGCCTGCAGGCCCTCGTCGTTCACACCGTGCGCCCAGTCGGGTTCGGGGTCCGGGTCGGTGCGCCCGAGGAGGACGAACCGTGCGGCCGTATGTCGGCCGAGTTCGCGTGCGCACAGCGCCGTCACACCCCGCGCCCCTCCGGTCACGAGAACCACGTCGGACTCGGTCAATTCGGTGGCGCTCATGGTCGCGGCTGGATCGACAACCGTGTATGACGACGCGCCGTGCAGGCTGGGAACGATCGTCCACCGGTCACCGATGTCGTCGATCGCAACTTCGGGCGTGTCGATGGCTGCGTCCGAAATTTCGACCAGCAGTGTGTCTACGAGCGCATCGGCACCGACAGCCGGATGGACGTCGATGTTGCGGCAGAACAGACCGGGCCGCTCGGCAGCAAGCGTTTTCACGATGCCACCGACGCCGCCGATCAACGCGCACACAGGGTCGACTGTTCCGGCGAAACCAAGCGCTCCGTCGAGACGAGTCAAGGTCACGAATGCCGACCGGGGCCCGCCGGAGCGCTCGAGGGACGCGTAGGCGTGTTTGGCGGCAAGTAAAGCCGCCGAGAGTCGATGGCTTGCCACCGACCACTCACTCGACGCACCTGCCACGACGACAGCGAGCGACACGTCGGCGTCGAACACTCCCGCAACGGTTCTCTCGATATCGTTCGTGGTGCCGGTCAAGGGCACATGGTCGACGGACCAGCCGCGTTCGCTGAGCCCACTCGTGAGGCTGGCCGCATCGGCGCCATCATCTGTGAGGTCCAAAATCACTACGGTGGTGCCGGTTCCGAACAATCCTTCGATTCGGTCCACTGGAGGAAGAGCAGCGAGTTCGACGGTGTGCCGCGGCGAGGTCGCCGCGGCTTCAGCTTTTGGGTGGACATCACTCCCTGCGGCAAGGAGCTCGACGATCTGGTCGAGGGTGCGCAACGTTCCGAGCTGCTCGGGTCCGAGACTGGGCAGCGACGGGAACCGTTCTTGCACAGCGCCCAACACCTGAACCCGCTTGATCGAATCGACACCGAGATCGGCTTCGAGATCCATCGACGGATCCACCATCTCGACCGGGTAACCGGTCTTGTCGGCGACAACATCGAGCAGGGCCGCGCGAAGAGCGTCGGCGGATATACCCGACGGCGATGGTTCAGGTGGACTGGGCAGCGCAGGTTCGGGCGCGGAAGGTTCTGGTGCGGGGAGGTTCGGTGTCGACTGAGCCAGCAGGTCGACGATCTGGTCGAGGGTGCGCAACGTTCCGAGCTGCTCGGGTCCGAGACTGGGCAGCGACGGGAACCGTTCTTGCACAGCGCCCAACACCTGAACCCGCTTGATCGAATCGACACCGAGATCGGCTTCGAGATCCATCGACGGATCCACCATCTCGACCGGGTAACCGGTCTTGTCGGCCACTACGTCGAGCAGGGCCCTGCGCAGTTGGTCGGCGCTGACGCCCGCGGCCTCCTCGGACACCGACACGACGGTCGGAATCGGCGCGGCCGGTTCCTGTGTCACCGTGATCGGTGCGGTCGGTGCAGGGACTGCAGGCGAGGCGGGCGCGATCGCAGCGGGTGCGGCCTCCTGAGTGTTGCGCTGTGCCGCAACCGGTATCGATGGGGTCGAAGTCGCGTGTCGGAACTGCGCGGGGTCGGAGATTCCACCCGCGATCTCCAGTTCGGCGATCCGCCCCAGGACCTCGGTCGCACGGGTGTGGCTATGACTGATCGCCACACCGTGGTCTTTGACCGCTTCGATCGCTCGGATCAATCCGTCGTCGATCCGGTCGGTGCTCAGAGCCTCGGCGAGGTGGCGTGCGAGTTCGAGCTGGCCGTCGAGGTATCGGTCATGGGTGTCGAGGTGCGCGGCAAGGGGTGATGACTCGTTTGTCGTTGGACGCGGATCGTTGGAAGGCACGGTCGTCTCCGAGGGTCGAGTTGCCGAAGGGGCGGGCGTGGGCTGGACAGGAGGAGCCGGAGCGGGAACTGTCGATGTCGTCGGGACGGCGACGGTGGGAGTGAGTGCGGACACTCGGTACCCATCGGCGAGTGCATCGGCGTAGGCCGCACGACGGGTCGGCGGCACGTATTCCGGTGCGGACAGCGCGACTGTCATACCGCTCCCGGTGTGCGGAGCCGGCGGCGTCGAGGAGTAACGGTTGGCGTGGTTCAGCGTCACACCAAGCACGATCAGCTGAGCGGCCGCACGCTTGAGCGCGAGGTCGCTGTTTCCGAGCGGGCCGATGTCCGTGGCGATGGCAACCACGTCGTCGCCCAGAGTGCGATGAACCAGCGAAGTAAGGACTTTCTTGGGGCCGAACTCGACGAACACGGTGCACCCGTCGGCGTGCATCGCTTCGAGCGATGCGACGAATTCGACTGGTTTGAGCAGTTGTTCGACGAGCATCGCGGCGTTCTCAGCGGTGTCGGATCCGTATTGGCGGTCCGGCGAATTGGCGTAGACGGGAATGGACGGTGTTCCGACGCCGACAGCGTCGACTGCAGGTGCAAACGCATCGACGGCGTGCGCGACGTACGGAGTGTGAAAGGCGGCCGACACCGGGAGTTCACGAGTGGCGACACCACGTTCGGCCGCGCACGAGATCACCGCGTCGATCGCAACGCGTCCACCGCCGACAACCACCTGATCGGGTGCGTTGTGGTTGCAGATCCAGACGTCGTCGATGTCGTGGACGATCGCGTCCACGACATCGCGGTCTGCAGCGACAGCGAGCATCGTTCCGTTGTCCGCGTCGGACGTCGGTGCCATCGCAACACCGCGGGCACGCGCCAGAGTGAAATAGTCGCCGGTCTCGAGTGCGCCCGACGCCCACAGCGCCGTCAGCTCGCCGAAGCTGTGGCCGGCCAGAGCATCTGCTTCGAAACCGAGTTCCCGGAAGAACTGGTACTGCCCAACCGAGAGCGCACCGATGGCGGGCTGCGCGAATTCAGTTCGACGCAAAGTGGCGTCGTGTCGCTCGCGCGTCTCGTTGTCGAATGCCGGCGGTGGGAACACGATTCGACCCAATCGTTCGGTAGCGTCCGTGAACGCTATGTTCGCAAGGTCGAACGACTCGGCAACCGGCGGTGTGTTGAGAAGTGCGTCGGTCCCCATGTCGACGTACTGACTGCCCTGCCCGGCGAACAATGCACCGACCTTGATGTGCGGCAATGCAGCGGCACGGAAGAAGAGGCCCTCCGGATGACTCCACTGCTCGGAGTCTCGATTGCGGGTCAGTTGGGCAACGCCCAGTTCGCGCAGTTGTGCCTCGTCCTCGTCATCGACTGCGACGAAACCTAGTCGCGCATGGTCGTTCGGTATCTCGCCGCCGTCGACCGACTCACCGGCGCGGACGGCGTCGATCAGCGAGTCGACATCGACGGCATGCCACACGTGCACACGGGGCACGCAGTGCAGCGGACGTACGTCCGCGCGGGGTGTGTCGCTCTCCTCGAGCACGACATGGAAGTTGGTGCCACCGAATCCCATTGCCGACACCGCAGCGCGGCGCACCGGTCGCTGCGGGTCACGAATCCACGGACGCGTGGCGGTATTGACGTACAGCGCGGCGTCCGAATCGATTCCGGCGTTCGGCGCATCGACGTTGATAGTGCCGGGCAGAACTTTGTGGTACAGCCCTAGTGCGAGCTTCATCAGACTCGCGGTTCCGGCGGCGCCCTTGGTGTGGCCGATCTGCGACTTCACGCTTCCAACAGCGGCGTACGACGTCTCGTCACCCGCGTCACGCAACAAACCACCGAGCGCTTCGATTTCCGTTCGGTCCCCGACAGCAGTACCTGTCGCGTGAGCTTCGAACAATTCGACCGAGGCAGGTGAGCACTCGGCATCGGCGTAGGCGCGGTCGAGCGCGATCCGCTGGCCTTCCGCGCGCGGGGCGTAGATACTCTTGGACCTCCCGTCGCTCGATGAGCCGAGGCCACGGATGACCGCGTAGATGCGGTTGCCGTCGCGCTGAGCATCGGACAGACGGCGGAGCGCAACCATGCTGATGCCCTCGCCGAGCAGCGTGCCGTCCGCTTGTGCAGAGAAAGGGCTGATCTGCCCGGTCGGCGACAGCGCACCGACCTTGCTGAAGCACAGGTAGATGAAAATCGAGTTCTCGGTGTCCACGCCACCGGTGATCATCGTGTCGGCCCGGCCGTCCAGCAGTTCTGCGACAGCGGTCCGCAACGCTGCGAGTGAGGCCGCACACGCGGCATCCACCGTGCAGTTGATACCGCCCAGTCCGAACCGGTTGGCGACGCGGCCCGCGACCACGTTGGCGAGCAGACCGGGGAACGAATTCTCCTCCCACGGCGCGAACGCTGCGGTGAACTTGTCGGCGATCGCGTTGACGTCCTCGGTCGACAGTCCACAGCTGCGCGCCGCCTCCTTCAGGATCGGCGTGGACAATCGCGCTGCGAGCGGATGCATCAACGGAACAGGGCCGGTCGTGCCGAGGACGACACCGGTGCGAACAGGGTCGTACCAGGACGATCCCGTCGCACCGGCGTCGATCAGGAGATCACGAGCAACGCCCAAACTCAGCGTCTGCATCGTCGACGTCACTTCGAGCTGGTTGGGCGGCAATCCGAATTCGAGGGGATCGAAATCGACGTCGGGGAGAAACGCTCCACGGCGGGAGTAGGTCTTGTCCGGGGCAGTCCTGTCGGCGTCGAAATAGTCGTCGAGGCTCCACCGTGACGCCGGAACCTCCTCGGTGCAATCGACACCGTCGACGATGTTCTGCCAGTACTCCCGGTGGCTCGTGGCTTTCGGGAACAAACCGGACATTCCGACGATCGCAATTGGGTTGCGAGCGAGTCGACGGTCTTCGAAGATGTCGGATCCGGTGGTGGATTCGGCGGTCACGATGGTCCTCTCGGGTTTCATGCGAAGTGACGTGCAGCGAGCGAATATCAGGCTGCGAGGGTGGTGGCCGTCGTCTGGTAGACGAGTTCCACTGCGGAGGCTGCGAACTCACGATGGCCGGTCGAGCTCGGGTGAAGGCCGTCGGAGGTCCACATCTCACCCTCCGACCACTGGGGGGACGCGGCGATGTCGAGAAGAAGTGTTCCCGTGCTGCGGGTGACGTCGACGAGTGCGGAGTTCGCTTCGGTGAAGCGCTGGCGCAGCAGTTCCCTGAACTGCTCTGGCACCGGCAGCCGCGCTGGGATGTCCGGGTACGTGGCGGTGAACACCGTTGCGCCGCCGGTACGCAGCGTGTCGAAGATCTCGTGCAGGTTGTCCTCGAACCGGGGCTGTTCGTAGTCACTCACGAGGTCGTTGACTCCCACGACGACACCGTAGAGCGAGGAACGGGTCGCGATCGCGCCGGGAAGCTGCACGTCGAGAACATGCGTCGTCGTGGCCCCGTGTGTGCCGAAGTTGCGAACCTTGTTGCCGCGCAATCCTATCTGTCCAGCGAACCGCGGGACCCAGCCACGGAAACCACCGCCCTCGACCGGGTCACCCCGGCCTTCGACGAAGCTGTCGCCGACGACGGTCAGAGTCGCGGCGCTCACGCCGACGTCAGATGTCGGTCGCCGTGCGGAAGGTTCACTTCCGCGTACAGATCGGCGAGATTGGCGGGAGAGAAGAACTCCTCACCGGGGATACCTCCGGCGATGAGCCCGAAGAACTTCTTCGTGTACTCCGGACTCTTGCTCGCGGCACGGAAGACCGAGTCGTAGTACGGTGTCAACTTCAGATCGGAGATGCTGGTGGTCAGTTCGTACGTGCCCGCGCTCTGTTCGTCACGAGTGTTCTGGTAGTCCTCGAGCGCAGCTGTCATCGGCCGAGAACCGCTCAGACCTTCGTGTACGCGCTCGGACAGCAACTCTGCGTACTTGAAGGAGTCGGTAATCCCCCACCCCGTGAACGGATCCTTGTGGTAGCCCGCGTCGCCGACCAATGCCCAGCCGGGACCGAACGAGCGACGGTAGAAGTTGTCCGGGTAGAGCATCGGACGGAACGGCTCTTCACGAACGGCACTGTCGCGCAATTCCTCACCGTACTTCGGATCGACCGCATCGACGATCTCCTGGACGCCGCCATCGGGGTCGGCGCGAAAGTCACGGAACCGGTCGCGCTTACGCATGACGGCGACGAGGCTGAGACCGTCGTTTGTGGGCCACGACGCGAACTGCTGCTCGCCGAACCCGGTGCGGTGCTGCATTCCCCAGTCGATCCCGGAGTAGTACGAATAGTAGATGAAGCAACCCCCGGGCGACGTCCGATAGATGTCCGCGCCGACTTTGTTCGCGACAGTCGAATTGGCACCATCCGCGCCGATCACGATCGAGCTGCGGAACTCCTGCTCCGGGCCGTCACCCTCGTGTCCACGAATTCCCCGCACGACACCGTCACTGATCACGAGTTCGTCGACGGTGAAGTTCTCGATCACCTCGACGCCCGCCTCGCGGGCGCCGTCGACCAGAATCGAGTCCAGGACAGTGCGCCTCGGGCAGTAGACGGCGTCGATGCCGTCGATCGGGTCTGCGAAACCATCGAGGGAGATGTCGGTGTAGGAGAAATTCAGGTGCCGAATCGGCGGGCAGCCGGACTCGATCACCTTGTCCAGGAGTCCCCAGTCCTGCAGCCGCGAGAGCCCTGCCTGATGAATGTAGTGAGTCGAGACCGTGTCGCTCGGGAACGTCGTCCGATCGACCGCGAGTACTCGATATCCTTTCCGTGCGAGCAACATTGCTACCGAAGATCCTGACACCCTGGCGCCGACAACGATGACGTCGTACATAGTGAATCCGCTCCTGTTCGATCGGTTTTGAGTCTCGTGCTCTCGAATCTCAGTGTTTCTGCCGTCGGGACTCGATGCGTGTCCGAAGAATGGTTCGGCATCGGGCGATCGGTCTGCCCTATAGCCGACCTGGGATCAGCAGATGTGTTATCGAACTGTTTGCGGCGTGGCCATGTCGTAGATGTCGGCGATCTCGGTGGCGAACGTCGCGTCGATAGCAGCTCGCTTCAACTTCAGTGACGACGTCAGCAATCCGGAATCGACCGTAAAATCGACTGATAACACTCGGAATTGACGAATCGACTCGGCCCGCGAAACCAGTGAGTTCGCGTCGTCGACGGCCGCTTGCAGCTCGGCGCGTACCAGGGTGTCGTCGAGACCGACCGCTGCCGGGTCGAGGGTGATCAACGCGGCCACGTACGCACGCCCATCCCCGATCACGACTGCATTACTCACCAACGGATGCAACCGAATTCGGTCTTCCAACGGCGTGGGCGCAACGTTCTTGCCACCCGAGGTAACCAGAATCTCTTTCTTACGCCCCGTAATTCGAAGGTATCCGTCGTCGATCTCGCCGATGTCGCCTGTGTGCAACCAGCCGTCGGCGTCGACCGGAGACCGGTCCGCTGCGGCACCCCAGTACCCTCGCGTGACGTTCGCTCCGCGCACGAGGACCTCGCCGTCCGGAGCTATGGCCACTGTCGTGCCCGGTATCGGCCGTCCGACAGTTCCGATGCGATTAGTCTTCGGCTCGTTCACGGTGACCGCGGTTGCGGACTCGGTCATTCCGTAGCAATTGAGGATGTCGACGCCGAACCCGGCATAGAACCCGGCGGTCGAGTCGTCCAGGGATGCGCCCCCGGAGATCACCGAGCGCAGGCGCCCGCCCAGCATGCCGAGCACTGGCCGCGCCGGAACAGCGACCGATGCTTGCTTTCCGGATCTGAGCAGTGTCAATCCGTCCGACACAGCGGCGTCCTCGACACCCTCTTCGAGATGTGACCGGGCGGCCTTGCGGATTTTCTCGAGAGCGTAGGGAACGAGAGCAAGGAACGTCGGCTTGATCCGAGGTAGCGCCGCGACCGTATCGGGAATTCCTGGCAACAGGTGAGTCTCGGAGCCGCCGTACAGCGTTGCGAACAGAATGGTCTGTCCGAACACGTGGGCCAGCGGCAGTCCCAGCGCCGTCACTGCCTGCTCGTCTGCAGTGCCGCCGAACATGCCACCGGTCCGAACGACTGTGTTGACCGCAGCTGCAAACATGTTGCCGTGGCTGAGCATGCAGCCCTTGGCCGGCCCGGTGGTACCGCTGGTGTACACGATCATGGCGAGATCGTCACGATGGACTGCAGCGATGCGCTCATCGGGGGTCCTGCGACTGGTCGAACGCGACCATTGTGACACCGTCTCGAACGACAATACCGTGGCTGCGCCGGCATCACGCAGTCGTTCGGCGTCGAACTCGCTCTCGGCGGCGAAGTGGGTGGATCCGGAGTCTGCCACGATGTGGCTGATCTGCTCTGGGGAGGATGTCGGGTATACGGGCACAAGAACACCACCGACAGCAAGTACTGCCAGGTCGAGTACAACCCAGTCCAGGCTCGTGCGGCCGAGCACTGCAACGCGCTCGCCCACGTCCACGCCTGCCTCCACGAGCGCTGAGGCAAGATTGCGGACGCGGTCCGAGACCTCCAGGCACGTCAGCGATTCCGATTTCCCGATCTCTCGTAGGGACGGTCGACCCGGTGTCCGGTCTGCGGCGTCGAAAATGATGGAGGAAAGGCCCGACTTCTCGGCCAACTCGACGCCGGGCCCGGAGAACGACTGTGTATTCATGAATACCGATTCAACACGTGCAATTCTCGAGCTGCAATGGCCAAAAGACTTGCGCGCCAGTCGATATTCCTATCCACGACGTCAGACGGCGAGCCCCACTTCCGCCGGACACTTGACGTTGTCCGGAGGCTCGATGCACTCCAGGAAGGATGCGACAGCTGGATTCACTTCTCCGGCGCGCCAGACGACGTACAAGTCGATGACTGGAACTGGGTCGAACAACTTCACGGCAACCGAGTTCGCCCCGACCGCTCCCATCCCCACAGAGGTGGCTCGCGGAAGGGATGCGAACCCGACGAGCGGTTTGACCGACACGACGTGTGCGGTTGCACCCGGATCGTCGGCGGTCTGAGCAATCTTCAGCGCGATCTTGTTGTCCGCGGCCGCGGACAGGATCGAGTCGTACATCGCCGGGCACTGCTCGCGTTCGAACAACACACACGACTGATTGGCCAGCTCGGCAAAGGGAACACCGGGCCGACCCGCCCACGCATGGCCTTTGCCCACCACTGCAACAAGGGGGACTCGATGTAGAACGCGACGGTGACGGAACTCGGACGTGTGCGGATGACCGTAGACAAGAGCGATGTCGAGGACACCGTCAGCCAACGCCGAGAGCTGTGGGCCGGTCCGTTTTTCCCACAGAGAGACCACCAAATCCGGGTGGTCCTTACTCATCTTCGCCAAAGCGTACGGCAGGACGTGCCTGCTGGCCGGGAAGTTGTAGCCCACATTGAGCGATCCCGATCGCCCAGCAGCCGTCGACTTCGCGATACTCGCAGCCTTGTCCATCTGTTGAACGATCAATCGTGCCTGGGTCACGAACTCTTTGCCCGCCGAGGTCAACTTGACCTCATGCGAGTTCCGGGCGACCAACATCACGTCCAGAGACTTCTCCAATTTCTGCAGTTGGGCACTCAGGGACGGTTGCGTCATATGAAGCCGAGCCGCAGCTCGCCCGAAATGTAACTCCTCAGCGATGGTGATGAACGCCATCAGGTGCCTGAACTCCATGGTGCTCCCCCAGTTAGTTCGTGGGAATGACACTATCGAGTTGGAATAACTGCACGTGAACGTAGCGAAACCACACGGTGCAGCAACGGTGTCAGCTGAAGGCCACTGGTGCGGAAAGTTCGTACCGGCCAGTCGGGTTCACATGTCAGTCGTCCGGCCCGTCGGTCAGCAACGCCCCCTTCAGGTCGGCCAGGTCGGATTCGCTGATGCCGATCGCATGCAGGTAGGCCTCGAACGACCCGTGCACCTGGTCGACGGCCTCCAGACCGCGGCGATAGTACTGCTCGCTCACCCCAAGCATGGCGTTCGACGGCTCGATCGGCTTGTCGTCGCCCAGCGCCGACCACACTGCCTGCATATGTCTGCGCAGCGGCTCGATTCCAGAGTTGCTTCGTAGAAAGTCGGCCACAATGTCCACATCGGACACTCCCACAGCGCGCAACACGGTCGCTATTGTCCATCCCGCGCGATCCTTGCCTGCGGCACAATGCACCAGGATCGGCCCTTCCCCTGCCGCCAGTGTTGTGACAACCTCGCGGATTGCGTCGAACGCGCCTTCGAGTGAGGAATACGAGGAGTACGTGCGCATCATGTAGCCGAGCTGGTCGTCCTCGCCGCGCGCAACACCACCCTCGTGCGGAGCGGTCGTGCCCGTGTGGTTCCGGTAGGGAGTATTGCGGAGAAGCACGTCGCCGGGAAGTCGATCTGTCCCGCCACGCGCTATTTCGGCATCGCTGCGAAGATCGAACACCGCTTTCACTCCAAGCCGTGTCATCTCGGCGCGGCCATGTTCGTCCAACTGTGACAGCTCGGATGATCTGAAGAGCACGCCGGTCCGAACCGCACGCCTGTCCGTTGTTCGGGCGCCACCGACGTCTCGAAAATTCCATGCTCCGGACAATCGAAATTGTTCGGTAGCAGCAGCATTCGTCATCCGCACATCACCTCTGTATCGCGCTGGCAGCACTTCCGGAAGCTGCCAAGTCCGAAAGATAGTGTCTCATAAACTCATCCACCACTTCTGGCGCACCGCAAGTGCGGGCCATTCCTCGTTCGATGGCGGCGATGAGTTGTGGTCGTAGTTCGGCGGCGGGGACGATGTGGTGGACGGATCCGACGGTTTGTGCTCGTTGGATGTTGTGGATGGCTTCGAATTCGGCGGCGACTTCGCCGAGTTTGGCGTTGCGGATGTCTGCTTTCTTGGTTGCTAGTTCGACGCGTAGGTGTGCGCGGTCGGCATCGGTCTCTGCGGCGGTGAGCTTGGCTTCGAGTTCCTTCACAGCCGGATCCGCTGCGGTGCGGGCGTTGACGTCGCGGGTGAACACGACCGCTGCTGCGGGTGCACCGCCGAGGACGGAGGCGAAGGATCCTTCGACGGCGAGGACTTCCATGTTGTCGTTGAGTGCTCCGGAGAAGACGACGAAGGCTCCGCCGTGGTAGCGGGAGACGACGCAGAAGACGATGGGGCCGTCGAAGTTGACGATGGCGCGTCCGATTTCGGCACCGTATTCGAGTTGGATGTTGCGTAGTGATTCGGGCGAGCCGTCGAAACCGGACAGGTTGGCCAGCACCACGATCGGACGCGAGCCGCTGACGGCGTTGATTGCGCGTGCGGTCTTCTTCGACGAACTGGGGAACAATGTGCCCGACGTCCATTGGTCGGGTCCGTCGGCGGGGAACCAGCCCTTACGTGGGATGGCGCGTGATTCGATGCCGATGACGGAGACGGGGATTCCGGCGAGGTGTGCGTCGAAGACGACGGAGGTGTCGGCGTCGGCCATGTCGGCCCAGCGTTCGAGAACCGAGTGATCTTGGTCGACGACGGCGCGCATGATGGTGCGGATGTCGAACGGTTTTTTGCGATCGGGGTTGGTGACACTCGAGAAGATGTCACCGACGGTGGTGAAGTCGCTCGCTGGGTGCACGTGGGGGTAGCTGCGCACGTCGCGGTCGGTGGGGTCGGTGGTGGTCGCCCGGCGTGGGAAGCGCTCACCGGGAGCGGTGTAGGCGTGCTCGTAGTGGACGAACAGAACGTCGACGGCAGCGCGGAGGTTCGGGGCCCAGTATTGGGCTTGTCCGTTCGGTCCCATGACGCGGTCGTAGCCGCCGATGCCGAAGTTGTCTTCGGCGGAGACGCCTCCGGAGTAGTCCAGGGATTGTTTTCCGGTCAGGACCATGGCGCTGTCGGGGGTCATCACGAGGATGCCTTTGGTGTGGGCGAGCATGGTGGCTTCGGCGTTCCAGTAGGGCTGGGCGCCGACGTTGATGCCGGCGACGATGATGTTGATTTCACCGCCGCCCTGGGTGAAGGTGATGATGCGGCGCAGTCCGCGCGATACCCAGTCCATGTTTTCGGTGCCGGTGGACATCGAGATGGTGGCGCCGGAGGACAGGGCGAACCATTCGACGGGTGCGCCGAGTTGTTCGGCGAGGTCGATGGCGGCGACGATGCGGGAGCATTCGGCTTCGGCGACGGTGCCGAGGGCTTTGGTGGGGTCACCGAAGAGTGCGACGCGGGTGATGCCGTCGGGGTAGCGCTCGGTGCGGGTGGTGACGAGTCCGGTGATGATGCCGGCGGTGTTGTGTCCGTACGGACGCTCGACCGGGGTGAGGGCACCGGATGCGTCGACGTCGTATTCGGTGAACGAGCCGTCGGTGCCGGTGAGCAGGGGGATCAGCTCGTAGGGGTAGACGGTGCCGCGGGCTTGGGATCGTTGGACTTTTTGGGTGTATTCGTCCAGTGGGCGTAGTGGTTCGGTGGGTTTGTCGGTGATTTTGGCGACGATGCCGGCGCCGGAGCGGTAGGAGAAGCGGATCGCGACGTCGCGGGGGGTGGAGGTGGGTCCGTTTTTGAGGCGGGCGATCAGGGTGATTTCTTCCAGGCCTGCGCCGATGGTGGAGGGTGCGATGTGGCGGGCGATGGTGGCGAGGCGATCGTCGGGGACGTCGAGGACGGGCCAGACGTAGAGGGTGACGCGGTTGGCGTCGAGGCGTTTGCGGCCGCGTAGAGATTGTGCCCGGCGGATGCCGTCGAGGCAGGCTGCGACGGTGCGTTCGATTTCCGGTACGGCCACGACGTTGCCGTGTTCGTCGAGTTGGGTGGTGACGCCGCGGATTTCGGCGAGTGCCATCAGGCGTTCGTCGGAGGGGTTGTCTTTCGCGGTGAGGTGGAACAGGTACGTTCCCGCTGTCGCGGGTAGTCGGGTGCCGTCGAAGTTCTTCAGACGCCACAGGTCCAACCGTTGCCCCGTCAACGGATGCATGTCACGGATGACGACATCCTCGACCAACGGCTCCGACCCCTCGGAGGTGGGCCTCAGAGTTATCTGACGCGCCGTTCCGGATCCGTACACAGTCAATGTGATTCGGCGCCACATTCCCGAATAGGTATGCCCTGCAACGATATTTCGTAGACTCGCACTGAGCTCGTCGTCTCTGACCGGAGCATCAGGCCAGTACACATAGACATCGACAACATGGGTACCAGGTGCGAATTCGGCAATGCCGCCGATTGTCGACAGCACCGAATGAAGCCTGAATCGATCGGTGTGCGTAGCGATGACATGCTGATCGATACCACTGAGCGCGAATGCGCCAGTGACGAATCGGTAGCCGTCACGATCGAAGGCGTGCACGTCCTCGAACTGGTGAATTCCGTAGTACTGCCTGGTCATCGCTTCCAGCAACGCATCTGGATCGACAACGTCACCGAGCAGATCGATGAGTGGTTCTTCGACGTCGACGACCTTGCGCATGCGTGCGACGTAGTCGGGTGCGTCGGGGTTTTCGGTGAGGTATTGCAGGCTGCCGCGGACTCCGTCGTAGACCTGATCGCGTGCCCGGCGGATCTGTGGGGCGTCGAAGAGATGGAACCGGAGGTTGCGTGCGACGTCACCGATGACGGGGTAGCGGGCTTGGGTGGCCACGATCAACCGTTCGAGCACCTCACCGATGTCCGACGAAGGCTGCGCTGCGGTGTCGGTGAGCCAGTGATCGAGCAACGCTGCGATGACCGGGACTTGATTCTCGATGCGCTGCAACGCCAGGAACACCCGGTAGACCGCTTCTTCGAGCTCGGGTGTACGTCCCTCGGCGGCGTCGGCGTCGTAGTGACGAAGAGCACGAGAAAGCTTGCTGCGGAACGCCTCCGGTAATCCTTGAACGTCCGAGTCCAGTGAATGCAGAAACGAATGGAAATGCTCACGGGGAGAATGAACCCGTTCGTCGGTGTTCTCCTCGTCCATCGTCGGACGATTACGCGACAGTTCACAAATATCAGCGAAAGTGTTCAGCAACGCCAACTCCGCCTCCAGCACCGCAGTGTCCTCCCGCGGCACCGCACTGCGCAGTCGTTCGTAGTCGGCGAGCAGAACACGAGCCCGCGGTGCACCGACATCGAAACCGGTGATCAACGCCGACAACTCGCTCAACCGCGCCAACGCCCGACAACTCGCGCTTTCACCCTCGACGCTGGGCACAGTCCGAAACTCCACCCGCGCGGTCTGCGAGGACGCTTTCTGCTCCCCGGCCTGATCGACCCGCAACAGTGCAGCCCCGGAATCGACCTGCCCGTTCACCGACGCCAACACCTCCCGCACCGTCCCCGCATACGGGGAACGGACCGCGGTCTCCATCTTCATCGACTCGAGCACCACCAACGTCTGACCGGCCTCGACCTCATCCCCGACAGCGACAGGAACCGCAACAACGACAGCCGGAGCGGGAGCACGCACCAACCCCGCTTCGTCTTGGCTGATCTGATGCGAAATCCCATCGACCTCGACCAGGAAATGCGCAGCGCCAGCGACAGTGACGACAGAAAAACGCCGATCCCCGAGCGTCAACCGGCTCTCGTACTGCCCGAGACGCTCGAGATCGACCTGCAGATCCCCACTGTCCCCGTCGACCTGGTAGCGGTGCGGCCCGATCTGACCGACACCGAGCTTGTAGGCCTGACCCTGATAACTGAGCTCGACCGTCCGCCCGACAGTGTGGCTCGCCCGCGGGCGACCACCCCGAGCCGAAGACAAGAACGCCGCCCGCTCACGGGCCTCCTCGGCGTCGTAGGCATCGATCGCGGCAGCGATGATCGCGACATCAGCAGTCACGGTCGGACCTGCCGGGGTACCGGCATCGGTGCGATCGAGCCACCCGGTATCAGCGGAAGCAGACATCACCTCCTCTTTGTCGAGGAGGCCGAGCAGGAACGACTTGGTGGTCGTGCCGCCGTCGATGACGACCGTGGTCTCGCGGAGCGCGTTGCGTAGTCGCGCGAACGCTTCACTCCGGTCCCGGCCCCAGGCGATGACCTTGGCGACCATCGAATCATAATCCGGGGGAATGACATCGCCCTGCGCGATACCGGTATCGACACGGATACCGGAACCGAGAGGGAACTTGAGCAGTTCCACACTGCCCGGGGCCGGTGCGAAACCATTATCGGCGTCCTCGGCATTCAACCGGGCCTCGACAGCGTGACCGAACTCGGCCGGGCACTCACCCTCGAGAGCGTCACCGTCGGCGACGAGGATCTGCAGTTTGACCAGATCGATACCGGTGGTGAACTCGGTGATCGGATGCTCGACCTGCAAACGCGTGTTGACCTCGAGGAACGTGAAAATCTTCTGCTCCGGCTGATACAGGTACTCCACCGTCCCCGCACCGGCATACCCGGCAGCACGCACCAACTCCGCCGACACCGCCCGCAGATGATCGGCCTGCTCCTTCGTCAGCAGCGGCGAGGACGATTCTTCGATGACCTTCTGATTGCGGCGCTGAATCGAGCAGTCCCGCACACCCGGCGCCCACACATTACCGTGATTGTCGGCGATGACCTGCACCTCGACGTGGCGGGCATCGGTGACCAGACGTTCGATGAACACCACCGGGTCACCGAAGGAACGTTCGGCTTCACCCTGAGTGCGCTCCAACGCCAATTCGAGTTCGTCCTCGGCGAAGACCTTACGGATCCCGCGGCCACCACCACCGGAACGGGCTTTGATGATCAACGGATACCCGATCGCCGCAGCATGACGGCGGGCATCAGCACGGGTCTCCACCGGGCCCCCCGACCACGGAGCGACCGGCACCCCGACTTTCTCCGCCAACAATTTGGCTTCGACCTTGTCCCCCAACAGACGCATCGCCGCAGCAGAAGGCCCGATGAAGGTGATGTTCAACCGAGCCACGATATCGGCGAACTTCGGGTCCTCCGCCACGAAACCCCACCCCACCCACACCGCATCCGCACCCGAGGCCACCAACGCCGCCTCGAGCACCCCGTAATCGAGATACGCCGACCCCACCTCCGGCTTGGCCAACATCACAGCCTCATCAGCCTGACGAACGAACATCGCCCGCCGCTCCGCCTCGGTATGCAACGCCACCGTCCGAATGCCGTAGTCGTACTCGGCGTTGAGTTCCTTCACAGCCCTGATCAGGCGAACAGCCGCCTCACCCCTGTTGACTACTGCAATCCGCTTGAACATCGCATTCCTTGATCCGCTAGGAGGTTTCGAAGTCCAGGTTCGAGGACACCCGCCCCTCGCGCGCAGCGAGGAGCACATAATGTTCGTGCGATCGGAGCCGCCTATCGAACGCAGGGCGCCGCCAATGGCCGACGTTGCCCTCAACCAGAGAAGGGAAGCGAGAGCAGGTCACCCGGTCACGTGCGCAGGTATGCCACCACGGCCGTCACACGACGGCTCACACCCGAGGAGTTCGCCAGTCCGAGTTTGTCGAAAATCGCGTTTGCATGCTTCTCCGTGGAGCTCACAGAAATGTACAGATCAGCCGAAATTCGCGCGTTGGTGAGACCTTGCGCCATCAGCTCGAGTACATCGCGCTCGCGCGGAGTGAGTCGTTCGAGGGGATTCGATCGGGTCGTGCGGGACAACAGCTGTCGCACCACCTCTGGATCGAAGGCCGTCCCGCCGTCGGCCACCCTGTTCAGGGCGTCCAAGAACTCGTCGACCTGCGCGACGCGGTCCTTCAGCAGGTACCCGACCCTCCCTACAGATCCGCTGATCAACTCTGCTGCATAACGGTTTTCGACGTACTGGGAGAGTACGAGTACCGCCACCTCGGGCCATCGACCGCGAATGGTCAGTGCCGCCCGCAGTCCCTCGTCGCTGTGATCAGGAGGCATTCGGACGTCGGTGACGACGACGTCCGGACGATCCCGTTCCACGGCGTCGAGAAGCGCGTCGGCGTCCGAAACGGACGCGATCACGTCGTGACCTTCGTCCACGAGCAGGCGAACCAAACCCTCACGCAGCAATGTCGAGTCCTCCGCGACGATCACCCGCACGGGACGCTCGCTGTCACGACGGTCGGTCCACCGACCGGGCTGTGCACGGTCAGCGTGCCATCCAATGCTGCGACGCGGCGGGCCAGGCCGGACAAGCCGGTACCGGACGGATCGGCCCCGCCGGGCCCGTCGTCGGTGATGGTTGCCAGCACGCGGTCGAACCTCTGATGGGTGACGGTGACCTCCACTAGTTGCGGGAAGGCGTGCTTGGTTGCGTTGGTCACCGCTTCCGAGACGACGAAGTAGATGACCGTCTCCACAGCTGGTCGCAACCTCTCCGTCAATTCGTATGTGATGCGGATGGGAACGCTTGCCCGCTGGGCCATCGTCTCGATCGCCGCGTGCAGACCGGACTGATCGAGTGCGATCGGGTACACCCGGTTGGCTACCTCGCGTAGTTCGCTGATCGCCCCCTGGGATGCGATGTGGGCTTGGGCAAGGAGATCGTGCATCTTGTCGGGCTTGTCGGCGCGGCGGGCCCGGCCGATGAGCATCCCTAGGGCAACCAACTGCTGCTGTACCCCGTCGTGCAGGTCGCGCTCGATGCGGCGGCGTTCGTCGTTGATGGCATCGACCACGTGGTCGCGGCTGCTCGTCAGCTCGGCTACCCGCTGGTGCAGCAACCGATCTGACTGCCGGCCGAGTACGTGGATGACGAACCAGTGGTCCAGCGATCCAACCCCTGCCACGCCGACAACCGCAACGAAGATCAAGAGGATCCCGGGCAGCGCCGCGACCGCTACGAGTCCACTGTCGACCCGATCGGAGTTCTCGATCAGGCCCCATCCACCATTCAAGCCCCACGCCGAGACCATCGAGCCGGCCACGAGGAGACAGAGCGTCAGCAGAAGGACCACGCCAATTCCGAGTAGCCCGATCGACCACCGCAGGCCGAGGTACAAACGGCACCGGCGAGGGGTCAGCACGTCAGTGTGGAGCCTGCCGTGGAAACGGGCGATACGCCGAATCTCTAACTCGGACAACGCCAGTGCAGTCTCGGCGACTGCGGATTGCAGCAGTCTGCCCCGCCGGCCGAGAATACGTGCCAACCCGAGGGCGAGCAACGCCAACACGGAGAACAGGAGCTCCGAAACTGCCGTGACGGTCCCGAGCAGAACCCCGGCAAGCGCGCCCAGCCATCGCCGGAGAAGCGGGCTGATGGCACTTCGATCCGCGAGGTCGGGTGGGTACACAACACGGTTCACCAGCACGCATGCAGCCTAGCCGAGCAGGTACCCACGGATATTGCGGTAAACCACAAGGTTTTCACGGGTACAGCCTCATGAGGTTCGACGGCTTTCCTCGTACCGACGGCTCGGCCGGTCGGCTTCGCTGGAGATCATGCACAACGCCATCTATCAGATCACCAATGAGCAACCTGCGGTTCGCATGCGCGCCGCGCGCCGCCGGTACGAACTGGGCGACGAGACCGTCGACGCATTGAACGACCTCGACGTCGACTTCCACCGCAGGACCTTCACTGCGGTGATGGGCCCGTCGGGATCGGGCAAATCGACGCTGTTGCAGTGCGCTGCAGGACTTGACCGATTGAACGGTGGGGAGACCTTCATCGGCGACGTCGAGATCGGCTCCCTCAGCGAAAAGGCACGGACCCTCCTGCGCCGATCCAAGGTGGGTTTCGTTTTTCAGTCCTACAACCTCATCGACTCGCTGACGGCAATCCAGAATCTCGAGCTGCCTCTGCGGCTTGCTGGCCGCAAGCCTGAGCGTTCCCGTATCACCGCAGGACTGACGAGGGTCGGTCTAGGGGATCGGATGCATCATCGGCCGTCTCAACTTTCCGGCGGCCAGCAACAACGGGTCGCCGTCGCTCGAGCCCTGGTGTCCGGGCCCGAAGTGGTGTTCGCGGACGAGCCCACGGGTGCATTGGACTCTGCCGGCTCGCGGTCGGTCCTGGAGTTGCTGCGCAGTGTCGTGGATCGCGAGGGCCAGACCGTGGTGATGGTGACCCACGATCCGACCGCGGCGTCGTTCGCCGATCGAGTGCTGTTTCTCCGTGACGGGAGAGTGGTCGACGATCTACAGCACCACCGGGGCGTACCGGGCGACAACCGGACCGCCGCCCAGATCGCTGCTCGGATGGCTGAGGTCAGAGCATGATCACATGGGCAGTGGCGTCTTTCCGACGCCGGATGACGGCCGCGCTGGGGGTACTGCTGGCGGTGTTCGTCGGCGTTCTGATCACCACGGCCACTGCACAAGTCATGGCTGCCGCAGGACCGCAGCCACCCGAGCGGCTACAGGGGGCGTCGTTGGTGGTCGCCGGCGAGCGAGCAACGAATGTGCTGGGTCAGGCGGGTGACCGCAGCGCGTGGGGCGGAGACCGGCTCGCCCAGCTGACGCAGCAGATCCGCTCGATCCCGGGTATCACCGATGTTGTGGCGGACCGTAGCTTCCTTGCGCAGATCGTTACCCCGTCCGGAGCGCTGCCGACGGAGGATCCACAGGTCACCGGGCATGGGTGGTCGAGCACGTCGCTGGCTCCCTACCGACTGATTTCCGGTGAGCAACCGCAGCAGGCGTCGGAGATCGCGCTCGGGCAGGAGTTCGGTGCCTCCGTCGGTGAAAGGGTCAAACTTCGGACTGCACGTGGCGATGTCGAGGTGAAAGTTGTCGGCACCACCGACGGTCCTGGCGTCTACTTCGACGACGCTACCGCCACGCAGTTTGCCCCCGCCGCCAATCTCCTCGGCATTCAGATCACCGATCAGTCGGCTGCAGCCTCGGTGCAGGAGGTCGCGGCGCAGTTCGGCGGCGAGGTGGTGACCGATCGCAGTGCCCTGCAAGATGACTCGGTCGCGAAAAGCCGCTATCTGAGCAGTCAGTTCCTGACGGCGCTGGCCCTTGCGTCGTTGGTCGTGAGTCTCTTCGTCGTCGCGGTCACCTCGAAGTTTACGGTCGATGAGCGCACGCAAGAATTCGGTCTCCTTCGCGCAACCGGAGCGCTGCCGAAGCAGCTGCGCCGCGTGGTGATGCTGGAAGCCGCGCTGCTGGGGACGGTGGGATCGGTCGCGGGAGCTGCGGCCGGGGTGCTGGCGACGGTGCCGTTGGCCGCAATGTTGCGATCGTGGGGGATCCTGCCTGCCGATCTCGGCGTGACGGTCGCCTGGCCCACTGCCTTGGCAACGGCCGTGGGAGGTATCGCCATCGCCGTGATCGGAGCCGCCATCTCGGCGGTGAGCGCTTCGCGGGTGAGCCCGCTGGCCGCAATGCGACCCGAGTCGACCCGTCCACGCAAGGGCCACGGGCGGTTACGAACGCTCGGTGGAACCGCATTGGCTGCGCTCGTCGTGATCGAGGTGGTCGCCGGTCGCACGGTGCCAGCTCTGGACTCGGTGTTGATGGCGATCGTCATCGCTCTGACTTCTGCTATCGCTGCCGCATGTCTCGCAGCGGTTTTGGTGCCTCGACTGGCACGAATCTTGCTGTGGCTGCCCTGCCGGATCCGGCCGTCCGCCCCGCTGATGGTTGCCAGCGCCGAGGTCGCCACAAACCCGCGCCGGTCGGGCTCGATCGCTGCGCCGGCGATCATCGCGGCGGCCCTCGCCATCCTCACGAGTGGATTCATTCCTACGATGCGAATCGCGTACCCGGCAGAGACGGCAGGTCAGCTACAGGGCCAGTCAGTGGTGGTATCCGATGCCGATTACCTCACGGCCGATCAGGTGTCCCAGGTATACAAGAAATACGATGTCGTCAGAGTGGGACTATCCAGCCGAGCCCGGCTCGTCGTTCCTGGATCCACCGTCGCGCTTCCCATCACGACACTCCCGAGCGCTGCTGAGCCTACCGGCTTCGAGGTGCCCCGCTACTTGGCCGAGGAGAACGGCTGGCGAACTGGCGATCCCGTCACTCTGGTGATGGCAGATGGGACAGCCATCGACCCGAGGATCACGACGATCGTGAACGAATTACGCGGTGAACATCCTGGCGTGTCCCTGTCCGAAGGCCTCATTCGTTCGCACGACCCCTCGGCCGTGGCGGACGAGGTGTTCGTGCGCTCGTCATCTGTCCAGACCTCCGTCGAGCCCCCCGCAGGCACACACGTCACGGATGCGATCACGTGGTCTTCGACCCGCTACGACAAGGACCTGACTCTGCTCAATCGCTATGTCATGACATTCATTGCAGTCGCTGTCAGCTACGCCGTACTCGCAACCACCATCACAATCGCGATGTCCATGCGGCATCGGAAGACCCAAGTGCGCACACTGGCACACTCCGGTGCCACCAAACGGCAAATCAGCGGAGTGGTCGTCATCGAGGCTGCTGTCGCCGGCACGTGCGGCGTGTTGCTCGGTGCGCTCTGTACGCTCTTACCGCTACACGAAATGGCTGCCGGTCTGTCGAACACCACAGGAAGCCCGGTAGGTGTTCACCTCGACTGGGTACAGGCCTCGATGGTGCCACTGGCAATAGTGTCCATGATGGGAGTTACCGCGTCGGCAATGAGCTTCCGACGCGGGCCGGCGAGCAATAAATGATCCCGCCCAGATCTTCCAAGCGCCACGACAATTCACCGCCGGCGATTGCGAGACGGCAAGGAGGGGCTTGTCGCCGACAGACACGACTGGCACTCCGATTCTCGCAATTTGGACCAAATATACGAATTCATTACCTATTCTTTATATTGACTGGGCTGAAAAGAGCCGCCTTCGATGGCCGAAGCCGCAGTGACTCAGATTGACGGCCGCGCCCGCGATGCCAATTCCTCGATGCTCTCGAGCGGTTTTGCACAATTCGGCAAGCGATGACCTTGTCTCTGTTAAAGTTCCGGCAACACCATCACAATAGATCGGATCTAGTGATGAAGGCTCAGATTGCGGCGGATTGCGCTGTCGTGCAAGGTAAGTCCGGTACAGCCGCCGACATCGGTGCAACTGAGAACAACGTGCCTTTTCTCCACCCAGCGTTCGGTTCCCCCTCACCAGTGTTCACGCGTCGCTGATCATGTGGTCGAGGGTGAGCGGATGAGATCCTCGGCCGAGCTGACCGGCCGGGTGGTCCGGCCGCCAGATTCCACCTACTCCGAAGCAAGTGCTGGGTGGAACCTGCTCTTCGATCACAAACCAGCGGTGATCGTCTTCGCGCAGAACACGCAAGATGTCGTCAATGCGCTCGCCTGGGCGAGGCAGAACGATGTGGCGCCGAGGATTCGAAGCGGCCGACATTGTCTCGAGGGCTGGTCGAGCGTCGACGACGGGATCGTCATCGATGTCAGTGACATCAAGTCAGCGACTGTGGACGTCGTGTCGAACACCGCCACCGTCGGCGCGGGACTCAATCAACTCGAAGCCGTGGCGCTGCTCGGCGAGGCCGGCGTTGCCGCACCGACGGGTACCGAAGGATCCGTCGGCCTGGTGGGGGCCACTCTCGGCGGGGGATTTGGACTGTTGACCCGTGTTTTCGGGATGGCGTCGGACAATCTGCTCGCAGCCGAGATCGTTGTCGCGTCCGATGACGGTGGAGCCACAGCGATTGTGGCTAGCGAGACCGAGAACTCGGACCTGCTCTGGGCACTCAGGGGTGCCGGCAACGGGAACTTCGGAATCGTGACGTCACTGACCTACAAGGTTTATCCACTGACGCAGACCGTCTACATCACGGCAACGTGGCCCGGACTGAATGACCTGCCGGCAGTGTTCGAAGCCTGGCAGCGCTCGGCGCCCCACACCGACAACCGCATGACCAGTCAGCTCGAGATAAGCCCAGAGGCAGTGGTACTTCTCGGTGTCCTTGCAGACGGGTCCGAGGGCGAAGCGAAAAAGATCTTGGCACCCATCTTGTCGGTGGGTGATCCCGAGGTGTCGATGACCAACAAGAACTGGGCCGACAACTATGCGGCGTTCCAGATACCCATCGACGAGGAACCAGCCAACTGGAAATTCTCCTCACAGTTCATATCCGAACCACTCCCCGCCGATGGAATCGATGTCATCGGCTCGTTCCTGGCATGCGCACCGACACCCAAGTGCAACTACATGACCAATGCGTTCGGCGGCGCCGTTGCGCAAACGCCAGCAGGAGGCTCGGCATTCGCGCACCGCGATGCCCTGTTCTACGCAGAGCCGGGCGCAGGTTGGGGCACCCGAGGCGACGGGGTTCGTCCCGATGCCGACCCGCTGACCGAACCCTGCCTGGTCTGGGTCGCGGAGTTCGCTGAGGCGATGGCGCCGTTTGTCACCGATGCCTACGTCAATGTTCCTAACGCCGACACACCGCACTGGGAGACGTCGTATTGGGGAGCCGGCGTCGAGCAACTGCGCACCATCAAGTCGAAGTACGACCCCGCCAACGTCTTTCACTATGAGCAGAGCATTCCACCTGCCACGTGATCGCGAACGTTCAACCAACCTCTCGGATTCCGCTTCTGACCGCACGTCCTACTGAAAGGCCGGTGAAGCACGGTGACGAAGAGCCTGGCAGGAGATGAGGCCGCCGACGATGCATGTCGGGACTGCGGCTATGAACCCGTGCTGAAGCGGTCGCTGAACGGGTTCCAGATGTTCGCCATCTCGTTCGCGTCGGTGTCGGTTGTCATCGGCATCTTCGCGACATACGACGACGTTCTGCGTAACGCTGGACCTGTGGGGATCTGGCTGTTCCCCGTCGTAGCGGTGGGACAACTACTGGTGGCGCTGGTCTATGCACAATTCGCGGCGCGGATACCGCTCAGCGGCTCCAGCTATACGTGGGCATCAAGACTGGCCAGCCCCAAGATCGGTTGGGCTTTCGGCTGGATTGCAGTCCTGTGCGCGGTGACCGCGCCGGTGGCAATCAACAACGCTCTGGCAAGCCAGTGCCTGATGCCTCTGTTCAACATGGAGCCCAACGAAACGACCGCACGCTTGATCACTGTGGCGCTGCTGGTTGTACAGACCATGCTGGCGATCGCGGCAACGCGCATCGTCGGTTGGGTCAACTCGCTGTCGGTGGGCGTCGAGATCGGCATCCTCCTCGTCCTTGGTCTCGCGTTCGCGGTTGTGGTCATCGTGATGGGTGAGGGAACAACGGACAATCTGTTCTCCCGGGGTGTCGCGGAGAGCAACGCCGATTATTTCGCCATCGGCGGTGGATTGATGGCAGCGTCGCTCATGGGCCTGACCACCCTGGTCGGGTTCGAAACAGCCGCCAACATGTCGGAAGAGGCCGAGAACCCTTTCCGTAGTGTGCCTCGCGCCATCATCGGCTCGGTCGCAGCGGCCGGCCTGCTGGGGTTTTTGTTCATCGTCGTGCTGACGGTGGCAATCAAGGATTTGCCATCGGCGTCGGCGAGCGAATCGTCGGTGGCCGAGATCATGCATCAACAGTTCGGAAACGGGCTGGAAAGACCGCTCCTTGCCGCCATTGCCGTCGCGTTTTTCGGAGCGGCGCTGGTCACCATGGCATCGACGGCCCGCTACATCTTCGCGATGTCGCGCGACGGTCGGTTTCCAGGCCACCAAGTGATGCGCAGGGTCAATTCCCGCACCAAGACACCCATTCCCGCCACGCTTTTGGTGTTGGCCGTCGGCGTGATCTTGATGCTCGTGATGCCAGGTGCTGCGCTATTGCAGCTCATCGCAACCGGTGCAATCTTCAACATCGGCCTCTACCTCATGACGATCGTGCTCTACCTCGGAGTACGTCGGAAGTTCGGGAAAGGAAAAAGTGGCTTCGACCTCGGTCGATTCGAATTGCCAGTGGCGATCGCCGCATTGGTGTGGGTGACAGTAGCGCTCGCCGTGGTGCTCACCGCTTCCACGACCTGGGCGACCATCACCATCGTTGTCGGATTGCTCATCCCTGGTCTCGCCTACTTCTTGTACATGCTCCGGTTCGATCGCCACGCACTCGACAACACATCCGACGACTCGGATCTGTTCACCGATCCCACGAAATGACCAAACTGGAGAACTAGACCTGTGCCACGATCGGCGCGACCTCGGTGCCGAGCAGTTCGATGCCGCGAAGCAGGTCGCCGTGAGCCAATCGAGGATTCGTCATCTGCAACGACAGTCTGTCCACACCGCCCAGTTGCTCGCTGACTCGCACGATCTTGTCGGCCACCGTCTGCGGATCCCCCATGAAGAATGCGCCGTCGGGACCGGAGGTGGCGTCGAACTGGTGTCGGCTGCGCCGAGCGAACCCGCGCTCGCGAGAGATCTTGGTGAACATCTCGTTCCAGCCGGGGTAGATGGTGTCCGCTGCGGCCTCCGTGGTCTCGGCGACGAATCCGAACACGTGCAGCCCCACTTTCAGCTGCTCCGGCGGGTGGCCCGCTTGCGCTCCGGCGCGCCGGTACAGATCGACGAGCGGGGCGAATTGACGTGGTTCCCCACCGATGATGGCAATCATCAGAGGAAGCCCCAGTAGCCCTGCACGGGCGAAGGACTCGGGCGTTCCACCGACGCCGACCCAGATCGGCAATTGATCCTGCATCGGTCGGGGATAAATGCCCTGTCGATTCAGTGCCGGGCGGTGCCGGCCGGACCAGGTGACCTCGACGTTGTCGCGGATCTGCAGCAGGAGGTCCAACTTCTCGGCGAAGAGTGAGTCGTAATCGGCCAAGTCCAGACCGAACAGGGGGAACGACTCGGTGAAGGAGCCGCGACCCACCACTAGGTCGATCCGGCCCTTGGAGATCAAATCGAGAGTAGCGAACTCCTGGAAGACTCGAACCGGGTCGTCTGCGCTGAGCACCTTGACTGCGCTACCGAGCCGGATGTTCTCCGTTCGCGCGGCCGCGGCAGCCAAAATGATCGATGGGGCCGAGTCGTAGTACTCGCTGCGATGATGCTCACCGATGCCGAACGAATAGAGTCCGACCTGGTCAGCGAGGGCTATCTCCTCCAACAGATGACTCATTCGCTCCTCGGGAGCAATCACCCGACCATCGGTCGGATCGGTCACAGAAGAGACAAAGCTGTCTACGCCCAGATGCATGATGGGACCTCTCGATTCGGGATGGACGACTCCATCAGCATCAGTGAAGATTCAATTATTCCGAAGGGAGGCGAACAGGCTGCAGCTACTCCCCCCAACGCTTCAACTCGTCCGCCGCGAAGTACATCTGCTGCGTCGCGCCGAAGCGAACCAGCATCTGTCCCTTCTCCTCGTAGAACCAGACCACGGTTCCATAGACACCATTCATGGGCCCGCTCACCGTCGTGACACCGTCGCCGATTTCGAAACCATCCATATCTGCACCGTACCGAGTGCCGGCCCGCAGCCCGCCTCTGCTTCCCCGCCGCTGATTACTGCATGCTTGCCGTCGGACGCACGATGATCGAATTGACGTCCACGTCAGCAGGTTGTGAGATGGCGTAGGCGACGGCGCCAGCGATTGCCGATGCAGGCAACGCGACTGCACGGTAGGTGCGCATCGCCTCCCGCGCCTCGTGGTCGGAGATCGATTCCGCCAGTTCGGATTCCGTCACTCCAGGTGAGACCAGAGTGATTCGGATGGTTCCGTCGGTCTCGATCCGCAGCCCTTCCGTGATTGCGCGAACGGCGAACTTGGTTGCGCTGTACACCGCGCTCGTCGCGGATACCTCGTAGGCGCCGACGGACGCAATATTGACGATGTGCCCACTGCCCTGTTCCTGCATGACTGGCAATGCCGCAGCAATACCGTGGAGGACTCCGCGAATGTTTACATCGATCATCCGATCCCATTCGTCTGTCTTCAACGCCGCAAGCGGGGACAGCGGCATGACGCCTGCGTTGTTGACGATGGCGTCGACGCTGCCGAAGCGGTCCCGCGCTGCCTCCACGAAGGCTGCTGTGTCCACGGCGTCGGTGACATCAAGTGACCGGAACTTAGCGGTTCCTCCGTCGGCAGTAATTTTCTCGGCCAATAATGCCAGCCGATCGGTGCGCCGTGCACCGAGGTAGACGCGATGCCCGTCTGCTGCAAGACGCGACGCAGTCGCTTCTCCGATGCCGCTGCTCGCTCCGGTGATGAGAACCGTCTTGCGTACTTGATTCATGTGCTCGTCTCCCTGCAGTTTCGTTGTCTTCACCGACAGTGCCGGTATTTCTGCAGAGGAACCAGGACAGTTCGAGTCTGGGTATGACGCACCCAGGCACGCGAGGCGTCCTACACATACATTGGAGCGATGACCGGTTCTGCACTCGGTGAGTACCTCCGAACAGCGCGTTCAAGAGTGCAACCCGAAGACGCGGGCCTGACAACGTTTGGTCCGCGACGCGTCGCCGGGTTGCGCCGCGAAGAAGTCGCGGTCCTGGCCGGGATGAACTCCGACTACTACGCCAGACTCGAGCAAGGACGAGAGAACCGCCCTTCTCCGCAAATACTCGACGCGCTCTGCGATGCCCTGCAGTTGGACGAACATGCCCGGGATCACCTCTACACGTTGGCTGGGGTCGTGCCGAGCACACGTCGGCTGCCGGTCGATGTAGTCGATCCGTCGCTTCGGCAGTTGCTCGACGGCTACCACGACACACCGGCATTCGTTCTCAATCCGGCCCTGGACATACTCGTGGTCAACGACCTGTGTCGGGCATTGTTCTCGCCGTTTAGCGCCGCCGACAATCTCGCCTACATGACGTTCCTCGATCCGGCCGGAAGTTCGTTCTACGGCAACTGGACCCGATCTGCCGAAAACGTCGTCGCAAGTCTGCGCCACGCCACAGGATCGAATGCTGGCTATCCGCGGCTGAACGAAGTCATCGATGCACTGCTCGTCGCGAGCGCCGGGTTCAGCGACTTGTGGCGAAGGCCCGACGTTCGCGAGAAGAGCAAAGACAGCAAGCAACTCGTTCACCCGGACGTGGGCGAACTGAACCTCATTTATCACACTTTCGACGTCCGCGGCTCCCGTGGTCAACAACTCGTCGTCTACAGCGCGCCCCCTGGAAGCTCCGCCCTTGAAAGACTGACGCTGCTCGGTACGCTCCACGCCCGCTACTCGCAGTAGGCACGCTGTGGGGCGCGCATTCTTCGTTGTGCCGCCCGAGAACAAAACGGAACGTTCCGTCGCTTACCAGCGAAAAGATATCAATGAGACGCACAATTATTGCGGCAGCACGAGTTAGCGCCGTTGCCGTATCGGGTTTGGCCTTCGCGACGGTCATCGGCTCCGGTACAGCCCCTGCTGGCCCTCAGGACTGCGCCATCCAGCGCGACGCCTTCAGCGCAACGGCAACCTGTCATGACACCGATGCACCGCCCGGTAGAGAGTACGTCCTCACTGTCGACTGCTGGGGTCTTCACGGCATCCCCAACGCCTTCCCGTTCTATGCGGTCGGGCCCTACAGCTCGTCGACTCGCTCATTCGTACCGACCGATCAGGCAACGGGCAACTGCAGCACCAACTGGGGTGCGCCCGCGTTGAATGTCGGAGTGGTCACCGATGCCCACGTGGAGATTTATCGCCAATAGCAGCTCCCTGCCAACGTTTCCGCCATCCTCCTGCTATCGCATGTCGAGATCACGGCTTCGGTTCCATCCCAGCAATGAATCGGCAAGCAACCCAGAAGGATGAATGCATCACCGTCGCCGACCTCGACAAGGTGACGGCGTTCTTCGTCGGACTGGGACTGGCACCGTCAGACTGCCATCGGCGTCATCCCGACGATCATCAGCACCGAACCGATCAACGCTCCCCTTTTCGCTGGGCCGCGGTCCGAGATGGCCGCGAGAACGGTTGCCAGCAGCCAGCATACGAGCACTATCGACGGACCCCAGGGCAGCTGCGCGCTGCTCGCTGCGTGGTGGTGTCCCGCCGACTGGACCCCGGCGATACCCGAACTGGGCATCGACAGCAGCAGTGCTCCCATGGCAGTGAGGTCTATGGTGCACAGTCGCCTGGTTCGACGACCCGCAGTGCACCCCACCATGTGGAACGCCTGGCCGAACAACCCGAGTGCGGCGATCAGGTAGACCCACTGCGGCACGTGGGTCACGACCATGACCGTCATCAGTGCGGCCATGGAGCCGTGCGCGATCGTCATCGGTCGCGACATCGCGCGCAGCGTCACCAGAGGTACCAGCGCACCGACCACACCGACGGCCATCAGCGCGTCGGCTGCGCTCACGGGATCAGCTCACCCGACTCGGACTCCGCTGCTCGCTGCCCTGCCACCGCGGTGGTCGATCGTGAACGGCGCGTCGAAAAACCCCGGAGTAGACCTGCGGTAAAGAAGATCACGACGATGACCAGGAGAATCGCCGCTGTCGTGGACGATCCACCGATGAGCAGAGTGAAGTTGTCGAGGACGAATCCGAGGATGACGAGGAGCCCGAGGGTTCCGAGCACGGGTGCGATCTTCGTATGCCACGGTCGCGAGTCGACTCGGGTTCGGGCGAAGAACGTGTAGATCGCAACTCCGGTCAGGATCATCAGCACCAGAATGCTCACCGTCGCCAGTCCGGACATCCAGGTGAACAGTTGAAGTATCGGGTCCGCGCCCGCCACTGCGAACACACCGACGACCAAAACGGCCGAGACCGTCTGGAAGATCGAGCCCACGTGCGGTGATCCATGTCGAGCATGCGTCCGCGCCAACACCGTCGGGGCCGCGCCCCGCCTCGCCAGCGCGAAAACGTACCGCGAGATCGCATTGTGGAAGGCCAGCAGTGCCGCGAAAAGGCTTGTGATCAGCATAATTTGGATGATGTCCGACCAAGCGGCCCCGAGGAATTGCGCAGCGGCGGCGAATGTCAGTCCTGCCGGATCCTCGGCAGCCGCATCGGCGACCGAGTTGCTGCCGAACGCCAGCACGACAGCCCAACTCGACACTGCGTACACGGCTCCGATCACGATGACCGCGGCATACGTCGCAATCGGCACGGTTCGCTTGGGATCCTTGGCCTCCTCGCCGTAGATCGCAGTCGCCTCGAATCCGATGAACGACGCGACCGCGAACATCAGCGCAATGCCCGGTGATCCAGACAGGAACGCGTCCGGCGTAAACGATCGAACGTCGATTCCCTCGGCACCACCCTGCGCGAACACTGCGATCGACAACGCCAGTACGATACCGATTTCAAGTACGAGCAGAACACCGAGAACCTTCGCGCCCAGATCGATGCTTCGGTAGCCGAGAACCGAGACGATGCCGATAAGAACCAGCGCCCACAACCACCACGGTAGGTCGGGGCCGCCATAGGAGACGACGAGGCTCTGCAGCGTGGACGCCGCAAGTCCGTAGATTCCAGCCTGGATGGCGGTGTACGTCAGCAATGCAAGTCCTGCTGCCCCCAGACCGACGTTCTCGCCGAGGCCTTTTCCGACGTACGCGTAGAACGCACCGGTGTCGGTCATATGGCTGCTCATCGCCGCATATCCCACGCTGAACACCAGCAGGACCAGCGCCGCGAGGATGTATGCCATGGGCGCACCCGCGCCGTTGCCCGTCGCGATCATGATGGGCAACGCGCCGCCGATCGCGGTGAGCGGCGCTGCTGCTGCGATCACCAGGAAGACGATGCCGACGACTCCGATCGACCCCTTCAGCTTCCCGTCCCTGGTGTCAGACATGGGAGCTTCCGTCCGTCGAATGGCACGGAATGCTCGACGGTGCACAGTGCGCCGAGGTCGAGGCAGGTACGTCGAGCGTCGGATTGCGATCGAAGAAGCCGACGGGCTTGAGCTTGAAACCGGTGTAGTCGACCGGCATGATCGGCCAGTCCTCGGGCCTCGGAAAGTGGGTCAGGCCGAAGGTGTGCCACACGACGATGTCTTCACCCTCGATGTCCCGGTTGCCGGCAACATAGCTGGGCAGCCCGGCTCCGCCGGAATGCTGGTTCACGAAATCTCCCGACGCGTAGCGCTCGGCCGCGTCGAACTGCGTGACCCACAGGTGTTTGGTCGCGAAAGTGGCGCGCTTGGCGATGGACGAGTTGTCGTCGGCGAGCAACAACGGCTGCCCTTCCGGATGCAACACATATGCGACCGGCTTGCCGAGTCGGTTGAGCGAATCCGGATTGCTGATGTGCCATACGCGTCCAGTCGATCCGTCTGCGCAGCGAGCTGCCTCGGACTCGGTCGTCAGAGGAGTCCTGGACAATGCAAAAGCATTGCCGTGCGGGTTGTCCGGGCCCATCGGGACACGTCTGGTCTCGACCTCCTCCACCGAGTTCACCGCACCGTCGACCATCATGTCGAGCCGCGCACTGAACAGATGCTGATGGCACGGAGCGCCCAAGCCCGGTGCGATCTCGGACGAGTACGGGTAGTCGTCGCCGAGATGACCCGAGGTGAACACGACGCCGGTCGCCTTGACCTCGAATTCGATCGTGCCGTCGAGGTAGAGGTACCAGAAGAAGCCGTAATCGTAGTTGCCGATGGTGGTGAAGAACGAAATGACCAGTCGGCGTTGTCGTCTGGTCTCGTTCGACCCCGCCCACAGGTCGGTGTGCTTCCACAAGATGCCGAAGTCCTCTTCGTGCATACAGACCGCATTCTTCAGCGTCTGCGGACTCCCCAACCCGTCTGCGATCACGACATCGAAGTAGGTGATGTCGCCAACGCAGTCACACCCGAGCTCCAGCGCGTTGGCGTACCTGCCGACGAGGTACTCGCCGGTGTCGAAGTAGTTCTGCCACGAGCGGACCGGTGATGGATCGCCATACGGAACAACCATTTCCGCGATCGATGCACGGTGGATGATCGGCCTGGTTGCCCCTTTGTCGTCGAATCCGATCTGGTGAAGCACCAGGCCTTCTCTAGCGTCGAATCCGACGCGGAAACTCCATTTCTCCCATTCGACGAGATTGCCGGTGACCTCGAAGCTCGGCCCCTCCGGCTGCGTGATCTCGATCGGCTTCTGTGTCGTTCGCATCGGTCCCGTGACCTCGGGATCAGTGAAATTGCCCGACTCCTCGGGGATCGGCACCACGCCGGTGTCGAGCACCTTCTCGACCGTCTTGTTCATGACGTCGACGAATCCCACCAATCCGTCGATGGGGTGCGCCCACGCATGGTCCGTCGGGAAATCTTGACGAAATGCCAAGCCGCGCAGAATCCTTCGCCCCTCCTCGCCCGGGTAGTCGAAGACGCCGGCAGACAATGGCGCGACTCGGACGTTCTCGACGTCGAGACCACGGCGTTCGAGTGCAGCCAACCACTCTGGGTCGGTTCGCAGTGTTTCTTCGACAAGTCCGAACTCCTCGTCGAGAACGGGCATCTGCCCGTCGCGAGCCGCATCGAGCGCCACCGACGAGATGACCGACCGCTCGGTGACCGACACGACGACGTCCACCGCGTTCGGCGTGGACAGGTCGTGCAGCAGTGCACGGAAGCGGCGGTCGATACCCGTCGCAGTGGGGTAGAGCTCCGACTTGAGCGGCTCCTCGAGACCGACGTAGACGAATCGAGTGTGCTCGCCCAGCAGGCCTGCGTCATCGAGGACGGCACGAACGTCTGCGATCTCCTCGGCAGTAGCCAGAGCCAGAGGGTGATCGATTCTTGTGGGGGAAAGAGTCGGCATGAACAATCCTCGAGTCAGTTGGTTCTACGTATGTTGGAAAAAAAGATGTGACGGACGCTACACCTGGATGTGCGAGCTGTACAGATCACTTCCCTTAGGAGCAGGAAAGAAACCACGCATTGCATCGAGGCAATGCGGGCGCTAGGAGTGCAGCAGCGCGAGAAAGTTGTCCAGCATCGCCAACTGCGTTTTCGCAGAACTCTCCGACGGTGTGAGAACACCGAGAATCTGCACGCCCATCATCATGCTGAGCAGCTGCTCGATGACGACTGCGACGTCGATGTCGCCGACCTCGCCTATCGCGCGTGCATCCTCGAGATGACCGGCCATCCGGCCACGCCACAGAGTGAGTGCACGGCGATTGATCTCGTCCATTCGCTCGTCGTACATCGCCCTTTGAAACAGCGAGATCGCGATACGGGCTTCGAGCAGCGTTTCCTGGGTCGTCGGCATGATCTCCCGACAGAAGATCCGGAGGGCGGCGAGGCCTTTGGCGTCTCGCATCCTCGCGTCGATCCGCGCGTTCGTCGCCTCGAACACCAGCTCGAACGAGGTTCTGAGAATCTCGTCCTTGCCAGAGAAGTAGTGACTCAGCGCGCCGTTGGTGTAGCCGGCTTCTGTGGCGATGTCACGCATGTTGGCAGCGTCGATGCCCTTGGCCGCAATCAGCCTCCACGTGGCCGCAGCGATGGCTCGCCTGCGTTCGTCGTGATCGACCAGCTTGGGCATAAGGCCACGGTAACGGCTCACCGCCGAGCCACGTGAGGCCGGTAGTACGTCATGGGTCGCGCGTCACCTGCCACCTCCTCCACGCATCTCGGTCCGTGGTTCTACGGACGTTGAAATAACGATGCGCCGCCGACGTTACGAACTTTCGCGTTCGCTGTGAACTTCGGGTTACCGAACCATCACTGCACTACCACACCGGGGACCCGATGCGCATGACTCCTACGTGCGTCGATGGCACCGATCTCCATCGCTGCCCGGGCAGTGCATCAGCTCGAACCAATTACACGAACGGTGAAGGCGTCAGGGTGTACTTGGTTTGGAGATATTCGTGAATCCCTTCCGCGCCACCTTCGCGTCCGAGTCCCGACATCTTCCAGCCGCCGAACGGAGCCGCGGCGTTGGAGACGACACCGACGTTCAGTCCCATCATTCCGGTCTGAAGCCGTTCGATCATCCGCTGACCGCGCCCGAAATCCTCGGTGTACACGTAGGACACCAATCCGTACTCGGTGTCGTTGGCCAACGACACCGCCTCGTCGTCGGTGTCGAAGGTCGCAATCGCCAGCACCGGTCCGAAAATCTCCTCGCGCAGAATGTCGCTGCCCGGGGTCACACCGGTCAGAACAGTAGGGGCGAAGAACGTGCCGGGCCGGTCGATCGCAGTACCACCGGTCGTGACCGTCGCACCTCGCTGCACGGCGTCGTCGACCAAGTCCACAGCTTTGGCCACGGCCTTGTCATCGATGAGCGGACCGATCGTCACCCCGTCCTCGGTTCCGCGTCCGATTCCGAAGGCGTCGACTCGCTCGGTCACCCGCTGTGCGAACTCGGTAGCAATCGAACTGTGAACAATAAAACGGTTTGCCGCCGTGCAGGCTTGGCCTATGTTTCGGAACTTCGCGGCAATGGCCCCGTCGACCGCCTTGTCCAGATCGGCGTCACCGAAGACCACGAACGGAGCATTGCCGCCGAGCTCCATCGAGGTACGGAGAACACCGGTGGCTGCCTGACGTAGCAGAGCCTGGCCCACGGGCGTCGAACCGGTGAACGACAACTTCCGCAACCTCGGGTCGGCGATGATAGGGGCTGATACCGCCGACGAGGACGAGGTGGTGACCACGTTGACCACGCCGTCAGGCAAGCCCGCGTCCTGCAGGATCTTCACCAGCAGCAGCGTCGTCAACGGCGTGAGGGCAGCAGGTTTGACGACCACGGTGCAGCCGGCTGCCAGAGCCGGGGCGATCTTCCGAGTCGCCATGGCGAGCGGGAAGTTCCACGGCGTGATGAGGAAACACGGACCGACCGGATGCTGAGTGACGAACATTCGCCCGGTGTTCTCCGGGTTTGCCCCGTACCTCCCCTGAACTCGGGTTGCCTCCTCGCTGAACCAGCGCAGGAACTCACCTCCGTACGCCACCTCTCCCCTGGCTTCGGCCAGCGGCTTGCCCATCTCGATGGTCATGAGGAGCGCGAAGTCCTCCTTGCGGGCCTGGAGCAGATCGAAGGCACGGCGCAGGATTTCCGCCCGCTCCCGCGCAGGGGTGGAGGCCCACGAATCTGCGGCGTCGACTGCTGCATCGAGGGCGGCCATGCCGTCGTCCGGGGTGGCGTCGGCGATGTCTCGTATGACAGCCCCCGTGGCCGGATCATGGACCGACAAAGTGGCGTTCGACGACGCCGCACGCCAGCGTCCGCCGATGAAAAGTTCGTTCGGGACGGAGTCGAGCAGCTTCTTTTCGAGATCGGTCATACCAATTCCTTCGGGTTGGAGGCCGTGTTGCGCGGCAGCATGTTTCCGGCGAAGAACGTCGCCAGCTCGTCGGTTGCAGCGAGCGGAAGAACCTGCGCTACATACTGATCCGGCCGGACCACCACGATTGCGCCGTCACGGTCGATTCCGCGCTCGGTGAAGATGTCGACATCAGGATCGGTTGCGAAAACCTTTTCGTAGTCGACGAGGTCGAACGGACCACCGACAGGGAGGTACACGGGATTCACCGCGCCGAGATCGACCGAGGTGTGGTCCTGCTGATAGATGACCTTGACGTCGAATGCACTGTCGATGTCCGCGCCCTCGGGGGTGCATCGCACAATCGGCGACTCGGGTGATGCGAGAAGCCACCCCGACAACTCGTCCAACGCAGCGCTGGTCGAATGTGGTCCCGCTGCGGCCGCATCAGCGAAGACATAGATCCGCCAGCGTCCGTCTGCACGATGATGGTGACCGAGATGCATCGGATTGGCGTCGCAGACTCGGATCACCGATGCCGACTTGAAACGCTTGCCCACCGGGAATCCGGTAGCCAGATTCTGATGGGTGGTATCACCGACGATCATCGACGGCCGGTACTCGGTCATGAACCCGGCCGGAAATTCTCCGGTCTTGACATAGAACTCTTCGAGCTCGGAGGGGTTGTCGAAATCCTCCGGCCGCTTGGCCATCATGGATGACCACTGCTTGTCGAAGTCGATCAGGTTCTGCGCGATGACTTGCCGCTCGGCAGTGTAGGTCGCCAGCAGGCTCTCGGGCGCTCGGCCTTCGAGCACGTGTCCTAGTTTCCAACCGAGGTTGAACCCGTCTTGCATCGACACGTTCATGCCCTGGCCCGCTTTGGCGCTGTGGGTGTGACAGGCGTCGCCGGTGATGAAGACGTGCGGCATACGCACTCCGACCTCATCGGCCGGTACATCGTCGAACCGATCGGTCACGCGGTGACCGACCTCGTAGACACTGTGCCATGCAACGTTTTTCACATCGAGGGTATAGGGGTGCAGGATCTCGTTGGCCTGCGCGATGATCTGGTCGATGCTGGTCGTGCGCACCCTGCCGTTGTCGTCCTCGGCCACTTCACCCAGGTCGACGTACATGCGGAACAGGTGCCCACCCTCGCGTGGGATATGCAGAATGCTCCCGCCCGAACCGGACTGGATGGCGCACTTGAGTCGAATGTCCGGAAAGTCGGTGACGGCGAGAACGTCCATCACACCCCAGGCGTGGAACGCTTTGTCACCGATCGGCTTGCATCCGATCGTATCGCGCACCGCGCTGCGTGCACCGTCGGAACCGACGACGTACTTGGCATGGACCGTCCGCTTCTGCCCCACACGATCGCCGCCGGTGTGCTCGAGAGTGACCGTGACGGGGTAGTCGCCCTCACCGACTTCGAGCGTGCAGAATTCGTATCCGAAGTCCGGCTTCATCCGCGTGGGCGACAGTGCCATGACCTCGGCGAAGTAATCCAAGACGCGGGCCTGATTCACGATCAGATGCGGGAACTCGCTGATTCCGGTTGCGTCATCGGGTGTACGAGCGGTGCGCACGATCTTCGACGGATCCACGGGATCTGGCTTCCAAAAGGCCATTTCGGTGATGCGGTAAGCCTCGGCCGTGATGCGGTCCGCGAACCCGAACGCCTGGAACGTTTCCACACTGCGCGCCTGAATGCCGTCGGCCTGTCCGATAGCCAGCCGCCCTGTGCGGCGCTCGACAATTCGCGTCGTCACACCGGGGAATTGCGAGAGCTGCGCGGCGGTCATCATTCCCGCTGGGCCGGTACCGACGATAAGCACATCGACGTGGTCCGGAAGCTCGTCGGGCCGGTCGATGCCGGTCCCTGTTGCTTGCTGGACGCGTGGGTCACCGGAGACGTAACCATGGTGATGAAATTGCATTGTCAGACCTTTGCCAATCCTCTTATAGGGCTTACTGATTGCTGTTGCTCGTGATCGGGCCCGAGCGGAATTCCGCTGCGATCGCGCAGCACCAGGGTTGCTGTCAGACTGAAGAGAACGACAACCACGAGGTAGACGGTGACTGCTGCGGTGGAGCCGGTGGCGCGAACGAGTGCTGCTGCGGTCTCGGAGCGAATGCTCCGCCGACGATTGCGCCGATCGCATAGGAGATCGATACCCCAGAGAACCTGACCGAGGCGGGAAAGAGCTCCGCGTACAGGGCTGCCTGCGGACCATAGGTGAAGCCTAGGCCCACCGTCAGCAACACCAGTCCCAGTAGCAGCACCCAGATATTGCCGGTCTCGACCAACGTAAACAGCGGTGCCAGCGCAGCCAGAAGCAACACCCAGCCGATGAGGTAAGTAGTCCTACGCCCAACACGGTCGCTCACCCAGGCACCCAGCCATGTGAAGACCATCCAACTCAACGCCGAGCCGGCAACTGCCCACAGAACAGGACCGCGTTCGAGACCGACCGGGCCATCTGGGTTGGTGGCGTAGTTCTGGATGTAGCCACCGGTCGTCATGTAGCCGACCGCACTGTTGCCTGCAAAGACCAACGCAGCAACGACGACGAGCTTCCAATGATGACGGAAGAGTTCGATGATCGGCGTCTTCGTCTGTTCTTTTCGCTCTGCGATTTCGAGGAACACCGGGCTTTCCTCGACACGTCGACGGATGTAGTGGCCAATGAGGATGAGAACGATCGAGAGCAGAAAAGGTACACGCCATCCCCACTGTTCGAACGCGTCACCCGGAGCAACGATCGTCATCAAAGCCATGACGCCGGATGCGAGCAACAATCCGAGAGGTACGCCGACTTGTGGTGCGGCTCCGAAGATCCCCCGCTTGTTGTCGGGGGCGTGTTCGACTGCCATCAACACGGCACCACCCCATTCGCCGCCGGCTGAGATCCCCTGCAGGATGCGCAGCAGAATCAACAGGATCGGTGCGGCGACCCCGATGGCCGAGTAGGTAGGCAGCAGGCCGACCAGAGTCGTGGCAACCCCCATCAGCACCAAGGTCACCATCAGGACGACCCGTCGACCGAATTTGTCTCCGTAGTGACCGGCAAGGAATGCACCGAGTGGCCGGAACAGGAAACTGAGGCCGACAGTGAGGAACGAGAGGATGGTCGCAACGCCATCCCCTGCCGGCGCGAAGAACAGCTTGCCGAACACCAACCCGGCCGCGGCGGCGTAGACGAAGAAGTCGTACCACTCGACGGTGGTACCGACGACGGTCGCGAACACGACTCGACGACGCTCTCTATCTGTGACGGGCCGCCGGAATCCGCTCGGCCTCGAGACGGTGCGCTCATTGTTGCTCCTAAGTCGATCCACTCCGAGTGCCTCGAAGCACTGACGGGATTCATTGCGATCTGCGTCACTCATCGTATACGATCTGAGATATGATGCAAGGGTCGCTATCGAGGAGGAACATGAAGACCGAAAGTCACGATGCTGCCGGCATCGAGTCGAACACCTCATTGACCAGGCCCGGAAAGATAATCGCGGTGCATCTGAGCTATGCATCGCGGGCGGATCAGCGGGGCCGCCGCCCGGCTCATCCGTCCTACTTCCTCAAGCCGTCGAGTTCCGTAGCGACCACTGGCGACACGGTCGAGCGGCCTGCAGGCACCGAGCTGCTCGCGTTCGAGGGTGAGGTAGCTCTGATCATCGGGGCGACGACGCGCTGGGTATCGACCGAAAACGCCTGGAGCCACGTCTCGGGTGTCACGGCTGCCAACGACTTCGGCCTCTACGATCTGCGTGCCAACGACAAGGGCTCCAACGTTCGATCCAAGGGCGGGGACGGTTACACCCCACTCGGCCCTGATGTCATCGATGCGCGATCCGTAGATCCGACTGCTCTACGAATCCGTACCTGGGTCAACGGTGTTGTCGCCCAGGACGACACCACGGCCGGTCTCATCTTCACGCTGCCTCAGCTGATCGCCGACCTGTCGCAGCACTTCACTCTCGAACCCGGAGACGTCATCCTCACCGGCACGCCCGCCGGATCGTCGGTCGTCGTTCCCGGCGACGTCGTCGAGGTCGAGGTGAGCACGATCGACGATTCGGCCTCATCCGGCCGGCTGGTCACGACCGTCACTCAGGGCGAGATCGAATTCGACCGAGGGCTCGGCTCACTGCCTGCCGCAGATGATACTCAGCGCGAGGACGCGTGGGGCTCGGCCGAAGCGGCCGGAATTACAGCTGCGCAAACAGGTTTGAGTGCAGAACTACGAGACAAGCTGTCCCGCGTGCCCGTGGCGGGGCTGTCGGCCCAGCTCCGCAAGCGTGGACTGAACAACGTGTCGATCGACGGTGTTCGCGCGCTGACTCCCGGTGACAAAATCGTCGGAACGGCGCGGACCCTGCGATTCGTACCCAATCGCGAAGACTTGTTCGTCTCCCACGGCGGCGGCTACAACGCCCAGAAGCGCGCATTCGACGCCGTGAACGACGGCGAGATCATCGTGATCGAGGCCCGCGGCGAACTCGGGTCCGGCACTCTGGGAGACATTCTCGCCCTGCGTGCCCGATCCCGCGGCGCGGTGGGCGTCGTGACCGATGGAGGAGTCCGCGATCGCGACGCCGTGGCCGAGATCGGCCTGCCGGTGTTCGCCGCAACCGCGCACCCAGCAGTACTGGGCCGGCGTCACGTCCCGTGGGATTTCGACCTCACCATCGCCTGCGGCGGCGCGACGGTACAGCCCGGTGATGTCATCGTCGGCGACAGCGACGGCGTCATCGTGATTCCACCGGCATTGGCCGAGGAAGTCGTCGACGAGGCGCTCGCTCAAGAAGAGCAGGACGCGTGGGTCGCCGACCAAGTCGCTGCCGGGCATCCACTCGACGGGCTCTTCCCGCCGAATGCGGAGTGGAAGAGCAAGTACGAGCAGTGGCGTCGAGCCAAAGGAGATGCACAGTGACACAGAGCAAATCCCAGGCCGCCTACCACTACATCAAGGACAGAATCGCACGCCAGGAATACACGCCCGGGTATCGCCTCGTTCTGGGCTCGATCGCCAAGGATCTCGACATGAGTGTCGTGCCGGTGCGTGAAGCGATCAGGCAGCTCGAAGCGGAAGGGCTGGTGACGTTCGAGCGCAACGTAGGCGCCCATGTTTCGATGGTCGACGACACCCAATATCGGTACAGCATGCAGAGCTTGAGCATTCTCGAGGGCGCTGCCACGGCCATGTCCGCACGTCGACTGTCGGAGGACGACATTCGACGTGCGCGCGTGGTGAACGAGCGCATGATCGAGTCCCTCAATCATTTCGATCCGAATCTGTTCACGTCGTTGAACAAGGAGTTCCACGAGATCCTGTTCTCGAAATGCGTGAACCCGCGCATGCTGACACTCGTCGAGGCCGAATGGGGCCGACTCGGACACCTGCGAGCATCGACGTTTGCATTCGTTCCCGGACGCGCCCGCGAATCGGTGCACGAGCACGAAAACATAGTGCGGCTCATCGAAATCGGAGCGCCGCTCGGCGAAATCGAGAAGGCGGCTCGCAGACACCGGTCCGCAACGCTCGACGCCTACCTAGTTCACGAGCACCCTGACGAAACCATCGGCCTACCGGCCTACTGATCAGTCCAGACAACCGATCCCAATATTGGAGCATCCATGACGAACACCGTTGCCGAACAGGCACAACGCCACGTACCCGCCGATCTTCCCAGCAAGATTCAGCACTACATCGGCGGCAAGTTCGTCGATTCGATCGACGGCGATACGTTCGACGTTCTCGACCCCGTGTCCAACGAGGTCTACCTGCAGGCCGCCGCCGGCAAGAAAGCCGATATCGACCGCGCAGTCGAGGCCGCGAAGAAAGCATTCAAGGACGGCCCGTGGCCCAAGATGCTGCCGCGGGAACGCTCGCGCATCCTGCACCGCATCGCCGACCTCGTCGAATCACGCGACGCGCGCTTGGCCGAACTCGAATCGTTCGACTCCGGCCTGCCCATCACCCAGGCTCTCGGTCAGGCTCGCCGAGCTGCCGAGAACTTCCGCTTCTTCGCAGACCTCATCGTGGCGCAGTCCGACGACACCTACAAGGTTCCCGGACGGCAGATCAACTACGTCAACCGCACGCCCATCGGGGTGGCCGGACTGATCACCCCGTGGAACACCCCGTTCATGCTCGAATCGTGGAAGCTCAGTCCTGCGTTGGCCACGGGCAACACCGTCGTACTCAAGCCTGCGGAGTTCACGCCGCTGTCCGCGTCACTGTGGGCCGGAATCTTCGAGGAAGCCGGTCTGCCCGAGGGTGTGTTCAACCTCGTCAACGGTCTCGGCGAAGACGCCGGCGATGCGCTCGTCAAGCACCCCGACGTTCCCTTGATCTCCTTCACGGGCGAATCCAGCACCGGTCAGCTCATTTTCGGCAACGCAGCGCCCTACCTCAAGGGCCTGTCGATGGAACTCGGCGGCAAGAGCCCGGCAATCGTCTTCGCCGACGCGGACCTCGAAGCCGCAGTGGACGCCACGATCTTCGGTGTGTTCTCCCTCAACGGCGAACGGTGCACCGCGGGAAGCCGCATCCTCGTCGAACGGCCCATCTACGACGAATTCGTCGAACGCTATGCCGCACAGGCCAAGCGCGTGAAGGTCGGCTACCCGCACGACCCCGCGACCGAGGTCGGTGCACTCGTGCACCCCGAGCACTACGACAAGGTCATGAGCTACATCGAGATCGGCAAGGGCGAAGCGCGCCTGGTCGCCGGTGGCGGCCGGGCCGAGGGCTTCGAGCAGGGCAACTTCGTGACCCCCACTGTGTTCGCCGACGTCGCACCCGACGCCCGCATCTTCCAGGAAGAGATCTTCGGACCGGTCGTGGCGATCACCCCCTTCGACACCGACGACGAAGCACTCGAACTGGCCAACGGTGTCAAATACGGCCTCGCAGCATATGTCTGGACCAACGACCTCAAGCGCTCGCACAACTTCGCCCAGGCCATCGATGCCGGCATGGTGTGGTTGAACTCGAACAACGTTCGCGATCTGCGCACTCCGTTCGGTGGCGTCAAGGCTTCGGGACTCGGTCATGAGGGTGGCTACCGCTCCATCGACTTCTACACCCAGCAACAGGCCGTGCACATCACGCTCGGCGAGGTACACAACCCGACCTTCGGCAAAGCCGACTCAGCCAAGCACTGATCTACCCCACCTTCCGACAAGGACCATGACATGACCATCACCCCAGATGCCCCCGAGCCCGTCGTGACACGCAGCAGTCCCATCCGGTCGACCAACCCGGTCCCCACCCCGCGGGCCACTCCCCCGGACGTATTGCGCTGCGCCTACATGGAATTGGTTGTCACCGACCTCGAACGCTCACGCAAGTTCTACGTCGACGTACTCGACCTCGTCGTGACCGAGGAAGACGAGGAAGCCGTCTACCTTCGCTCGTTCGAGGAGTTCATCCACCACAACCTGGTCCTGCGCAAAGGCCCGGTGGCCGGCGTCGCTGCGTTCTCCTACCGGGTACGTAGCCCGGAGGACCTCGACAAGGCCGTCGCGTTCTACACCGAACTCGGCTGCCGCGTAGAGCGAAACCCCAACGGGTACAACAAGGGCATCGGCGATTCGGTACGCGTCGAGGATCCCCTCGGCTTCCCGTACGAGTTCTTCTACGACGTCGACCACGTCGAGCGCCTCGCCTGGCACTACCACCTCTACACCCCTGGCGCTCTCGTACGCCTGGACCACTTCAATCAGGTAACTCCTGACGTCCCCCGCGCGGTGGCGTACATGGAGGACCTCGGATTCCGCGTCACCGAGGACATTCAGGACGAGGCCGGCACGACGTACGCGGCCTGGATGCGCCGCAAGTCCACGGTGCACGACACCGCGATGACCGGCGGCGACGGACCCCGCATGCACCACGTCGCGTTCGCCACACACGAAAAGCACAACATCATCGCCATCTGTGACAAGCTCGGCTCGCTGCGCATGTCAGACCACATCGAGCGTGGCCCAGGACGTCACGGCGTCTCGAACGCCTTCTATCTCTACCTTCGTGACCCGGACGGCCACCGCATCGAGATCTACACCCAGGACTACTACACCGGCGATCCGGACAACCCGGTCGTCACCTGGGACGTACACGACAATCAGCGCCGCGACTGGTGGGGCACCCCGGTCGTGCCCAGCTGGTACACCGACGCCTCGATCGTCCTCGACCTCGACGGCAACCCCAAGCCGATCATCGCGCGAACCGACGACTCCGAAATGGCCGTCACCATCGGTGCGGACGGATTCTCGTACACCCGCAAAGAGGACACCGACGAGATGCCGGACTGGAAGAAGGGCGAGTTCAAGCTCGGCGCACAGCTGTAGTAGCGGATCGTCCCCTCAGCCACAGGAGAATTCATGCTCCCCCCGAACACCATCACCGACATCGCGGACCAACTCGAGGAAGCGGAACGAACGCGGACGATGATTCCACGACTCACCGCGCGCTATCCCAAGATGACCTTCGAGGATTCCTACGCCGTTCAGAACGAGTGGCGCAGAAGAAAAGTCGAGTCCGGTCGACGCCTGGTCGGGCGCAAGATCGGTTTGACGAGCAAGGTGATGCAGGTGGCGACCGGCATCACCGAACCTGACTACGGCGCGATCTTCGACGATCAGGTCTTCGACAACGGCTCGGTGATCGAGCACGGGCGCTTTTCCAACGTCCGCATCGAGGTCGAGCTCGCCTTCGTTCTCGGTAGTCCGCTGGCCGGTCCACGGGCGACGATCTTCGACGTCCTCAAGGCAACCGAGTACGTCGTACCAGCCCTCGAAATTCTCAGTTCGCGGATCGAGATGGAGGGCCGCACCATTGTCGACACCATCAGTGACAATGCGGCGCTGGGCGCGATGGTGTACGGCGGCAACCCGACCGACCCGGCGGCGGTCGACATGCGGTGGATCTCGGCTCTGCTGTACCGCAACGAGACGATCGAAGAGTCCGGGGTTGCAGCCGCGGTGTTGAATCACCCGGCCACGGGCGTGGCGTGGTTGGCCAACAAGCTCTTCCAACACGGCGACCGCCTCGAAGCCGGTGAAATCGTGCTGGCCGGCTCGTTCACCCGCCCGATGTGGGTGCACAAGGGTGACTCGGTTCTCGCCGAATACGGAACTATGGGGACGATCTCATGCCGCTTCGACTGAACGACACCTTTCGTGACGCGTTGACGGCGGCGAACCGCCCGCTGTACGGCGGCTGGATCACCACCGGGTCACCGGTGGCCGCCGAGATCATGGCCGGCTCGGGCCTGGACTGGGTGCTCATCGATATGGAGCACGCGCCCAACGGTCTCGAATCGGTTCTCGCACAGCTCTATGCGGTCTCCGCCTATCCCGTGACGCCTGTGGTGCGCGTACCCGTCGGCGACGCGGTGGTGATCAAGCAAGTACTGGACCTGGGTGCTCAGAACATCCTGGTGCCGATGATCTCGACTGCCGAGCAAGCACGCGAGGTGGCGGCCGCCGCGCAGTACCCTCCAATAGGCCGACGCGGTGTCGGCAGTGCGTTGGCGCGATCGGCGAGATGGAATCGGGTCGAGGGTTATCTGGCGAACGCGGCCGACCACGTGTCGGTCTTCGTCCAGATCGAGACTGCCGAAGGCGTATCCAATGCGGCAGCGATCGCAGAGACACCGGGGATCGACGGTGTCTTCCTTGGACCCAGCGATCTTTCTGCCTCGATGGGTCTGCTCGGCCAACAGAACCATCCCGACGTCGTGGCCGCAGTGAAGGAAGCGTTCACCGCTGTCGGCACCACCGGAAAGCCCTATGGTGTCAACGCTTTCGACCCCGATCGCGCTGATGTCTACGCCGAGGACGGCGCGCGGTTCCTACTGGTCGGGGCCGACGCCGCACTTCTGGCCCGCGGTTCCGAAGGACTCGCTCACCGCTTTATCGGCTCCACGGCGCACGGCACGCGCGCCAGCTACTGATTCGCATTCCCGCACAGTTCGTCGAAAGGACAGACAGTGACCATCACATTCGAATCGCTCCTCAGCGAGATCACCGACCCGAACGGGCGTGAAATCTTCGACCCCGCAACCGAAGACGTAGTCGGCAAAGCACCGTTCGAGAATGTCGAGGCGCTCGACGCCGCGATTGCCCGCGCGAAAGCAGCGCAACCCGCATGGGCGGCACGCAGCGACGAAGACCGCAAGGCTCTACTGCTACAGGCAGCAGACGCCATCGATGCCGCCACCGAGCCGCTCGCAGAACTGCTCTCACGCGAGCAGGGCAAGCCGCTGAACGGCCCCAACGCACGATTCGAGGTCGGGGCTTGCGCGAACTGGCTCCGCGCGACCGCGGCGACCGACCTGCCCGGTCGCACCCTCCTTGACGGCGACGACGGGCAGGCCGAAATGTACTACCGGCCGCTGGGAGTCGTCGGAGCAATCGGACCGTGGAACTGGCCGATGATGATCACTGTCTGGCAGATCGCGCCTGCACTGCGGATGGGCAACACCACCGTCGTCAAGCCGTCGGAGTACACACCACTCAGCGTTCTGGCACTGGCGAACGTGCTCAACTCGGTTCTACCGCAGGACGTCCTCACGGTCGTCTCCGGCGACGGGGAGCTCGGGGCACGCCTGTCCTCGCATCCCGATATCGACAAGTTGATGTTCACCGGTTCCACCCGCACCGGACGGGCAATCATCAAGAGCTCAGCAGACACCGTCAAACGACTCACCCTCGAGCTCGGCGGCAACGACGCCGGCATAGTGCTACCGGACGTAGATCCCAAAGCCATCGCGCAGGATCTGTTCTGGGGTGCCTTCATCAATACCGGACAAACGTGCGCCGCACTCAAGCGCCTCTACGTACACACCGACGTCTACGACGCCGTCTGCACCGAACTCGCCGACGTGGCCAAGGCCATGCCGATGGGCCGCGGACTCGACGAGGACAACGTGCTGGGGCCACTACAGAACAAAGCGCAGTACGACATCGTCGCGAATCTGGTCGAGAAGGCGCGTGCCTCCGGTGCCACGATGCTCGTCGGAGGTACGCCCGACGCCGACGCTCCAGGGCACTTCTACCCCACGACGCTGGTGTCGGACATCGACGGCGGCAACCCCCTGGTGACCGAAGAACAGTTCGGACCAGCACTACCCATCGTCAGGTACGAAACAGTCGACGAGGCAATCGAACTCGCCAACGGACTCGACGTCGGCCTCGGTGCATCCGTATGGAGTTCCGACCGCGACGCAGCCCGAAAGATCGCCGCCCGCATCCAGGCCGGCACCGTGTGGATCAACAGCCATGGCGGAGTGCACCCCATGGTCCCGTTCGGCGGTATCAAGATGTCCGGCTACGGCCTCGAATTCGGTGTCGAGGGACTCAAGTCGGTCTCGGCACCGCAGGTCATCAGCGGCTGACGCACGCGGCATCGGCGTGCCCGAGCGAGCACGTCGATGGAGTCGACTCCCGTGGGGACGGTGCCCGCCGACGCCATCGATCCCGATCAGCTCGACTTCATGTCGTTCGTGGAGTTCGCTGTCGACAAGGCATCCACGGAGCTCGAGCAGGTCGATCCCGTAGCCATGCGGTTGGTCCTCGAGCTGCACCGAGTCACCTGTACCACCGGCGACGATCGAGAGGCAACCGACTCGGCCCTGAGTCGCCTCCGAGGACTGCTGATCCACGCACGGAGTTAGAGTGCGTCGGCGCCGAGGAAGAGATTATCACCGACCGACGAACCTCGAAGCGATCATCAAAGTCAATTTTCAAAGACGACCGTCTAAAAGTATTGACATTCTGTGATTGGGAACTCATTCTTGAGATCACGGTTTCCACGTCAGTGGCGTACGGCACTCGATGGTTTCCTGATCGAATACTTTGCCCGACAAGCAGATTCGACGTGCTCTAAATCCGACCGAGCTCAAGAGAGGCTCTCGAACATGTTCACCAAGAGCGAGACCGTTCCACGTCCCATCGACCCCGCGATCGCCGACTACGTATCTCGATTCGACGCCGCCATGTCCGAACCCGGCAACACCATATCGGAGGCCAGGGCGCGGTACCGACAACTCCTCGCGGAGCAGGGCGCGCCGGATGAGGCCGTAATCAGCCGCCACCTCACAATTCCGACGCGTCACGGCGATCTGCCTGCGCGCCTTTATCTCCCGCACAACGCTGCGGCACTGATGATCTATGCGCACGGCGGCGGATTCGCCGTCGGGGACCTCGACAGCCCTGACCGCGTACTGCATACAGTGAGCCTCGGAGCCGACGTCGCCATCCTCTCGCTCGACTACGCACTGGCGCCCGAGAACATGTATCCCATTGCGTTCGAACAGTGCAAGGACGCGATCTTGTGGGCGGAGGACAATCGGGATCTGCTCGGCGTTTCCGGGCCCCTCGGTATGGCAGGTGACTCAGCCGGCGGAAATCTGACTGCACTGTTGTCGCATTGGGCGGCCAACGAAGGCGGGCCCACGATCTCCTGGCAGGCGCTCATCAACCCCGTACTGGATTTTCTTGCCCTCGAGGGTGAAGTACGCGGTTCCTACGCGCACTACGGCGCGAGCCCGATGCTGAGCACCGACACCATGCGCGGATTCATGTTCTCGTATTTCGTCGACCACGCGGCGCGGGTCGACTCGAGCCCCCTCCACGTCATCGGTGACTATTCGATCCTGCCACCCACGTTCGTCGCGGCCGGGCAATGCGATGCGCTCCGCGACGAAGGCATCTGTTACGCATCGAGGTTGGCGGTGGCGGGAGTGCCTGTCTCCCTCTCTGTGTACGAGGGTATGCCGCACAATTTCATCACCTTGACTCGCTTCAGCGAGAGCGCGCAGCACTTCGTCGAAGACTTCGTCCGAGAGGCGCGCCGGTGGGCGCACCGATGAAGGACAGACATCCGGCAACCCAAGGGCCGTGTCGAGCTACCGGACGGCAAGATAGCAGGGGTGAGCCCGATCCCGCACGTCGACAGCGACGACCCACTGGCAGCTCGTAGTCCCAAACGACTGCTGTTCGCAGTATTGGCAGAACAGATCGTGATGGGAGTCCGAGCTCCACTGCTCGCGTCGACGTACGTGTCGATTCTGTCCGGTGCCGGAGTCAAACCGGCGACGACGCGAGCCAAACTCGACCGTTTGGTCGTCGAGGGGTATCTGGTTCGATCCAAGGATGGCCGGGGCGTCCAATACGAGCTCACGCCCAGCGGCTTCGACACACTGCGGACGTTGCAGAACCGCATGGAAGATCCCAACCCTTTCGAGGCTCGCGGATCTGGCTGGACACTTGTGACGTTCACGGTTCCCGAGCAGCAGAGGGCCGTCCGGCAACGCCTCCGAGCTGCGCTCACCTGGGAGGGTTTTGTTCCATTGCGGGACGGTCTGTGGATTGCACCGGGCGAAGCAGACCTGGACGAAGTTCTCGATCCCATGCACGCCGAGCTTTCCGAGTCGAGCCTCGTGGCCTTTCACGCGCACGACCTACCCAACTTTTCACTCGACCCGCTTGCCCGGACGGCATGGAACTTGAAGGGTGCGCTCGAGGCACACACCCGCTTCGACGAATGCTGGGGCGACGCGGCAACCGTCGACACCACGGCATCGCCGTTGTCCGACCTCATGCTGCTGGGAGCCGACTGGTACGCACTTCTGCGTGCCGACCCACGCCTACCGGCCGAACTACTCGACGAGGGCTGGCCCTCGGATCGATCGACACGGATCTATCGTGCGCGGCGTCAACAGCTCGCCCCCGCCGCGCACGAAGCGTTCAACACGGCGATTCACCGCTGACCTATTGCCCGAGTTCCGACGCGAGGCCCGGATACGTCACGAATCCGGTTTCGGCCTTGCAGATACGAGTAGTGCAAAATTCGCCTAGCCAAAGCAGCTCACCCCGCCCTGTCAGATTCGAGGTGACAGACATGCCCGACGGAGCCGTCAGTCCGCGGTGACCCATCGAGGTGTCGGAGCCGAGGATGGGTCGCCGCTTCCGCCCGCGTCCTTGATCGGGAGCCTGTCAGGCAAACGATCGGCTCGGTTGGGTAGGGACGTCAGCGAACGTAGACCGCTGTGCGCTGACCCTCGATCACGTGGACCCGCACCGGAGTATCGAAGACGTCGGTGAGTACGTCGTCCTGCATCATGTCGTCAGCGGTTCCGCTGGTCACGATGACACCGTCGCGCAATGCGATGATGCGGTCGGAGTACGCAGCAGCGAAATTGATGTCGTGCACGATCAGAACGATGGTCTTGTCGAGTTCATCGGCGGCTCGTCGTAGTTGCTGCATCATCAGAACCGAGTGCTTCATGTCGAGATTGTTCAGCGGTTCATCGAGCAGCACGTACTTCGTGTCTTGCGCCAGGACCATGGCAACGAACGCGCGTTGACGCTGGCCTCCGGATAGTTGGTCGAGGAACCGGTCGGCCAGCGCGTCCAGGTTGAGGAACTCTAGAGCTCGGTCGACATGCTCGATGTCGTTGGGTCCGAGGCGGCCTTTCGAGTGTGGGAACCGCCCGAATCCGACGAGCTCCCGCACGGTCAACCGCGCAGTGATGTGGTTCTCTTGCCGCAGAATCGACAGGTGCTTGGCCAACTCGGCGGATTTGGTCGTACGGACATCGAGATCCCCGACGGTGACCACGCCCGTCGTCGGGTCGAGTAGCCGGCCGATCACCGTCAGCAGCGTCGATTTTCCAGCACCGTTGGGACCGACGAGTGCCGTGATTCCGCCATCGGCGATCGTGCCGGTGACCGGTCCGAGCACGGTGTGGTCTTGGTACGACTTGGTTACCTCACGAAAATCGATCACAACGTGCCCTTACGCAGAATCATGCCGATGAACAGAATGCCACCGACGAATTCGATTATGACGGTGAGGAATCCACCTGCATAGAAAATATGTTGCATGACGAACTGTCCGAGAACCAGTGTCAACATTCCGAGTAGGAAGGCCATCGGCAACACGAAAATGTGCCGGTAGCTGCCGGCGAGCTGGTAGGCCAACGTGGCAACGATGAAGCCGAAGAACGTCATCGGCCCGACCAAGGCTGTCGAGAAGGCTACGAGAAGTGCGATCAACACGAGCATGATCGTCAACTCGCGCTTGTAGGACACGCCGATTCCCATCGCTGCCTCGCGACCGAGCAGCAAGGCGTCGAGATGGTGACGCCGCTTCCACAGGATCACACCGGCGAACACGCATACCGCGAAAGCAAGTGGAAGGTAATCTCCCTTTACTGCGCTGAGGCGGCCGAACAGCTTGACCGACAACAAGTCGTATTCGGTCGGTGACAGCAACCGTTGCAGGAACGTCGAGATGGAGTCGAACGCGAGTCCGATCACCACACCGACGAGAAGCATCAGGAACAGGCTGCCCAGCTTCCCCGAGAACATCCATCGGTACAGGATCGTCGCGAGTGCCACCATCAATGCCGTCTGCGCCAACAATTTCGGAATGCCCTCGGTGTTGGCGATGGCAGTGCCACCGAATACGAACACAGTCAGGGTTTGCATCAACACGTAGAGTGAGTCGAACCCGATGATCGAGGGTGTGAGTATTCGATTGTTGGTGACCGTGTGGAACACCACGGTGCCCAAACCGTGCGTGAACGCTGCAACAGCCATGGCTCCCAACATGTTCAGCCGCCGCGGAAAAGCGAACGCGAACGATCCACGTACGAACAAGAGCAGAAAGCACGCTATGGCAATGGCGAGAACGACCGACAGAAGGATCAGCCGCATCGTCGGCGTGAACCGCGGACGGTCCTTGCCATAGGTGGCCGGTCCCGTGATTCGAGATCGCCTGCGGCTCTCAAGCACTGACATGACGACGCTGCCTCACGATCAAAGCGATGAATACGATTGCGCCGACGACACCGAGAATCACCGAAGCAGGTATCTCCATCGGTGCCACAACCACGCGTCCGATCAAGTCGCAGGCCAACAGCAACCCGGCGCCGACGAGTGCAACCCACGGGAGATTCTTGTGTACGTCGTCACCCAACATCATCGACACCAGGTTGGGCACGATCAGGCCGAGGAACGGAATGAACCCGACCACCACGGTGGTGACTCCGGTCGCCACGGCGACCATTGCGACTCCGATGAACACGACCTGCTCGTACCGAAGCCCGACGTTGGTTGCCAAATCCTTACCCAGCCCGGCGACGGTGAACCTATTGGCCAGTGCGAATGCCAGAACGGCGATGATCAGCACCGCCCACAGCGGCTCGTAGAAGCCACGTACGACACTGCTGAAGCCACCGGACCGCCACGCCGACATCGATTGGAGGAGGTCGAAAGTCCCTGCCAGGAACGTGGTGACTGCACTGACGACTGCACCGAGCATGATGCCGACCAGTGGCACGATCAGCGACGACCGCACCGACAGCCTGCGGAGCACGGCGATGAAGATGATCGTTCCGAACAATGCGAACCCTGTCGCAACGACCATCTTCGTCATCGGGTCGGCCGCAGGCAGAATGATCAACGCGAAAAGGACGCCCAGCCCAGCCCACTGAGCAGTTCCGGCGGTAGTGGGCTCGACAAACTTGTTCTGGGTGATCATCTGCATGATCACGCCGGAGACACTCATCGCCATCGCAGCAAAGATCAGAGCCAGCGTCCGCGGCACTCGCGAAATCAAGAACATGTCGCGCGCCTCGGCGTCGTTCAGCAATGTCTCCACCGATATGTCGAAACCGCCTACGAAGAGCGAGGCTACAGCCAGAACGAGGACGATCACGACAACTATCGGGAGCAGAACTGCGTTCTTCATTTCGGTGTCGCGGCGCCCGAAGCGACGATATCCACCCGTGGTTTATCCCGCATTCGCGAATGCGTCCGAGATCGATTCGAATGCCTGGGTGTAGGCCTGAATGCTCTCACGGGTGTAGAAGTACGGATCGAGGTAGACGATCTGATTCCTGGTTGTGAACGTAGTGTTGGCGAAGGCTTCCTGCGCATCGAAGACAACCTTGGCCGGTGCCGCGCCGGGTTCGCCGGCTGCCGCGTCACGGTCCAGCACGATGACCCAATCGGGGTTGGCCTGGGCGACGGTCTCGGGGGCCAGCCCCGAATCACCGTGCACATCACCGGCTTCGCCCGCGAACACATCGGTGAGGGTCAGCGGTTCCATCAGTCGTCCGATACGTTGTGCACCGTTGTCGATTTTACCGGCGCTGACGTTCGCCAGGAAAACTGTCTCACCGCCGGTCCGAGCCGCAGCGTCATCCGCGGCGGCGTCCAGCTGTGCGATGATCTGCGACGCCTGTTCCTGTTTGCCGAATACCTCTCCCAGAGCCGAAGTTTGGGACTTCAGGGATTCGATGTAGCCCACGTCGGTGGGCGAGACGTCGAGGGTCGGAGCAATCCGATTCAGCTCGTCCGTGTATTCCTGGAACCGGTATCCACCGATGATCAGGTCCGGTTCGGCCTCGCTGACGACTTCGAGATTCGGCTCACGGTGTGTTCCGACATCGAGAATTTCCTCATTGTCGATCCACTCCTCGAATCCTTCGTACGGCATGATCGGCTTGGGAAGCGCAACGGGTTCCACTCCGAATGCCTTCAGGGTTTCAAAGGAAGTGTTGTCGAGTGCCACCACTCGCTGGGGGTTCGCGGGGACCTCGACGGCACCGTTGGCGGTGTCGACAGTGACCGTGTCCCCGGAACCCGCGTCCACTGTTGTGTCGGTACTACACGCACCCAGAACCAACATCGACGTAGCTGCAACTGCGAGAAACAGCCTGGATCTGCGAACGGTGTTCACGTGAGGTCACTCCATTGGGTCTTTACGAAGTCATTGGTTGAACCCAAAAGTAGATGATAAGGCAAGGCTATGCAAAGTTCGTGACGGTGGGATACATCACCACCTAGATGACAAGTCCCGAATACTTCTCTCTCAGAACGTTCTTTCGGATCTTGCCAGTCGGATTGCGGGGGATGTCGTCGACGAGCACGTACCGCTTGGGGATCTTGTATCGAGCGAGCCGGTCACCGAGAGCGGCGGCAATGGAGTCGAGTGCGACGTGCATCCCCTCGACGACGGTGATCGCAGCTACCGCCGATTCGCCCCACTTGTCGTCCGGCACCCCGAACACCGCGCAACTTTCGATACCGGGAAGTTCGAGCAGCGCTGCCTCGACTTCGGCGGGATAGATGTTCTCGCCGCCGGAGATGATCATGTCCTTGAGGCGATCGACGATCGTGACGAAGCCTTCGTCGTCCGCGACTCCGATGTCGCCGGTGCGCAGCCAGCCGTCGTCGAACACGTCCGCCGTCGCTTCGGGGCGACCCCAGTACTCCTTCATCACATTGGGACCTTGGATCTGGATCTCACCCCGCTCGCCGGGCGACACCGGCTGCGACAGTGCATCGACGATTCTCACGTCGGTGAACGTGTGTGGCACGCCCGCGGTGCCCATCTTTCGTTCTGCGTCGACCGAGGCGAGAATGGTAGCGCCTGGCCCGCTTTCGGTCAGTCCATAGCCTTGGCACATCTTGATACCGCGTTCGGAGTAGGCGCGCAGGGTTCGCGGCGGTACCGGCGCGGCGGCCACCACTATCCGGCGCAGCGAGGACAGGTCGGTCTCGTCCCACCTCCGGTGAGCTACGAGCGCATCGAGGATGGTCGGCACCCCGAACGTGTAGGTGATCGACCGTGATTCGATGATGTCGAGGACTCGTCCCGCGTCGAATCCCTCCTCGATGACCACTGCACCGCCCTTGAACAGAACCGGCAGGGCCACCATGTCGAGTGCCGCGGTGTGAAACAGAGGTGCGCAGACCAGTGCGGCCTCGTCACTGCACAGGTCGAGATCGAGAACACCATTGAGAACGGCGAACAGCACGTTGCTGTGCGTCATCACCACACCCTTGGGTTTACCCGTCGTGCCGGAGGTGTACATGACGAAGCACAGATCCTCACCTTCCACCGGCTCGTCGATGAGCGTCGACTCCGCCGCGGCGATGAGCGCGTCGTAGTCGTCACCCAAGCGAATACGCCGCGTGTCGCCCGCCGCCGCAGCGGCGACGTCATCGAGTGCCTCGGAGTGGACCAACACCGACAGACCCGAATCCTTCACCGCAAAAGCCACTTCCGATGCTGTCAATCGAGCGTTGAGGGGAACGAAAACGGCTCCGAGGATGCCACAGGAGAACAGCACTTCCAGATAGGAAGGATGATTGGTTGACAGAAGTCCGACTCGATCGCCTTTACCGACACCGAGCCCCTGTAGAACGTGGGCGAGCCGCGTCGTCCGCTCGTCGAGCTGCTCGTAGGTGAGCACCTGTCCACGAAACTCGAGCGCCGAGGCACGCGGACACTGTCTGCTGCGCCGCCTGATCCACGAGCCAACTCCTTGATTACGCATCTCGATCCGTTCCTCTCGGGTCGGTGAATCAGTCGAACATGCGGTAGACGGCCTCGACGACGACGGCAGGGCGCTCACTACCTTCGAGCTCGATCATTGCCGCAACCGTCAACTGAGCCCCGCCCTTGGGCAACTCCTCGTACGCCTTCAAGGTCGCGGCCAGGCGCACACGTCCACCCGCCGGCACGGCGTTGGTGAAGCGGACCTTGTTCAGGCCGTAGTTGATCTTGGTTGTCACACTGTCGACGACAAGCACCTCTTCCCACATCGGGATTATCAGCGACAAGGTGAGATATCCGTGCGCGATCGGGCCACCGAAAGGGCTCTCTGCCCTGGCTCGCTCCGGATCGACGTGAATCCACTGGTGATCGTCGGTGGCGTCGGCGAAGGTGTCGATTCGCTGCTGTGGAATCTCGATCCACGAGCTGATTCCGAGTACGCGGCCTTCGAAGTTCTTCAATTCGGCGAGAGTGGCGACGCGGGTGGTCATGGTGTCTCCTTGACTGACAGGCCGAGCGCGGCCAGTGCGTTGATCTTCGATACGAGAGGACGTACCTCGTCTTTGATGTCGAGTTGTGCGAAGTCCGTCATCCACCGGTCTGGAGTCAGCACCGGAAAGTCGGAGCCGAACAGCACTTTTCGTTTCAACATCGAATTGGCTGCCCGAATCAGCTGGGGCGGAAAGTACTTCGGCGACCAACCCGAGAGGTCGATGTACACGTTGGACTTGTGCGTGGCGATCGAGATCTGCGCGTCGGCCCACGGCACTGCCGGGTGGGCCATGATCACCGTCAGATCGGGGAAATCCGCCGCGACGTCGTCCAACAGCATCGGGTCCGAGTACCGCAGCTTGATGCCGTGCCCACCAGGTAGGCCTGCACCGATACCGGTTTGGCCGGTGTGGAAGAGCGCGGGGACTCCGGCTTCGGTGATCGCCTCGTACAACGGATAGAAACGCCTGTCGTTGGGTTCGAATCCCTGCATACTCGGATGGAATTTGAACCCGCGTACGCCGAACTCGTCGACGAGCCGGTGCACGCGTCGTACCGCTGCCTTTCCCTGCCACGGGTCGACCGAGCCGAACGGAATAAGGACGTCGTTGTGGCGTGCAGCTCCCTCGGCGATCTCCTCGACCGAATTCGGCGCGTGCCCCGACGCCGCACCGGCATCGACGGTGAACACCACGGCAGCCATGTTGCGTGCGCGGTAGTAGTCTGCGATCGCGTCGATGCCAGGGGTGCGCTCCTCACCCGACTTGAAGTACTTCTCGGACGCTGCCATCAACTCGTCGTCGAGCGAACGGTGCCCACACCCGTCGATCTCCACATGCGTGTGCACATCGAGTGCGACGATGGCGTCGAAGTCGATGGCGCACTCGTATTTCGAGCTCATCGTGCCGGCTCGACCGGGAGGTTCTCCCCCACTGACTCGAGGCTGTCGGCAAACGTGTCAGCCCATGTCTCCGCGATGCTGTCGGCCGACCATCCTCCGTCGCGGTAACTCGTGGCGATCATGTCCGGGTGCGTCCACAAAGCCAAGCGGTCGCCTCCGACAGCGAACGCCTGACCGGTAACCTCGGCACCTGCATCGCTGGCAAGGAACGAAACGATGCCCGCCGCGTCCGCTGGGGTGCCGAATCCCAGTTCACGACGCGCGAACGGCGGCAACGGATCCCCGCTCTTCATGGCTTCGATGTACGGCTGCAGAAACGGAACACTCTCGGTCATGGCCGTGGCCGCGACCGGGCACACCGCGTTCACGGTGACACCCGCACGTCCAAGCTCCATGGCCCAAGTACGTACCATGCCGACGATCCCCGCCTTGGAACCGGAATAGTTGGTTTGCCCGAAGTTTCCGCGCTGACCCGCCGGCGAACCGATGCACACGATGCGGCCTCCGTCGCCCTGTGCGCGGAAGTGGACGGCAGCCTCGCGGGCACACGTGAACGTGCCGCGAAGATGGACGTTCACGACGGCATCGAAATCGTCGTCGGTCATCTTCCACAGCACCTTGTCGCGCAGAATTCCGGCATTGGTGACCATGATGTCGAGGCGGCCGAATGATCCGACGGCACCGGCAACGAGCTTTTGAGCGGTCTCGGTACTGCCGACCGGTGCGACGACGGCAACTGCCTTGCCGCCGGCCTCGACGATAGAGGAGACGGCTGCATCGGCGATCGCCTGATCGACGTCGTTGACGACGACCGCTGCGCCGTGGCGGGCCAAGTCCTGTGCGTAGGCCAAACCGAGCCCTTGGCCACTTCCGGTGACCACAGCCACCTTGTTGTCGAGCTTCATAGCCGTCTCCTCATCTTGGTAGTACCGAAAGAACATCATCAATCATTGAAATTGTCAATGATTGATGTTTGCTAAGCTGGGTTGACGAGCCGAGGAGCACAATGACCGATATCGCACCCCTGTCCGATGACATCGGGTTCCTACTGAGCCGCGTCGGAGCAACGATGTCGAGTGCCGCGAAGTCGGCACTGGCACCACTCGATCTACGCGTTCGTTCCTATTCCGTACTAGCCCTCGCCTGTGAGCACTCGGGTGGTCTCGGTCAGCGACAGATCGCCGATGAACTCGGCCTCGACCCCAGCCAGATCGTCGCCCTCGTCGACGACCTGGAGACCCGTGAGCTGATCACACGCCGGGTCGACCCGGACGATCGCCGAAACAAGCGCATTCACGCCACCGAGGCCGGCCGCGGTGTGTGCGTCGACGCTCAGCTCGCGCTCGCGTCCGCACACGCCGACATCCTCGAACTCCTCGGTCCCCAGGGTGTTCGAGACCTACGACAGGCCTTGCAGGCGCTCGTACGCTGAGCACAACCTGCGGTCATCGAAACCGGAAAGAACCGAGTGCAAGTCATCCGGTACCGACGTCACCGCTGGTACACCACGCTGCCGCCGACAACGGTGACAATGATCGGAAGGTCCGGAACCTCGTCGGCAGGGCCGAACAGGTCGCCGTCGACCGCAGTGAAATCCGCTGGTCCGCCCACGACGATGGTTCCCGCGCCATCGGACAGACCGGCCGCCGCCGCGGCGTGCGAGGTGTACCCATCCAATGCCTGCTGCGCCGAAATCGCCTGCCTCGGTTGGCGAGGCGAATCCGCCCGCTGATCTGCTGGACGACGCAACCGAGCATCGGCCATGACGATGCGCGGGTCGAAATGGGCCACCGGCCAGTCGGATCCGAGCGCGACCGGAACGCCGAGACCACCGAGTTCCGCCACCGGCCAACCGCGGTCGACCCTCTCGCGGCCGAGTCGACGAGACCAGTCGTCGGTTTCGTCGGCACTGGTATATCTGGTGCAGTGGGTCGGCTGCATCGAGGCGGCGATACCAGCGGAGCCCATCAGCGCCAGGTCCTCCGGACAGACGGTCTCGAGGTGTTCGATGCGATGGCGAACACCGTCGCTCAACTCCGAGAGCGTCCGGACGCAGTGATGGACGGCGGCGTCACCGATCGCGTGGGTAGCGGTGGACACGCCCCGCGCGCTGAGCCGACGCACTACGTCCACGTAACGCTCCGGATCTCTCCATGCCGGTCGAATGCTCTCACCGTGTATGTCCGGATGACACAGCCATGCCGTTCCGCCGTCGATCGTTCCGTCCATGAACAGTTTCGCTCCGGCGTACTGCCACCGCCGGCCGCCGCCCCCGTGCACCAGTCCCGCCAGCTCACCGATTCGGTCGTCGGAGTGATCGGGTTGCATCCATCCGTACACCCAGAACCGCAGACCTGACGGGTCTTCGTCGAGGACCCGAATCATCTCGACAGATCCCGGCAGATCGTCCATCACATGGGTTCCGGTCAAGCCGACCGACGCCATATCCTCGGTTACTCCGCGCAACAACGACTTCGCCGCCGCGCGGTCCTGCGTGGGTGCCACACTCTCCACCAGATGAATGGCCGCCTCTTCGAGCAGGTGACCGGTAGGGTTTCCCTGTGCATCGAGCACCACCCGAGCAACGCCTTGCCCCAGGTCTTCTCGGCCACTGACACCGGCACGTTCCAGTGCGGCCCGGTTGGCCAATGCAGAATGCGCGTCGTACAACCGGATCAGAACAGGAACCGCAAAAGCTTCGAAGATGACGTCGAACGTTATTGCGCTACCATCGAAAACGTTGTGATTGAGCCCGAACCCACGAATCCAGCCGTCCACCGGCGTCGCTTCGTGCAGGGCCCGCCGCACATCGTCGAGGCATTCGCATCGGCTGAAGTCCACGCCAAGTGACATCAGAGCGCCCTGGACCACATGGGTGTGTGCGTCGACCCAACCCGGTGTCAGTGTTGCCCCGGCGAGATCGACGACCGTCGATCCAGGACCACTGGCGGCGAGTACGTCCCCGGTCGTTCCGACAGCAATCACACGGTCGCCGTGCACGGCGACGGCCTGCTCGGGAGGTGCTCCGTCGACCTGAGTGAGCACGGTGGCGTTGGTCAGAACCAGGGTGGCGTCAGTCATTTCGAACTCCGTGCGTGGCATCGGTAGCGGCCGTCTTCGCGCCGGACTGTGGGTCGGGAATCAGATCGGAATCGATATCGGTGCTTCCCATACCCGCGTACACCTCGGGGCGTCGGGCTCGGATCCACAGCGCGAGAGCCGCGCCGAGGAGAAATATCACGACGGGGGCAGCCCACGCGACCGTATTCACCACAGGATCTGTTGTCAGAGTTGCAATTTCGATCTTTTCGATCACCAGGAACAGAGCGACGCCGATCAAGATGAACGCCGCGATGCCGGCCAGCGCTGCACCTCGATCCCGTGCTACCTCTTTCCCTCGAATGAAGAAGACCGCGACCGAAAGGGAGGTGAGCCATTGAAGCGCAAGGATTCCCACGGTTCCAGTACTCGCCGTCCATGCGGCCAACTGCAGGACAGGATCGACATCTGCGAACGCGAAGCACAGCACGGCCACCACTGCAGTCGCCGTCTGCGTGAGGCTGGCGATGTACGGAGACAAATGCTTGCGGTGCACGAAGCTGAGCTGCACCGGGACGATGCGCTCGCGCCCGAGTGCGTATCCGTAGCGGGTGATCGCATTGTGAAAGGCCAGCAGTGCAGCAAGGCCGCTCGAAACGATGAGGACGCGCATCACGTCGGTTGCCGCTGATCCGACGTAAGTCTGCATCGCGGTGAAGAAGTAGCCGGCCGGATCTGCCGCTGCTGCCTGCACTGCGTTGTCGGTACCGAACGCCATGACTGCCACCCAGACGATGAAGCAGTAGAAGAGAGCAAGAAACCCGACCGCTGCGTAGGTTGCACGAGGCACCGTCCGATCCGGCCGCACTGCTTCGTTGCGGAACAGTGCAGTTGCCTCGAACCCGACGAACGCAGCGAACGAGACAGCGAGCACGGCACCCATCGATCCGGTGAAGACGTTCTCCGGATAGAACGGCTGAAGGTTCAGACCGCTTGCGCCGCCCTTCGCGATCACAGCGATCGCCAGTACGAGCAGCACCAGCACTTCCAGAACGAGCAGCACACCGAGAACTTTGGCTCCGACACGAATCGATCGGTAACCCAGTACCGACACGATGGCCGCAGCGATCAACGCCCACACCCACCACGGTAGATCGACCCCGACGAAGTCCTTCATCGTCGCTGCCGTCACCGCACCGAACAACCCGTACGTGCTGATTTGAAGGAGGGTGTAGCCCGCCACGGCCACCAGAGCGCTACCCAGACCGGCGACTTTGCCCAGACCCATACGGATGTAGGAGTAGAACGCACCGTTGTTGTGCACGTGCCGAGCCATCTTGGTGAATCCGATGGCGAACACCATGCTGATCAGACCGGCGCACAGGTACCCCGCCGGAGCGCCGATCCCACCCACCAGCAGTGCGATCGGGGCGACGGCCACCATGACGGTGAGCGGTGCCGCCGCCGCGACGACGAAGAAAACTATGTCGCGCGAGTTGAGACTGGCGCGGTCGAGAGCGTTCGGTTGCCCGGAATGCTGAGGGATGGTCATGGCTGGCTCCGTGGGATTAATCAAACGATGTTTGGTTTTGACGTAACGTAGACCACAAAACGCGGTTTGAACAGACCGACAGCAAAAAGGAGTTCATGTGGCAAGGCCGAGAACAGCACTACTCGATGTCGATCGCATCGTCGATGCCGCGTTGCACATCGCCGATGCCACAGGAGATTTCACGGTTGCACAGCTAGCCTCCAAGCTCGCCGTACACCCGTCTTCGCTGTACCACCACGTATCCGGGCGGGACGAGGTGATCGACCGCATGCGTGCCCGAATCGGACGCAAGATCGACAATTCGGGGTTCGGAACCGTGCCGTGGGACGAGGCGATGCAGACTCTTGCGTGGTCCTACCGATCCGCCTTCGCCCGCCATCCGGGCTCGATCCGCCTGTTCGCGACCTCGCGCATTCGCGACCGGGAGTCGCTGTCCGAGTACGAGCGGATCGCCGACGGTCTGCACGCTGCGGGTTTCGAATGGCCCGAAGTACTGCCGATCATCATCGCGTTCGACAATTTCATCCTCGGATCCGCCCTCGACTTGGGCAGCGGGGGCAACCTCTACACTCCCGATCCTCAATTGCATCCCGCACTGACTGCAGCGGTCGGCGACCCGGAGGATTCGACGAACCCCGTCGACGCCGCTTTCGAGCTTGGACTATCGGCCTTCCTCGTCGGCCTGCGGCACAGGCTCGCCAGTCGATAACCGGTACTGCACTACCCGTGGGTCAGTGCGCCCGAGTGTCCCCGAGCGCCACTCGGCAGCTGCTGAGGTAATGGCGAAATGCCTGACGTTGTTGCGGCGAGAGGTCACCGAGCATGCGATTCTCCAGGGCCAGAATCTCTGCGTCGTAATCGGCGAGCATACTGCGCGCGTCGTCGGTCAGACTGGTCAGCATTCGACGCTTGTTCGCCGGATCGATTCGGCGAGTGAGCAATCCCCGCTTTTCCAGAGTAGAAATCATCTCGCCCATCGTCTGCGCTGTCACGAAGGAGTTGCGCGCCAACTCCGCGGCAGACAATCCATCGCGTCGCCGCAGCACCGTCAATGCCGTGTATTGCAAGGCGGTGATGTTGATCGGCCTCAGCAACGCATCCATGTGCGCACGAACCGCCAACTCGACCTGCTTGACGGCGTAGAGCAGCGTCGGATGCCCGTCCGTTGCGGACTCGACCGCGTCGTCGTCGGGAGCCGAAAACACCTCGGATTCCATGGTCGACATCTCCGATCCCGTGGGTGGCGTGTTTCGCCAAGCGTAATTACTCGGCGCCATCACCGTTCACGTGGACCGCGGTTTTTGCGAGTTCGAGCACTCAACCTATTGCGTAAGTCACATGCAGACGGTTATATATAAGGAAACCTGTCAATCTGCGGTGGTTCGGCCACCAGGATCGAGGCGTCCCATGACGATCACCGACGACACAATCACACTCTCGCGGCCCCATCTCGCGCCGCGCCTGCTCTTCATCGACGGTCACTGGCGCGAGTCCGCCACACGCGATCGCACCGACGTCATCGATCCATCGACCGGATCGGTGCTCACGACAGTGGCGGAAGCCGGTCCCGCAGACATCGATGCCGCGGTGACGGCGGCTCGCACGGCATTCGACGACGGTCGATGGTCGTCTCTGCCAGGGCGTGAGCGGGCGCGCATTCTGCACCGCGTCGGGCAGTTGGTACGCGAACGCGCCGACGAAATTATCGCCGTCGAGAGCGCCGACGTGGGTAAACCCGTGTCGTTGTGCCGCGCTGTCGACGTGATCACCGCTGCGGAGCAGTACGAATACTGCTCCGCACTGGCGCAAACCCTCAGTGGATCCCAACGGGACACCCCATTGTCCGCACACGCGTACACCCGCCGAGAGCCACTCGGTGTCGTGGCGGCGATCACGCCGTTCAATTTTCCTCTCGTTCTGTCGAGCTCCAAGATTGCACCGGCTCTGGCCGCCGGGAACACGGTGGTGCACAAGCCCAGCGAGGACACCCCGCTGAGCGCTCTGCTGATGGCTGAGATCCTGACCGAGGCCGGACTGCCACCGGGTGTGCTCAATGTCGTCACCGGAACGGGATCCACTGCGGGCGAGGCACTTCTGCAGCATGCGGGAGTCGACAAGATCGCATTCACCGGGTCGACGGCCGTGGGCAGGCACGCGGCCGGTGTCGCCGGCCGAAACCTGGTCCCGGTGACCATGGAACTGGGCGGCAACGCCGCGCACATCGTGTTCGATGACGCCGACATCGAGAAGGCAATCGGTGCGATCATCAAGGGATTCGTCTTCAATACCGGCCAGTTCTGCATGGGTGGCCCACGTCTGCTCGTCGCCCGGCCCCTGTACGAAACCGTGCTGGGCATCCTCGCCCAAGCGGTCCCCGGCGTTCCCGTCGGCGACCCGTTCGATCCGACCACCGTGGTCGGACCGATGGCCGGTGACCGGCACGTGCGCAAGGTAGAGGACTACGTCGATATCGCCCTCCGCGACGGAGGCCGTATAGTCGCCGGAGGACGTCGTCCCGACCTGTCCGGCACACCGCTCGCCGGTGGTTCGTTCTACTCCCCCACTGTGATCGCGGACTTGCCCAACACGTCGAGAGTCGTTCGAGAAGAGATTTTCGGCCCGGTTCTCACCGTGCAACCGTTCGACACCGAGGACGACGCGATCGAGCTGGCCAACAGCACCGAATACGGTCTCGCTGCGGGCCTACAAACGGCGAATGTCGCTCGTGCACATCGGGTTGCGGCCAAGCTCCACGCCGGCATCGTGTGGGTCAACGATTGGGCCATGCTCGACCCAGCAATTCCCTTCGGTGGGATCGGAAACTCCGGCTTCGGCCGCGAATACGGACCCGAGGGACTCGATTCCTACACCGCGGTCAAGTCCGTCGTCATCTCGCTCGACTGAATCGGAGGACCGGATAATGACCGCAACAACTGCAGCCGTCGTCGAATCTGGCGGAGCGGCGTTCACGCTCTCACCTGTCGAGCTCGGAGCCCCACGGTTCGGTGAGGTACGCGTGCGGCTCGTCGCCGCCGGACTGTGCCACACCGATCTCGGGGCCGCCTCCGGCGGATTGCCTTTCCCGCTGCCCGGAGTTCTCGGACACGAGGGTGCAGGAGTCGTCGAAGCCGTCGGCCCCGGCGTCACTCGAGTGTCCGAGGGCGATCACGTTCTGTTGTCGTTCACCTCCTGCGGCAACTGCGGCAAATGCCGAGCCGGCCATCCAGCGTACTGCGCAACGTGGTTGCCGCTCAATCTCATCGGCGGCACACGTTCCGATGGATCGAGTCCGATCACCCGCGATGGGACCGCACTGGGTGGCCACTTCTTCGGCCAATCCTCGTTCGCGCACCACGCGATCGCCGACGAGCGAAGCTTGATCAAAGTCGATCCTGACGCGCCGCTCGACCTCCTTGCGCCGTTGGGGTGCGGCGTCCAGACCGGCGCGGGTGCTGTCTGGAACGTGTTGCGGCCGCGCCCCGGTGACACGATCGTCGTGACCGGCGCAGGTGCGGTGGGGCTCTCGGCGATCATGGCCGCCAACCTGACTCCCGCCCGAAAGATCATTGCAGTCGACAGGGTCCCAGAGCGCTTGCACTTGGCCACCGAACTCGGAGCGACACACGTCGTCGACGCCACCCAGCAGGACACCGCGGAGGCGTTGGCGGAACTGACCGGTGGTGCCGGCGTCGACGGAGCAATCGAAACGACCGGCAATACCGGCGTTCTGCGCACCGCAATCGATGCCCTCGCACCGTGCGGAACGGCAGTGATCGTCGGTGCTCCACCTTTCGGCACCGAGGTTCCCGTCGATGTCAACATGATGCTGCCGGGGCGGCACATCGTGGGGCTCACGCTCGGCGACAGCGAGACACAAACTCTCATTCCAGCCCTCGTCGACCTCGTCATTTCGGACCGATTGCCGTTGCAACGCTTACTCACTCACTATCAGTTCGCCGACATCAACAGAGCTGTAGCCGACATGAACAGTGGTGCGTCGATCAAACCGGTTCTACTCTTCTGACCGCCCTCCGGCATCGATACCGCCGCCGAAGCCCGAGCCGTGGACGGTGGCCACGATCGGATGCGCGGCGGCGAGCTCGATCAGGCGAGCTTCAAGGGCCGCCACTCCGTCGGTGCATCCAGGCTAAGTCGCCGGCCGGGTGGAATCGTTGAGCCGATCGACCAGTTCGAGTCCAGTGCTTGCCCATTCGATCTCGGACTGGCTTCGTGCGATCATCCCCGAGTAGCTGAACACCTTGAACGCGACGATCTGCTCATGCTCCGAGTCCGGGCGCGCCTCCAGGCGGCGCACGATCGCTGGATCAGTGCGGGCTGCGATGCCGTCACGAACAGCCGTGAGCAACGCTACGTGCGCCGTGTAGTACTCGATGTGAGTGCGCAGAATGAGCCGTGCCTCGTCGGGATCGGCCCACTCCAGGTACGCAGCCTGCATGTGGTGCGCATCGCGTTCCGGCGCGTGATCGACGGGCTTCGACATCCAACTCCGAAAGGACTGCATTCCAGCTTCGGTGATGCGATAGCGCGTCTTCGTGCTTCGTGGGCCCCAGCGAACCTGCTCGCCTTCGATCAGGCCGTCCGCCTGCATGCGGCGGAGTTCTGGGTAGATCTGCGAATCGGGCGCGTGCCACACGTGCCCGACAGAACCGCCGAACCTCCTCGCCGCGTCGTATCCGGTCAGTGGGCCCGCAGTGAGCAGGGCCAACAGCGCGTAGCGCAGGCTCATGTTCTCCTCGATCGGCAGGGGCGTCTTGCGCAATCACTATATCGATAGATAGTGTGTGCGTCACATCACTCAATAGCTATCTTCATAGTTATTCGGCAACTACTTCCGGCGAGGACCACCGATGACCGATCTCGGCCCAGGCGGAGCGACCGCCAAGAACATGGCCTTCCCTCTGAACGCGTGGTACGCGGTCTCGTGGGACCACGAATTGACCACCGGAGGGTTGATTTCGCGCACCGTTGCCGGCAAACCGTTGGCGCTCTATCGCACCGCGGACGGGCGGCCGGTGGCCTTGGCGGACGCCTGCTGGCACCGACTCGCTCCGCTCTCGAAAGGAAAGCGAGTCGGCGTCGACGAGGTCCAGTGCCCCTACCACGGCCTGCGTTACAACTCGGCCGGCCGCTGCACGAGCATGCCCGCACAGGACACCATCAACCCGTCGGCGATGGTGTCCTCGTATCCCGTCGAGCAGCGATACCGTTACGTCTGGGTGTGGCCCGGCGACCCCACTCTCGCCGATCCCACACTGATTCCGGATATGTTTCAGATGGATTCTCTCGAATGGGCCGGAGACGGGCGCACCATCGACGTGCAGGCCAATTGGCAACTGGTACTGGATAATTTGATGGATCTGACCCACGAAGAGTTCGTGCACTCGTCCACCATCGGTCAGGACGAGCTCAGCGAATCCGACTTCGAGGTCACCCACGATGAACGGACGGTCACCGTCACCCGATGGATGCACGACATCGACGCGCCGCCCTTCTGGCGCAAGAACATGAACGATCGATTCCCTGGATTCTGCGGCAAGGTGGATCGCTGGCAGATCATCGAGTTTCAGGCCCCGGGAACCATCCGCATCGACGTCGGTGTAGCCAAGGCAGGCACCGGTGCGCCCGACGGCGACCGCAGTCAGGGGGTCAACGGATTCGTCATGAACACGATCACGCCCGTCGACGAGAGGACAGCGCTGTACTTCTGGGCGTTCATGCGCAACTACCGCCTGGAAAGCCAGACGATCACCACGCAACTTCGTGACGGTGTGCACGGGGTGTTCGGAGAGGACGAGGCAATGCTCACTGCTCAGCAGATCGCCATCGACGCCAACCCCGATCACGAGTTCTACAACCTCAACATCGACGCCGGCGGCATGTGGGTTCGGCGCATCATCCAACGCATGATCGAATCCGAACGCACCTCTACCGCGAACGTGGACACCTTCGCGATCGACCGCGTGGTGAATTGAGATGGTCGACAACAAGGTCACCTGGCAGCGCGGTACGGTCCAGACCGTCGAACCGGTCGCAGACGACATCGCCAAGATCGTCATCGGCACCCGACAGGCACACCGGGCTCCCCCGGGTTCACACGTCGACGTCAGGATCGATACCGGCGACATCCGTTCGTACTCGATCGTGTCGGGCGGAGTCACCGGCACGAGCGTGACCCTGGGAGTTCGTCTTTCACCCACTTCCCGAGGCGGATCTCTCTTCATGCACTCACTGAAAGCCGGAGACGAACTCGAGATCACTGCGCCTCTGCAGAACTTTCCCCTCCGCATCGGCGCACCGCGGTATGTGTTGCTCGCCGGCGGCATCGGCATCACTGCCATGGCGGCGATGGCCGCAGCGCTGCGCAGGGTCGGTGCCGATTACCGCTTCGTCTACGTCGGACGCAGTCGCACCTCTATGGCATTTGTCCCCGAACTCCTTGCCGTACACCAAAATCGACTCACTCTGCACATCGACGACGAAGGGACCGGCCTCGACATCTCGACCGCATTGGCCGACGTCGATTCAAACACCGAGTTGTACGTGTGCGGCCCCATCAGGTTGATGGACGCGGTACGACGAACCTGGCTCGACCGGCAACTACCGCTGCCCAACCTGAGATACGAGACCTTCGGCAACAGTGGGTGGTTCGACGCGCAGGAATTCCGCGTGATCGTTCCGCGACTGGGTATCGAAACCACAGTGGGCAAAGGTGATTCGATACTCGATGCCCTCGAACGTGCAGGGGCGGACATGATGTACGACTGCAGGAAAGGCGAATGCGGGCTGTGCCAGGTCGACATCATCGACGTCGACGGGACCGTCGACCACCGTGATGTCTTCTTCAGCGAAACTCAGAAGACCACGTGCCGAAAGATGTGTTCGTGCGTCTCTCGCGTCGCGGGCCCAGGCGTCCTTACTCTGAACATTCCGTGATGACCGACGCGCAGGTGGGGTGGTTGCTCGGCTGGCGACTGTACGACGGCGCTCAGATGGGACTAATCGGATGCGTGTCCGGACGAGTCAGCCATTGGGCACGTAATCGGTACCGTCCAGGATCATCATCATTGCGGTTGCACGAGCACGATTTTCGACTATGTCGACCGCGTACCCCATGCGCTCGGACAGCTTGGTCAATCGGTGGGCCACGCTACTGTGGTGTAGATGCATTGCGTCGGCCGCCGCACGAAGCGTCCCCGCGCGCAAGTAGACCCGTAGCGTGTCGATCAATTCCGGACCATGCGTATCTTGTCCTACTTCGGCGGCGCGAACCAGGTCGGGTATGTGACCATAGTCGATTCGGTGCCCCGCGCCGAGAAGGTTGAGCGCGCCCAAGCTATCGGCTACGAAGACGGGGCGATCCTCCGACGCTTGGGTCAGAGCTAGGCGTGCGTTTCCGAGATGCCGATGAATTTCGTTGGCGGGCACAGACAGAGAAACACCCACGCGAAACGACGGCGTGGAAAGCTGAGGCGGCGTGCCCGAAAGGACGAGCCAATATTCCTCGTTCACCCGGACGGGCACCGACGCGCCGGCTGTGAGATTCGTCGGCAAGTCTGTGTACCCGTGCGCGCTCACAGCAACCCTGAGTGACGTAGTCGGTTCGATGCCGAGCGCAACGAGAGATGTGAGCACCGCGATCTCGTCGACGGGGAACAGTAGATTCTCGGTCTGCTCAGTGGGAGTCGGCGCGCGGCGCGGCGCAAGGATGACGGCTGCGGTCAAGGCCATGCGGTCGACGAGCATATCGTCGAGTGGCAAAGGAGGTCCGTTGCGCTCTATCCACACTGTTCCAACTACGTCATCGTCGACAATGATGTCCTTGGTCGACGACGGTGCGCGCTGAGGTTCCGGTGACCATTGGCCGCGTGGGTCGCATCGCCTGGCCTTGTGACGCGCTTCGCGCCATCCGGAGACGTCCATGCCGACAACGCAATCTGCGAGAGCTGCGCTTGCTCTCATCATCGCCGCTGTGTCGGCGCGGTGGCGAACCAGAGCATCGAAGTAGTCGATGACGCGTACAAGGCCCGCGGAGTCGGCGTCGAGCTCCGCGAGCCGGTACATAAGTCCTTGCATCTATAGAAGCTACGAGCTTGGGGTCGCTACGCGCAAGCCTCTCCGAAGAGCATCGAGTCCCTCTGCGTGTCCTCGTTTGCTGACTTCGGCCGTGGCGAGCAAGGCGGAACCGTGGAAGGTGCCGGGAAAGGAGTGCAGCTCGACGCTGATACCCGCGCGCAGAAGACGAAGTGCGTAGTCGATCCCTTCGTCTCGAAGCGGGTCGAGCTCCATGGTGCAGAGGTACGTCGGAGGTAGTCCAGCCAGATCGGCGGCCCGAGCAGGTGCGGCGTAAACAGAGACATTCGTATCGTCCGGGCCGGAATAGGAGTCGCCGAGGTAGTACTGCCAGGACAGGATTGCGCTGGGACGGTTCCACATCGGTGTGTCGACGAAAGTCATCATCGATGTGGTGGTCAGTCGATCGTCCAGCTCGGGTATTTCGAGGAGTTGAAAGGCGACGGGTATTACACGCTCGTCGCGGGCTCGAAGGACAGTGCCCGCGGCGAGACCGCCGCCCGCGCTCTGGCCGCCGACTGCGATGCGGTCGGGGTCGATTCCCAACTCTACGGCGTGAGAGTGCACATACGACAAGGCCGCGTAGCAATCGTTCAGAGGTCCAGGGAACGGCGTTTCCGGGGCGAGTCGGTATTCGACATTTGCGACCGCGTAGCCGAGCTCTCGTACTACATCGATGCAGTAGGGGTCGCTGGATCGGGCGTTGCCGACGGCGAAACCGCCGCCATGGATCCACACGAGGACAGGCAATGGGCCCTGTGCGGCCGAGGGTGTCATGAATCGGATAGTGACATCGGGGTCATCGTCACTGCCCGGGACTGCGATCTCACGGACGTCGACCCCGTCGTACGACAGGTCAGCGAGCAAAGGGCCCAGCAGCGCGTCGAAAGTGGTTCGCGCAGCGGCTAAATCGGAAAAACTAACGGTGGGGAGCATGGTAATTGCAGCAGCGAGCTCGGGGTCCAGCGTCGGGAATGTCGTCATGACATCATCATCTGTCGTCTATGTGGCCTACGTCACCCAACGCGCGGAGGGAGTATCACCCCTGGCATCCGACGCGCGTCGGATGCGTCGAATTACGGCCAACAAGGTCCGACCACACTGCGCACGACTCAGCGTGTCTTCGAAACCGGGGATTTTCGAGCTCGACTATGAACTCGGGTCGCTCTGACTCCGGTACGAAAACAGCATTTCTGCTGGTCAGCAGGCCATCCTTCTGCACCCTCAGGAAAATCGAACGCGACCTGGAGAAACCCAGCCTAATTCGCTCATCACTTTGCCCTCGAAGTGATGAGTAGACCTGACACCCCGACGCAAAAAGATGACCCCCTGACCGGCATTCTGCTGGTCAGGGGGTCATTCTTGTGCGCCATCAGGGATTCGAACCCCGGACCCGCTGTACGAGAGATAACAATTCAAGTGGATGCACTCGCGTCCACCATTGGCCCGTTGAGCTGGATGTTCGGCGAATCAAGTAACCACCGGCGTCCGCGTGAATCCACCCGGGTGCGCCCCAAAGTGATGAGTAAAAGATGACCATCTACGGCTGTACCTCGGTCCACCGGCGTCCCGTATGGCCCCCCTCGTCTAAACGGACCGTCATGGTCACTCGACTCCACCTCAATTTAAAGTGATGAGCTTCGACATGCATCCCGAACGCGCCGCGACGCGGGATCTGTCCGCGTAGAAATTATCGCCGCGTAAAAGCACGTGAGGACGTTCCGGCATAAATTCATCGTGCTGCCTCAGGAGGTACCACGGCCGAATATGTAGGCGGGGTCGTCGTCGACGATCCTCGTGAACATCAGTCGCAGCGGCTCGATGGTCTGCTCGGCGCGCGCAATGTGGCATGCACGGTGCAGTTCGGTCAGCTCGATCGCATCCCACGCCAGTCCCCGGCTCGATTCGGACAGCAATTGATCGAAGAACTCCCTTTGCGTGCGGCCGTTTCCTTCCCGGAAGGGGTGGGCAAAGTTGACGAAGTCATACATCTCCGCAAGCCGGGAGGGTAAATCTTCGTCTGAGACCGAACGAAGCTGTTGCGTCTTGGCGATCTGAGCAGCGATGTAAGCGACCGGACGCCCGATGTCGCCAGGTGTCATGAACGACTCGTGCTCTTTCTCGATCCCGACGGTCCGCAACTCGCCGGCCCACGGATACACGTCCTGGAAGAGATACCGATGCAGCGCTTTCAGATGAAGCAAGTCGTATGTTCGGTCCATTGCGCCGACGCTTTCGCGCAGTTCCGCTACTCGTACTTCCACCAGGTCATTCTCGGCGGCAGCCAGGGCTTCCTTGCTCGTCGCTCCTACGCGGTTTCGCAAAACCGACGAGCCCGGAATGAAATACCCAATCCAGTTCAGCTCATCGTCGCCGGTATCCCACGGGAGTACGTCATCCACCGAAAGCGAACCCTGTCAGGCGAGGTTGTACCGGCTACGCACACGTTGCCCGAGCTCAGCGATATCTATCTCGCCGCGAACATACGCATCCTGATCCGCACGGGTTGCGTCGGTACTGCGTGCGCCCTCAAGTGCAGTGTTAGTCCGAGCAGCATCGATAGCCCGCTCACGATCACTGACTGGCCACCGTATCGACATTCGATACCTCCTCAACTCTGTTCCTATCGTACTGCCTGCCGCTCCGAGCTTTTGTACGACGAGCGTGTGACTCTCGGGCAACATCAGAGCCGCAGCCCTGCTTGCTGAGCATCCGTTCGCCTTGGTGGCGACGGCCGTGACGGCTACGCTTGCGCGCAAAAACAGCAACTGCTCGATCCGGCACCGTCAGCACATCACGACGCGTCTGGAGGAGGTGTTCATTCGTCCGAATGGTTACCTGCGGGTAGTTTCTTCGGGCCGAGGCCGACGGCCTAGCGTCGCAACTACTTAAACCTGCTGAACGGAGTGGCGCGGCGATGACCGTCGATCTGAACAAGAGTCAGGGCAAGACAGTCGACCCGATCAACCCATACGCCGTGATCGCGCTCGTTGCAGCGCTCCTGGGGCTGTTTCCCGTCGCGATCGTGTTCGGGATTCTGACGTTCTGGCGGCCAGCTGGCCGCGGGCTGGCGATTGCTGGTCTTGCGCTCGGCGCAATCGAGGCCATCGCGGTCGCGACCATCGTCTACGGTCTCGGAACCGGACTGACCGCCGACGATTGGACGAACGCAACCGCCGATCAGGACTATTCGATCCCGGCGACGCCGCTGGAAGCGGCACCCGCCACTGTGATCGTTCCTTCCCTGACAACTCCCCCACCGGCGGAGACGACGATCGAGCTGACGGAGGAACCTCCCCTCGCTCTCCCCGCCGTCGACGATTCCTGCGATCCAGACGTGGACAACCACGCCACCTCCTCGGACGGCACGTTCCTCAAATGCGCCTACGCAGGCCGAAGCACTGCACGTTGGGTGCGCTCGGCACCGATCATCGCCTACGCCGATCAGGGTGCATCGTGCGATCCGTCAACACGAGGAATCGCGGTCTCACCGGAAGGCATGGACACGGTGTGCGTGTCGGACGGCGGCGGCCGATCCGGAAGCTGGGTCCCCGGACAGTAAACCCCGGCTCAACTCGTGACCGGCAGCACGCGCCGAGCAGAATGTCCAGTAACCGGTAGCCAATCCTGCGTCCGGACATTTCTTCCTCTTTCGCTAGCCTCGGGCTTTCACGCCGGTAGGTAGGTGAGGCGTGTCAGAACAGAAGAATGGTGCTCTGAGCTGCGAAGATTGATCTTGCGAAGGAAACAATCCAGCCAGCACGAGGAGCACCATTCTGGTGAGCAAGTCTACGTCGCCGTACCCCACCCTGTCCGTCGATGCCACTGGAACCGGTGTCGTGTCGCACTCCGGAGCGGTGACGCTGCTTCGAACCGCCGAAGTCACCGGACTCACCACTGCACTCTCGCGCAGCTTGTCGCCGTGGCGGAAACCGTTGGCGCAGTTCGATCCTGGCAAGATCATCACCGACCTCGCAGTGTCATTGACACTCGGCGGGGACTGCCTCGCCGACATCGCGACCCTGCGCGAACACACCGCCGTGTTCGGGAAAGTGCCCTCCGACCCGACCGTCTCCAGACTGATCGCGTTGCTCGCTGCAGATGCGCCCGCAGTGCTGACCGCGATCGACACAGCCCGAGCATCGGCCCGTGCGACCGCGTGGGGACACGCCGGCAACCATGCTCCTGATCGCGACATCACCGCTGCGGATCCGATCGTCATCGACCTCGATGCCACCCTCGTCACCGCACACTCGGAGAAGGAATCTGCAGCCCCGACCTACAAACGAGGCTTCGGATTCCACCCTTGAGTGCGACACCATCACATTTGAAATCCTGCTCAGCAACATCGCCGGACGCCAATTGATCTCCGGCGACCACAAGCGCGATATTTCGAACAATCTCATCGTCAAGTCAGACCAAATATCAGCGTCCCACACCATCACCGCAACACAACTACTCACCGACACTCGCCTCGCCGGCGTAGACCTTGCCCAGGAAATCCTCGGCCAATTCGGGGCCAATATCCCCGGCCAGGTACTTCTCGATTATCAAGATCAGATCCTGCGCTGACCATCGATGGGAAGCTACATAGAGTGCTTGACCGATACTTCGACACCCATTCCTTTCGTCTTTCAGACGGGCATCGTTGCGCAACGAGTATCGCGGCGACATGTGATTCGACACGACATCAGTTCGGACGAAACTCGTATCCTAATTGCCTTCTGGGATGTCGTACCTACGTCGCAAGAGCTTGAGCGCTGCGCAGGTCCCCGCTAGCCTCGATCTTGCATGAGGCCGATGTGTCGGCCTGAGCGGTTCGAGATTGCGGTTTTCGAGCTCGATTGCGGCTTCGGGCATGGTGACTGTGCCGATATCGTTCGGCTGGGCGCTCGGTTCCACTGTCCGAGAGGGGTCTTTCGGGTCGATCGGTCGGTGGGTCCGGTCAGGCGGGTGCGGTCAGTGCCGCCAACCGGTTCAGTGCGGTGACGATCAGGTCGGACCAGGTCGCACTTTTCGACAGTCGCAGGTGGATGCGGCGGGCATGGTGGGCGATGCGTCCGGCGACGGAAAAAATCCGCAACCGTAGCCGTTTCGGCTCCCACCTGCGAGCGTCGTGATCGGTGAAACCGAGCATCTGAGTCCACGCGGTCAGGTCGAGTGCGAGAGCGACGATGGCAAGCCAGATCCGATTCTGATCGAACCCGTGCAACGGAAGATTGCTCAGCCCAGTATCTTTCGCGATACGGATCCGGTCCTCGCAGCGTGCACGGCGACGGTGCCGCAGTTCGAGAACCTGAACTTGACCACGGACTGTGTTCGTGGCGAACGCAGTGAGCCGCAGTCCGTCGGTATCGGTGAAACGCAATTGAGCACCCGGATGCGGGCGCTCCTTCCTGATCACCACACGCATCCCCGGCGGCCATGCCCCGAGGTCGAGGACACCGGTCGCGTCAATCACCCAGGCACCGTCGCGGACCTTCTCATCGGCGTCGACCGCGACCGACCACGCAGTGTCGGGGACCTCGCCCAGTGCGGCGACCATGGCGTCGGTGAGCCCGAACCCGATCGAATACGACACCCGCTGCCGATGCAACCACGACATGAAGACATGGCTGGCTCCCGCTCCATCGGTGCGGACCAGTACCTTCTTGCCGGGGCGGCCGCCGGTGGTGAACGGCAGTTGTGCGAGCGCCGCGCGGGTGACGGCGATGTGGTCGGCGGCGGTGTTCGAGCCGGCGTTGCCGGCGCGCAGCAGTGCTGCGAGGGGCTCGCCCGTCCCTGCCTGCCCGTGATCGACGAAGGCGAGGAGTGGGTGAAAGCCATACCCGCGCTTGTATGTTGGTGCGGCGAGCTGTTTGTCGGAGTGGGCGGTGACGAGGGTGGCGTCGAGGTCGATCACGATCGGGTTGTCTGCGGTGATGCCGTGATCGGGTGCGTCCTTGCCGGCATGTTTCCATGCTGCGGCGCGAGCGGCTGCTCGGGCAGTGTCGATGGCGGTCAGGACTGCAGGGGCATCTGCGGCCAAGGTTGCGATCAGTCTGGAGACGGTTGGGTCGGAGGGTACTTTCCCGAACACGGCGGTGTGTTCGCGCAGGGTCGCGATGTCGGCGAGGCAGTCACCACCGAGCGCCAACGACACGGCGAGGTCGGTGATGATTTTGCCGGGGTCGAACTGCGCCAACGGTTTCCGCCACAACGAAAGCTGCCCGGACAACGCTGCGGTGAGCCCGGTAGCGTCCGCGGTTCGGAGCAGTGTCACCGCTCCGGCGTGCGACACGATGCCGCCTCCGGTGGCATCGACAGACAGGGCGGGGTAGGGCGACGTAGACTTACTCACCGGGATGGTGCCTCTCGAACTGGTCGGGTTTCAACTGTGGTAAGTCGAATTCTCCCAGTTCAAGGCACCATTCCACCATCTTGACACGCCGCCACTAACTACCGGCATGAAAGCCCCAGGCTAGTCGGACCACGGCCGATCTGGGCCCTGCCACACCCACATCAGCCCCCACCGGAAACAAAATATTGGGCTGGCTGTGTGGTTGACGGCGCTCGCTGAAATTCCCTAGTTTCGCTTATCGAAATTCCCTACCCGTGTGGCATCGCCAACGAGGGCGGGTCTCCACCGAAGCTGATGGTCTCTGACCACACACCAGCTATCGAAGGAGACCCGCTCCTCATGCTTACACAGGAGGAAGATGTGGAAATACAGGCCCTGAAGAAACGCGGGTGGACGACCGCTGCGATCGCCCGACACACCGGCCGAGACCCGAAGACGATCCGGTCGTATCTGAACGGCACCACCACCCCCGGAGTGCGCAAACGCAGCATCCCGGACCCGTTCGAGGTGTTCCTCGCCTACGTCACCGCACGGCTACTCGACGACCCCCACTTGTGGGTGCGCACGCTCTGCGACGAGCTCGAGGACCTTGGCTACGCGATGTCGTATCAAACGCTCTCCCGCAAGATCCGCGAGTTGGGACTACGCCCGATCTGCCAAGCCTGCCTGACCGCCACCGAAAGACCCAACGCTGTCATCGAACACCCGCCGGGTGAAGAGACACAATGGGATTGGGTCGATCTGCCCAACCCACCTGCCTCGTGGGGATGGGGATCGATGGCACATCTGTTCGTCGGGACCTTGGCGTGCTCGGGGAAATGGCGCGGAATCCTTGCACCCGAGATGACTCAGCCGCGTGTCGTCGACGGGCTCGACCGGATCTGCCGGGGCCTCGGCGGGGTGAGCAGGGTGTGGCGGTTCGACCGAATGGCGACCGTGTGTCTTCCCGAATCGGGTCGGATCACCGCCAGCTTCGCCGGCGTCGCCAAACATTACGGTGTGTCCGTCGCGATCTGCCCACCGAGGCGCGGGAACCGCAAAGGTGCAGTAGAGAAGTCCAATCACACTGCAGCACAGCGTTGGTGGAGAACACTGGCCGACGATCTGACGGTCGAGCAAGCCCAAGCCAGCCTCGATCGGTTCTGTAGTCTCCGCGGCGATACCCGTCTGCGAGCGACGAAAGACGGCAAAACATCGGTAGCAACGCTCGCCACCTCCGAAGGACTGCACCCGATGCCAGCGACCACCTATCCGGCGATCGTGACCACCGAACGAGTGGTCTCCCGGCAGGCGTTGGTGTCCTATCGCGGCAACCGCTACTCCGTCCCTCCCGAGCTCGCATCGGCCACCGTGACGGTCACCCAAGTCCTCGGAACCGATGTCATCGACATCGTCACCCCCTCGAACATCACCATCGCCAGACACCGGCTGGCAGCAGACGGAACCGGTGCGATGGTCCGCGATCACGGCCACATCTACGCCCTCGAACAAGCGGCGATGGCCGGCGCCAACACCGGTCGCCCGCACCGCCGCAAGGAACGCATCCCACCCGGACCCGAGTCTCTCGCTGCAGCGGACATCCTGCGAACCGCCACCGGAACAGCACACCCCACGCACGCAGAGTTGAACGAGGCCGGCAGTGGTGCAACTGAATCCGACACGAGCGATGCAATCGTCTACGACCTCTCGATCTACGAACGCGCCGCGCACGGAAGGAACACCCTGTCATGACCGACAACAAATCCACCGACCGGATACCGGCACCGAACACCGCCGAAGCAGCGAGCCTCTACCAACGCTTGCGCGGACATCTCGCAGTGCTGAAACTGCACGACGCGGCCGAAGCGCTACCGTCGGTCCTCGACCAAGCCGCAGCCGAGGAACTGTCGATGACCGCGGCGCTGGACCGGTTGCTCTCGATCGAGGTCGAGGCCACCGAAGCCCGCCGGTTGACCGGAAGACTTCGGTTCGCATGCCTACCGACACCAGCCTCGCTCGAGGACTTCGACTACGACGCCGCTGCCGGTGTCGACCGCAAGCTCATCGAGGAGCTAGCGACCTGCCGATACCTCGAAACAGCGACGAACGTGCTGCTCATCGGACCGCCCGGGGTCGGGAAGACGCACCTGTCCGTCGGGTTGGCGAGAGCCGCAGCACACGCTGGGTATCGGACGTATTTCACCACCGCAGCCGATCTCGCCGCCCGCTGCCACCGAGCTGCGTTGGAGGGCCGGTGGGCCACGACGATGCGGTTCTATGCCGGACCGACACTTCTCGTCGTCGACGAACTCGGATACCTACCGCTACCCGGTGAGGCAGCATCAGCGCTGTTTCAAGTTGTCTCGCAACGGTATATGAAGACATCGATCGTGATGACCACCAACCGTGGCGTCGGATCCTGGGGTGAAGTGCTCGGAGACAACACCGTCGCCGCAGCCATGCTCGACCGACTTCTACATCGATCGGTCGTGCTCAACCTCGACGGCGATTCCTACCGCCTACGAGACCACAACGCCAGATCGGAGAAGCTCCGCAAAGCCACCACCGGAACCCGCCAACCACTACAGTGAAGACCGCTCACGGGTAGGGAATTTCATTGAGCACGATCAGGGAAATTCGATGAGCGCCGTCATGGTTCGCCCGGCGGCCACGGTCCGTCGACCTACCCACTTGAACAGGTCGTCGGGAAATTCGCCCTCAGGTTTGTCATACCATGGGTAGTGCCCGGGTGGCACAGTGTTATCGAACGCCACTTGGTCGGTCGTGAACGAGCTTGCGCTGTCAGGACGAACGCAACGCGCCGCTACATCGTCTATACCGAACTTTTCGGAGTCGACCGCGTCCGCGATCGCCTTATGTAGAGGAGCAAGGTCGACCTGGGCGGTGCGTGCGACGTGAGAAAACTCCATCAAATTTGTCGGCTCGTGCGGTGCGTGGTCTCGTTGGCTTAGGTGAGCAACAAACTCTGCCTGCGCATCGGGCAGAGTCGCCCCTAAGACAGGTTTCCACCATCGCGGGAATGGTCGAAAATACGAGGAAGTAGCGACGGCGAGCAGGTAGCAAAGCCGTTCGGGCCATCTCGCACTTGTGCCCGTACAACTCGGCACAACGTCTGCCCAAACCAGATTAGACAATTGGCAGGTCGAGCCGCCCGTTACCTCTGCTGGCTGGATCTTTCTCCGCACAGATTCGAGGCGCCCGACTTCTCGGCCGGTCCTGAGAGCAACGCGACCACCAAAAGAACGCCGCCGACGAGAGCGAGTGGACCATAGAAGTAGAGGATTGACCAGGTTGCATACCGGCTCGGGTAGTACCACTTTCCCGACGATCCGGACTTAGTTGCCAGCCCCTTGAGCGACAGCGGCACCACAGAGTTGTCGTCGGCAACCTGGTCGTAGACGTCGCGGGCGCGGCGCTCGTTACCGAGGTACCTGACATCAAGAGCCGCAAAAGCCGCGAGCACCAGGATGAACCGTACCGGGTTTGATGCCGCTTCGTTCTTTGTGAAGGATGAAGCATATGTCGAAGCGTTACCCGGCCGAGCAACGTGAGCGTGCGGTGAAGATGGTCCTAGACCACCTCCACGAGTACAACTCCGTGTACGGCGCGTGCAAGGCGATCGGACCGAAATTGGGTGTCGGCGCGGAGTCACTCCGGCTCTGGACACGCCAGGCTCAGATCGATGCCGACCAAGCTCGCGGTGCAACAACGGAGGAGCAGCAACGTATCAAGGAACTCGAACGTGAGAACCGAGATCTCAAGGAAGCCAACGAGATTCTGAAGTCGGCATCGATTTTCTTCGCGAGGGAGCTCGACCCTCGCCGCCGCAAATAGTCCAGTTCATCGATCAGATGCGTGCAGAGAACTACCGGGTCGAGTCGATCTGCCGCGTGCTCACCGAGCACGGAGTGCAGGTCGCCCCACGTACGTATCGCAACTGGAAAACCGCACCACCATCGGCCCGCACGATCTCCGACGCCTACCTCACCGACGCTCTCCGCGACACGGTCGGCGAACCGGAAGAGCTGTACGGTCGGCGCAAGATGTACCGTCACCTGCGCAGGAAGGGCCATAGCGCCGCTGCCTGCACGGTCGACCGGCTGATGGGCGACGAAGACATGTCCGGCGTCGTTCGAGGCAGACGGCATCGCACCACGATCCAGGGTGGCAAGAATGCCACGCGGGCCCCTGACCTACTCGACCGTGACTTCACTTCCGAGGCCCCGAATCGGAAATGGGTCACCGACTTCACGTACACCAGAACATGGGCGGGGTTCGTCTACGTCGCGTTCGTCATCGACTGCTTCTCCCGAGCTATCGTGGGTTGGCACGCCTCGACGGTGAAAGACACCAATATGGTCACCACGGCGCTGAAGATGGCACTGTGGCGACGAGATCACTGTGGTCACCGCGTCGGCTCAGGGCTCATCCATCACAGCGACGCCGGCAGTCAATACACGTCGATCGCGTTCGCGGAAACGCTTGTGCTCGAGGGGATTGCGGCATCGATCGGCAGTGTCGGTGATGCCTACGACAATGCGTTGGCGGAGAGCACAATTGGGTTGTTCAAGACCGAGGCGGTATCGAAGAGGAGTCCGTTCCTGAACGGCCCGATGAAGACGATCGACGATGTCGAGTTCGCCACGATGGGATGGGTCGACTGGTTCAACCAGCGACGCCTGCACAGCACACTCGATTACCTCACACCAGACGAATTCGAGGAGGTCTACTACAGTCAAGAATCGGCACTCCCCCCGGAGATGTTGCAAGCGTAGAAGCGGCAAGAAACCCGGTACGGTTCAGGATGCCCAGGGCGATGAACGGCCAACTGTCACGAACCAAAGCCACACCGAAAGCCGCACCGGCTAGCGTGATCGACCAGCCCTTCGCCGCAGATGAAGACCCGGCCATTCGTTCGATGGCAGCAGAGATGAGATCAAGGTGCTTGCGCCGGTCCTCTCGATCCTGCTCGTTCGTCATGTCATAACCCTTGGGCTTGGATGCCTCAACAGCGGTCCTGAGGTCGCCCTGCATCGCGTCGAGTTGCGCTGGCGACCAGGATGGGTCCAGAGATGGCCAAATTTCGCCCATATCGTCAGCTGTCCAGCGGGGCACGACATGCACATGCAGATGATCGACGGACTGAGTAGCTGCTGCGCCATTCGATTGAATCACGTTGAGACCGTCGGGCTGCAAGGCATCGCGCGCAGCACCCGCCGCGCGAGCAACCTCCGAGAACAGGGTGCGTGCCATACCTTGCGAAAGCCCCCAGATGTCGGCAACGTGTTCGTCGGGGACTACAAGCACGTGCCCGCGCGTAGCCGGATGGTCCGGTAAGAAAATGGTGACACCATGGCCCTTTGCGACAATGCGAGCCGTCGAATCATCACCCGCGACTATGTCGCAGAAGGCGCAGCCGGACTGTCGGGGTGAACTCACCAGGATCGCTTCATGGCGCCGCTTGCCCACGATTCAAAATTGTCCCGAATGCTTGCGTAGACGGCTTTACTGTCTGCCCCGCTGGGGTTGTGCAGCGTGATGTACGTGCTCAGTGGCTTGCCGTCGGTGTCGAAAACTTTGGTGAAAGGGTTCTCGCCGTAGGAGCCCTTGTTGCCATTTAAATCAAGCATTCCATGGACGCGGATGCCGACCAGCGGCACCTTGTCCTTCCACGCCTTTTCGATCTCGTGCTTGACCCACGTACGCGAAGCGGTCTCGCCGCCGACGAGAACGACGACAGCGTCTTTACCCGCCATCTCCTTAGCAATCCAGTTCTTGATCGCCTGATCACCGCCTGCCTTAATGGACTCCCACTTCTGGGCGCTGACCTCCTCGCGATCCTCCTCAATAGCGCCAATGTTCCGGACCCGTTGGCAGCGCATCACGTCGCCGTCGTAGTGGAAGCTCAGGAAGACTTTTTTGGCCATGTCGGTTACTCCTGATTGTTGAGACTGGTCGGTATCCATATAGTGCCAGACACCACCGACAGCTCGGCCACGCCCGCTCCGCGAATGTCCCAACCGTGCTGAGCGCGGCACCTGAAGCGGCGGATCTGGTGATGAACGACGATTGTTGGGTTTGCGATGCGCGCGCATGCCGGCCCATCGGACGCGGCATGCATTGTCGTAGCTACGTGTTTTCGTAAACAAAGAACGCCGACCTAGGCCGTACCCGTCTGTTGCGATGGCTCCACTTGTCTGCATTTCTCAAGCGCGAATGCTCCGTGGCGTCGTCCCAATTGTCGGCGAAGGCCGACAATTGATGGTCAATGGCGTCGTGGCCCTCCGCCGCACTAAGCCCGTAGCTCTCCGACTCGCGCACGAGAGCTGCGAAGTTGGCATCTTTCGTACCGGCGTTGCCGGCCGCCGCCGCGCCCGAATGCCACAGCCTGTTCGAACGTGTCCCCAGACCGTTGTCCAACAATTCGCGTTTGCGGAGCAGGCGAATGACCGACGGTCCCCCGACATCCAACGCGGCCATGACCTGTGGCCAGCGAACCTATGCACATGGTGGGCAGGTCTCATGGGACTCGGTGTACGACGGAGCCTTCATCGCTCCCCGGCCTAGCTAGCGAATCTCGTGAAAGATCGCGGACACTGGCCGCGTGCGATTGAGCCGATCGAGAATCCGGCATCGGTACCTTCGCTGCGGCACGATCGACGTCGGCCGAGTTGACGGCGATGATCTTCGGCGCCGCAGCCAGTACAGCGTCGGCCGCGGCATGCAGCGCTTCGTCCTTCTCCGCGGTCAGGGCTCAAAAAGATGAGTATGTGATGAGTTGCTAGTCCGCAACCGTCCGTTGATTGCGCTGCACTAATCTCAATATTCCGTCGGCGCAGTTCAGAGCGGTATGAGCCGCAGACTTGACTCCCGGTACGAGTCATTGGGAGTCAAGTCTTCGAAGCACCCTGCGCGACTTGAGGATTTGCAGGTCAGAGCGTTGACAGTTTTCGCGAACTCCGCAGACTCCCAGGCGATCTCGCACAACAAAAAGTGCCCCTGGCCAGCGTAAACGCTGTTCGGGGGCACTTGTTGTGCGCCATCAGGGATTCGAACCCCGGACCCGCTGTAAAAGAGGTAACAATTCAAGTGGATGCACTCGCGTCCATCATCGGCCCGTTGAGCTGGGTGTTCGGCGAATCGAGTGACCATCGGCGTCCGCGTGAATCCACCCGAGTACGCCCCAAAGTGATGAGTAAAAGATGACCAGTGGTGACCTACTCCCGGTCCACCGGGATCCCGTATGGTCCGTCAACGTCTAAACCGCCGTGGCCAGTCGACTGTCCGTGGCCATGAAAAAGTACCCACTGGTGGCCAGGTCGAGGTCCCCACTGGTGGCCAACTAAACCTGGATGCACCGAGTCAGCGACGGTCGGCCGCACGCTGTAAACACGAAATGCCCTGCCGTAGTGAGAGAATTGTTCTTGTCTAGGGAACATTTCAACCACGACGAAGGGCATCTCGCAGATGCAACTATCCCACACCCGACCCGTCGCTGCCGCATCCTTCGACGACCCCAACTTGGTATCCGCGGCCGGATTGGTGCCGGTGATGGCGTTGGCGCAGCGATCAGGCCTGCTCACGCTCGCCGATGACCATCTGTCGGTTCCGGGAGACACGGGATCCAACGCAGGCCGCAAGATCGGATCCCTGGTCGCGGGCATGGTCGCGGGTGCGGACAGTATCTCCGACATGGCGATCCTGCGGCACGGCGCGATGCACATTCTGTTCGAGCGGCCCTACGCGCCCTCGACCCTGGGATCGTTTCTGCGGCAGTTCCGGTTCGGTCACGTCCGCCAGCTCGACGCCGTCGCCTCCCGGCTACTGCTGGCACTGACAGAACGCACACCGCTGCTGGCCGGTATCGATACCGAACCGGTGATGATCGACATCGACGACTCCATCATCGAAGTCCACGGCCACAGCAAACAAGGATCCGGCTACGGTTACTCCGGCGTCCGAGGCCTGAACTCGGTGATCACCACCGTCACCACCAGCACGACCGCGCCGGTCATCACCGCCCAACGCCTCCGCAAAGGCGCCTGCGGATCCTCCCGTGGTGCCGCACGCATGATCGCCGACACCCTCACCACCGTCGACCGACTCCGCGACGCAGTCTCGAAAACCAACACAGACACCGACACCGTGGGCGCATCGCCGAAGCCGTTGTTGCGGGCGGACTCGGCGTATTTCGGATATCCCAGCATCGGTGCCGCGCTGCGCGGCGGTGCGGATGTCTCGATCACCACCGGATTGAACTCGGTGATCAAGACCGCGATCAGCTCGATCGCCGATGACGCGTGGACACCGATCCGCTACACCAACTCGATCTACGACACCGGCACCCAGCAATGGATTTCGGTGGCCGAGGTAGCGGAGATTCCGTTCACCGCGTTCGCGTCGCAGAAGAAATCCCATCACGTTCCCGGCCGACTGATCGTGCGCCGCATCCCGGACCTGCGCCCGAAGAAAGACCAAGGTCAGGGCGAGTTGTTCGACGTGTGGCGTTTCCACGCGTTCTTCACCACCACCGACCGCGCCGACCTCGACACCGTCGCCGCCGACCGAACCCATCGCCGCCACGCGATCATCGAACAGGTCCATGCCGACCTGAAGAACTCAGCCCTCGCCCACATGCCGTCGGGGAAGTTCTGCGCGAACGCGGCCTGGCTGGTCTGCGCGGTGATGGCGTTCAACCTCACCCGCGCCGCCGCCACCCTGACCGGCGAACCGACACTCGCGAAAGCCACGACCGGGACCATCAGGCGCACATTGATTTCGGTGCCCGCCCGGATCGCCTACTCCGCGCGCAGACTCACCCTGCACCTACCGGAGAAGTGGGCCTGGGAAACGAGCTGGAAGGCAATGTTCGACAGCATGTTCGGGCGAAACGCCCACATTCTTCCCTAACCGAGCAGTCCATACCCGCCCGCAATGCGAAAGACCCAGTGGAACAACCCGACACCCGAGATCGGGCACCCGACCATGTCCACACCCGAGCCGACCCCGCACAACAAGATTCACGGTCACACACTCAGCCCATCGGTGAATTCAGGCTAAAAGTCCCCACCCCGTGTTCGTCGTGTCGATCAGGAACTTTTGGCCCGAGCGGTGACGGTGAAGGTGCCAACCACACACCGCACCACCCGGGGAGTTCCATTGAAGAGGTTGATGCCCCTGGCGGGGCGCTCGCGGGTGGATGAAACTTAGTGGTGCGTCACCCGCTGACGTCGGTGCAGATTGGCACCCTTCAAGTCCGTATTGAAGAGTGACGGTGGAGTCCGCACCGGTAGGTACTCCGGGTTGCTGCTGCGAGCGCGTGTCTGAGTTTCGAACGTTTCGCGGACTTCGCGGGTGACGCCCTGGCTAGTAGTTCTGCGGAGGAGGCGTCGAAGATGGAGATCGTATTTTCGAAGGTTGCAGGGATCGACGTGCACAAACGTCAAGTCACTGTGGCGGTGCGGGTTCCGGAGGGTGAGGCCGATAGCGGCCAGAAGCGAACGCAGCGGGTGCGCCGGTTCGCGACCTTCTACGGTGCGCTGCTTGAGATGGCGCAATGGCTTCGCGCCGAACAGGTTACGCACGTCGCGATGGAAGCGACCGGAGTGTACTGGCGGCCAGTGTTTCATGCACTGGCGGAGTTCGATGGGTTCGAAGTCCTATTGTGCAACGCGCACCATGTCAAGAATGTGCCGGGCCGCAAGACCGACGCAACCGATGCGGTGTGGCTGGCTCAGTTGTGTGAGGTCGGGTTGCTGCGGGGCAGTTTCATCCCGCCGGCCGAGATCGCAGCCGTTCGGGAGCTGACCCGGTATCGCCGAAAGTTGACCGAAGAACGCACTCGGGAGACCCAGCGTCTTCACAAGGTCCTCGAGGACGGTGGGATCAAGCTCGATTCGGTTGCGTCCGATTCCCTTGGGGTGTCGGGGCGGGCGATGATCACCGCTCTGATCGACGGAGTGCGCGACCCGGTCGTGTTGGCCAATCTGGCCCGCGGATTGATGCGGAAGAAGATCCCGGATCTGACGTTAGCGCTCTCGGGGCGATTCGCGGCTCACCACGGTGTGCTGGCTGGTCTGCACTTGGACCACATCAATCACCTGAACGAGATGATCGCCCGGTTGGAAACGCGGATCGATGAGGTCGTCGATCCGTTCGCTCGGCAGCGAGATCTGCTGATGACCATCCCCGGCATCGGCAAGCGCGCCGCGGAGACGATCATCGCGGAGATTGGTGTGGACATGTCCCGATTTCCTACCGCTGATCACCTGGCGTCGTGGGCCGGGCTGTGCCCTGGCAACAATGAGTCCGCGGGCAAAAGGAAGAAGACGGCAACCCGTAACGGCAATGCTCACCTGTGTAGTGTGCTGGTGGAGTCGGCGTGGTCGGCCTCTCGTACCAAGACGCGGTTGGGTGCCCGGTTTCGGCGCCTTCACCGGCGGTTCGGCAAGGCCGGCGGGAAGAAAGCCGCTGTCGCCCTGGCCCACACCATCTTGGTGATCGCCTGGCACATTCTGCATGATGAGGTCGAGTACAGCGATTTGGGTGCGGATTTCTATACTCCACGCAACAGTCCAGAGGTTCAGAAGGCCCGCTTGGTCCGGCAGCTCAAGGACCTCGGCTATAGCGTCGAGATCGGACCTGCGGCCTGACCGTCGCCAGCGGAGGTGCCTCGGTCACGTGGTCGGGCGGGAGTTAGTTTCGTCTGAGTCTGCGAGGGACCGTATGGACATCATTTCCACCTACAACCAAGTCGGGTCGTACCGCGCAACCGCCGAACTGTGCGGCACCACCCACAAGACCGTCAGACGCACCGTCGAACGATTCGAAGCCGAACACGCAGGCCAGACTCCTGCCGCCCGCGTCGAACGTGAACACAACTACGACGCCGTGACCGAGTTGGTCACCGAACGCGTCGAAAAATCCCAAGGCAGGATCTCCGCGAAACGGATTCTGCCGATCGCCCGCACTGCCGGCTACGACGGCTCGGACCGCAACTTCCGCCGCCTGGTCGCCGAGGAGAAAGCGAAATGGAAGGCCGCGCATCACCGCGGCCGCCGCCCCGCGGTGTGGGCGCCGGGCGATTACCTGGTCATCGACTGGGCCACCATCGGCGGTCTGCACCTGTTCTGCGCTGTCATGGCCTACTCCCGCTGGCGGTTCGTAGCGTTCGCGACCGACGAGAGAGCAACCACGACAATGGCATTGATCGCAGAAGCGCTCGCCGCGGTCGGCGGTGTCCCGGCGAAAGTCCTCGCCGACCGCATGGCATGCCTCAAGGGCGGTGTCGTCGCGAACGTCGTCATTCCAACCCCGGACTACGTCCGGTTCGCCACCCATTATGGGTTCGCGCCGGACTTCTGCCACGCCAACGATCCACAATCGAAAGGTGTGGTGGAGAACCTCGTCGGCTACGCCCAACGAGATCTCGCCGTCCCGTTGCTCACCGAAGCGGCCGTTGCCGGCACCACCGTCGATGTCCACGCCGCGAACGCGGCCGCGAAGATCTGGTGCGCAGAAGTCAACGCACGGGTGCACTCGGAAACCTGCGCCGTCCCCGACGAACAACTCGATTTGGAGCGAGAACTGCTGTTCGCGTTGCCATCTTTGCGTTTGGAGATCGGGCCACCGCCGGTCACCAGGAAAGTCGACCGCCTCTCCTGCGTGCGGTTCGCCTCGGCCCGGTACTCGGTGCCGGTGAAGTTCATCGGGGCCACGGTCATGCTCAGACAAGTCGACGGACGGCTGATGATCATCGATTCGTCCTCCGGCGAGGTCTTGGCCGAACATGATCTCACGCAGCCGGGAACCGCGTCGGTGCTCGACGAGCACTACGACGGCGCCCGGCCTGCACCGAACAGGGGTCCGCGTCCGAGAACCACTGTCGAGCAACAGTTCTGTGCACTCGGTGACAGCGCCGAGCGGTTCCTGGTCGGTGCCGCGGCAATCGGTAACACCCGGTTGTCCTCCGAGCTCGAGGTGCTTCTTGCGCTCGGCGCCGCGCACGGCCATGAGGCGTTGGTCGGGGCGTTGACACGTGCAGTGGCGTTCCGGCGGTTCAGAGCTGCCGATGTCCGCTCGATCCTCGCCGCAGGAGCCGGCACACCCCAGCCGCGCCCTGCCGGTGATGCGCTGATCCTGGATCTGCCGACCGCTCCGACTCGGTCGTTGGATGCCTACGCGGTCAGGCCGCCGTCCAGCGGGCAGCAGGTGCCGTCATGACCGACACCACCGTCGCTAACGCCACAGCAGGTAAGCCGACCACCGCGGCACCGCAACAGGTTCCCGAACTGGCAGCCGATCTCGATGCAGGGTTGCGGCGACTCAAACTCGCTGCGATCCGCAGGACCGCACCCGAAGTGCTGCTCACCGCCAAAACCCAGCGCTGGACACCGGAGGAAGTGCTGCGGACGCTGGTCGAATCCGAGCTCGCAGCCCGAGACGCCTCGAACATCGTCAACCGACTCAAGGTAGCTGCGTTTCCGGTGACGAAGACATTGGAATCGTTCGACGTCGCTGCGTCATCGATCCAGCCGAAAGTCTTCGACTATCTCTCCAGCTTGGAATGGGTTCGGACGCAATCGAATCTAGCGCTCATCGGGCCCGCGGGGACCGGGAAGTCGCACACCCTGATCGGGCTCGGAGTCGCCGCAGTCCACGCCGGGCACAAGGTCCGTTACTTCACCGCCGCGGATCTGGTCGAAACGTTGTATCGCGGTCTGGCCGACAACACCGTCGGCAAGATCATCGAATCGCTGCTACGGGTCGATCTGATCATCGTCGACGAAATGGGGTTCGCCCCGCTCGACGACACCGGAACGCAACTGCTATTCCGGCTCGTCGCCGGCGCTTACGAACGACGGTCGTTGGCGATCGCCTCGCACTGGCCGTTCGAGCAGTGGGGTCGGTTCCTGCCCGAGCACACCACCGCAGCGTCGATTCTCGACCGACTGCTCCACCACGCAACCATCGTCGTCACCGACGGCGAGTCCTACCGCATGAAAGACGCACAACACCGAAAGGACCGCCCCTGACCAACCGGAAACATCAACACGGGGTGGGGACTTTTACTTGGCCACCAGTGGGGACTTCATCTTGGCCATTGACATCGACTCCACCTTATTTCAAAGTGATGGGCGTCGACATGCATCCAGGACGCACCCCCGACACTGGATCTGTCCGGGTAGAAACTACCGCCGGGGAAGGCACGCGAGGACGTTTCGAACTGGCAGCCGATAAGAGCTGGCCTGCCGCGAGCGCGGGCACAATGGGCCGGTGACCAAGACGACGAGAGGTCGAACAGTAGCCGTGCGGTTACCGATCGAGCTAGCCGGGAGCGAGATCGCAGAGCTTTTCACAGGGATGGGTCTGCGATCAGCCCCAGGGCTCGGCCCCGGCGAGTGGATACTGCGCGAAGGAGTAACCACACGCAAGTGGCTGGGAAGACGTCTTGTCGAATCTCAAGATCTTGCGGGATCGTGGCTGCGGGAAACAAAGTTCGATCTACTCAAAGCACCCCTTCAGGATCTCGATGAGCCCGCCGTGACCCCAACGGACGTGACCGATGAGCAGAGCGAGATAGCTCGCCGATTGCAGGCGCTACAGACCATCGCACCAATTCTGTACCGAACGCAGCTCAGTGTCGTCACCGCGTCTGATGCTGAGCTCAAGGCAACCGCCGCACATCAGTACGAGAGACTTCGATCCGAGACCTTTACCGATGGACAGGTAGTCTTCCCGAATCTGGCTGTCACCTGGGTCTCGATAGATCTCTGCGTCTACGCCCGCTACAAACTGCCGGCTATGCTCCTGCGCTTCGAGCAGGATCCTGATCTGGTCCGGCGAATCTCTAGTGGCACCGTCAAAGCTGGCAGCGAGGAACAATTTTTTGCATCAAACCAAGCCATCGCGGGAGTGGGACTGCTCGACGATACGTATCTAGGACCGCTGTTAGCATGCACCGCACCGGATATCTGGGCAGTGCACGCGCAACGCCTCGGTAGCACACTCATCTATTCCCTCGGAAAATCCGTCAGCGGTGTCGATCGCATGCCAGCGGAGCCACTTCAGTTGCTGCCCCGGCGAGCACCGGGCGAGTTTCGTGAGCGTGTCGAGCCGTCCGGGGCGCAGGCATGGACTGATGCGATCAACTGGTGGACTACCAAGTTAGACGAGATGTTCGCGTACCTTAGCGATCCCGTTACGTTTCAGGACACCGATGGGTATTACCTTCCGTATCACCATCAAAATTGGATGCTAAATGCCGAGGAGTTTTTCAACAGAACTTCGTCCGCGGCCATGGCTTGGAGAGATACCTACAGCGGTCAGATTGCCACGTACACCGCACTTGACATCGTGGCCGAAGGATTTCTCGGGACCGACATGAGTGCACTGTGCAGTCCGAAACGCGCCTCCAGGGCACTAGAGAATTTACAGACTTCAATCCCCAGTCTCGCGCAGCAGGTTCTCTTGCCCCGCGCCAGTGCGGCCGTCGAAGCACTGCGAAAGGTGGCGGACGGCTTCTTCATTCGCAACTCTCGAGGCACAGACACAGTCGATATTGTTCTTGGAGACGGACAGGTTGAGAATCTAGAGACCGGGGCCGCTGTGAGCGCTGTGATGCGAGGTAGGCGCAACGCCACCCACGGATTCGGCGGCAAACGCGACAAGGCGGCCAGAACCGCCAGAATTCTTGCGCATCACGACGGAACCTTTCCGACAAACCTGCAGTTCCTGCCGTACCTGTACCTTCTGGAGGTTTTGAACGAACCCGACAAGAGTCGACGCCGCATTGGCTTCCAATCGCGGAGCTTTTAACCGGACTACGCAAGAGGAAGTATTCGTAATCGGTATCGAAAAAGCATCTCCCCACCAGTGACGCAATACAAGGACACGCAAAACTCTGCGCCTATAATTTCGATTATGCCAACTAGCCAGCTTGAGGGCGCTATGAGTCTTCACCGAGTCTGATGATGGCGCACCGGGGGCGCATGTTTTGAACGGCGTCTGGGGCACTCGCGCGTCCTCGTCGTTACACCATAGGGGCCGTACCGAACGGAACGACGGCTTCGTTCGTATACGTCAGGAACGTTAACGATTCTTGGAAGTACAGCTCGATCGACTCTGCATCGTGCGACGAGTAACCGATGGAGAGGTCCTGGCCGAGGTGCAGCGCGAAGTCGCCGCCGCGAGTGGTCAAGAGGAAGGCACCCTCCACCGCAGGAGCCCAGACGATGTCCCCGTCGAGCAGTCGCCGGAGGTGCTCGCGGATGGGGTAACCGTGATCGGAGGTCTCGTTGATCGCCGTGAACGCCTCGGCCCCGAGCAGCAGCGAGTACGGTCCCTCGACACCCGCCAGGCGAAGCGTGGTGATCGCCTGGCTGACGGTTTCGGGGTATTGCCGCACGTCCGGGGGTAGTCCGAGTTCCGGGTTGGACGAGCCGGCCCGCACTCCGGCGATGTCTGCTGCCGCATATCCCTCGAACACGGCGCGGTCTTCGGCGAACGCGATCCGGGTTGCGGCTTCTTTCACCGGTTGCCAGTCCGAGTCGCTCGCGCCGCGCTCAACATCGTCGACGGCCTGCCTGCTGATGATGAACGGGACCCTCAGTTCGACGATCGGCTTGGCCTCACGCGCGTGGGCGAGCACGCCGTCGGCAACGGGAGCGATGACGCGCTGATGCCCGGTGCCCACTGCGGCAAGGGCTGATCCCGCCGGACCCACCACGTCGACAACGCGCCGGCCGGCGACATTTCGTTCGAAGGTGCGCTTGGCTTCCTCGTCGATCTCGGCCCACGCAGCCGCGGAGATGGGTGCCAGTTCGCGATGTAGATTGCTCACGAGATGAGTACTCCTTTGTCGACAGATGTTGTGAGACTCCCGATTCCGAGTGAATCTTCGAGCGAGGCCTCCGGCTCCGGACAGTCGAGCGATTGAGGTCGGCCCGGAGCATCGAGGGACTCGGCGGTTGGCACGAAGAACAACGTGCCGGTGACGGCTGTGGAGAAGTCGAGGATCCGATCATGGTTGCCCACCGGATTCCCGAGGTACATGTTGTCGAGCATTCGCTCGATCACCGTCGGCGTGGCCGAATAGCCAATGAAGTACGTACCGAATTCTTTAGTTCCTACGGAACCGAAAGGCATGTTGTCGCGCACTATCTGCAGTTGCCGACCGTTCTCGTCCTCGATCACATTGAGCGCGATGTGCGAGTTCGGCGGTTTCTTCTCGTCTGCCATCTCGATGTTGTCGAGTTTGCTGCGCCCGATGACCCGCTCCTGCGCCTCGGTCGACAGCGAGTTCCACGCAGCCATGTCGTGCAAGTACTTCTGTACGACAACGTAACTGCCACCCGCGAATGCTGCGTCCTCGTCTCCGACTCTCACAGCAACAGCGGCGTCGTCGCCCGTGGGGTTTTCGGTGCCGTCCACGAAACCCAGGAGGTCTCGCATTTCGAAGTACTTGAAGCCATGCACTTCGTCCACGACCGTGACGAATCCATCGAGCGCGCCCATGATGCGCGTTGCCATCTCGAACACGAGGTCGGTCTGCTGCGCACGCAGATGAAACAGGAGATCACCCGGAGTCGAGGGGGCACTGTGCTTTTCGCCGTTCACCGCGACAAAGGAATGCAACTTGGCCGGTCGCGGGCCGTCGAACAAACGATCCCACGCATCGGACCCGATGCCGACCACGCACGTCGCTTCGCCGGCCGGGACACGGGATCCGACCGATCGCTGCAGGCCCGTGATGTCGGCGAGAAGGGCGCGGACGACATCTTCACCACCGTCGTCGATGGTCACCACGAGGAAGATCGCTGCGATGGTTTGCGGAGACAACACTGGTTGCGGAGGCACGAGAATCAGCCTCACACAGGCGGAGCCGGACAGCATTGACGCTCCCAATAACGCCGGTTACCTGCTGGCAGGTACTGCACCTATCCCGGCGTCGATTCGAGGTACATGATCACTGCGCGCACGCGGCGGTGATCGTTGGCGGTATCAACGAGACCGAATTTCGTCAGGATGCTCGGTACATGCTTTTCCACGGTCCCCTCGGTGGTCCACAATTCGTCGGCCTATGCCGGAGTTCGACAGCTCCCCCTGCCATCAGAGCCAGTACGTCACGCTCACGCGGACTGAGTGCACCTAGGGCGTCGTCTTTCCTGCTTGCCGAGAGGAGCTCGTACACCAAGGCCGGGCCAATGACGGACGAGCCACTTGGCTAACGACGTGTGACGTGGCCGACGGAGTCCAGGAACTCGTCGATATCTATGACGCGGCTCTTGAGGAGGTATCCGGTCCCCCGTCGAAAATCTCGAGAGCATGCTCGACCTCGACGTGAGCTGACAGCAGCAGCACCCGCTACGTCCGGGAGGTCAACTTGCATGGCGGCGGCGGCATCGAGGCCTTCGACAGTGTGTGTCGGCGGCATACGGATGTCGACGATTGCGATGTGCGGGCGCTGCGCCGCTACCTGATCCAACAGGTCTGTCCCACTGCCTAGCTGGCCGACATTCTCGTTTCCCGCGTGTTCGAGCAAATTGGCCACACCTGCACGCAACAACACGTCGTCGTCGGCGACGAGTGCACGTAACCCTGACAATGAACTTTCTTTCCGCCTGTATGCTTGATCGAGAGGTCGTGACGTAGCCGGCCTAATGCGTGGGTGGGCGCTGTCCGCGCCGATCTTCGACGGTGAGCAGGATGAATGCGGCGGCACCCAGGAGGCCGACAATGGATGCGAAAACGATCCCTGCGGTGATCAGGCCCCAATGCGCGGCGACGGCACCGGCACCTATGACTGGTACGGAGATAGCGATATAGACAACGACGAAAAATGCCGACGTCACATCTGCCTTGCCGTGTGAAGGGAGCTCGCCGGTGATGCTGGCGATCCCGTTGGTGAAAATGATGCCTTGACCGATTCCACAGATCACTGCCGCTACCAGAAGGAGCGGCAGTGAGCTCGCCCATAGTGATATCGCGAGTACGACCACCCCCACGATGAGGATGGCGCACCCCCAACGCTGGGCAGACAAATGGTTGTCGCCACGCAGCACGATCTGTGCCACGGCGGACGAGGCAAACACCACGAACACCACGGCACCGGTGACTGCATGGTTGGAGATGTCGAGGACCTCAGCGACAAAGCCTGGTGAAATCGCGCTGAAGAGCCCCATTACCGAAAACCCGGCAAAACCGGCCACCGAAGCTCGAAGGAAGTCACTACGTACCGATGGCGGCACAGACAACCACTGCAGTCGCGGGCGAGCACCGGGCACCACATCGACTGTTTCCGGCGAACACAACACCGCGATAGCTGCACCGCGAGTAGACAGGCGTGAACGATGTAGGTCACTCGAGTGGGGTCCGGTAAGTACTGGACAAGGAACCCTGCCATCAAAGGGCCAAGTCCGAGTCCCCCGATGTTGGCTGCGGTGGCCACTGCCGGTGCACGGTTCCGCCACCTGCCGGGAGCAATCTCAAGCAAGGTTACGGTGGCGGTTCCGACGAAGATCCCGGCGGAAATCCCGGAGAGCACGCGTCCGAGCAACAGTGCGGCCAGCGAATCGGCAAATACGAACACAGCGGCGCTGAGAACACCAACGGTGATCGCAGCCAACAACATGGGTCGACGTCCAACCGCATCAGACCATCGACCGAATGCCAACAGAGCACCGAGTACACCCAAAGCGTAGACCGCGAAGATGACGGTGATCACGAACTCCGAGAAGCCGAAGTCGGCTTCGTAGAGCGCATACTCGGGCGCCGGCATGGTCGTCCCCATCATGACCACAACGAAGGCGTATGCAACGCCGACGAACGCGGCCCCCGAGGTTAGAGACGGTCGAGATCGCTGACGTCGATGATCGTCACGGGTGGTCTCGAAATCGGTCATGAACTATTCCTCTGGTGCTCGGCGACCGGCGGGCCCCGGGAGTCGGCGAACCACCTCAGCAGTCGGATGTGCTCATTGTGGCGAGGAACCGCGACCTGCTCATCAGTCGAATGACCCGTACCAAGCACCTCATCGTGTCCCGCGAACAGAGCGGTTTCGTCCGGATCGCGTGCCCCTGATGCTTTTCGACAGCCGTCTTGGCGACTGCGCGCATCGTTGTCCGGTTCGAAGAGCTGGCTTGACGTCCCAGACGAGGGGTGGCGGCAACTACTAAGGCAAGGTACAACACGCGCCGAGGTTCGATCCATCAGCCACGACACCTGCACCCTGCGGCGACACCGCTCACTGTCAGCCTCGCGGTTTACCCACACCAAAGCGGAGACAGTTGTTCAGACTCACAACGTAGGCGGCGAATCCGGCGGACGCCGGAATGATCGGCGCCGCAACAGGAACTGACGAACTGACAATCGATACCGCCACTGCACCGAAGACCAACGCAGCTACGGAGGCGAACCGAGTCATCGCCCCGCCACGATGTCCTCGCCCCACATCGTCGAGGAGGGACACGATCGTTCCGGTGACGAACGTCGTGGTCAGCGCACCGGAGGCTTTTGTGCGTCGAGCCACCACCGTCTGCGCCGCCATCGCGAGGGCGGAGAGGCCGATCAAACCGACCACCATGGAGCCACCCGCATCACGGTGCGCCATTGACCAAACAACCACAATCGCTATCTGCGCTGCAGCTCCGACCGCCAAGAGGGTAAGCGATCTGCGCTGCACGGTGGCGGTCGTCGCGCGCGTGAACCACAGGGCTATAGATGCGGAACCGACGAACACCACCAACGCGGTACCTGCCCCCACCAGGACTCGTAAGTAATGCTCCCGTTCGATCAACCCGATCAGGACCAGATTACCGGTCATGTTCGCGGTAAAGATTCCGCCCAACAGGAGGAAAGCGAACGCGTCGGCTGCGCCAGCACCGAACGACAAGAGCACCACAGGCACCCAGATCGCAGGGGGTCTCGTAGGTTCGTCGAAATCAGTTGCCGAAGTGGACATCTCTGTCATATTGGCCGCACCGGTGCACCCCGCGGACGAGTCGAATGACTGCTTCCCCGGACGGAACCGAATTCCCCAGTCGAGTCATCTGACTGGTGACCCAACCAGTTCGGATGCAGATACTCAGCAGGCACGCGCCGATCCGGACCGTGCAAACCCCTCGGCAGGAGCGCTATGGACACCCCGAACCCCGCGACACCGGATATCGCAATTCGTAGTCAAGGTGCTCCAGGGGTGCCTGCGCTGAGTTGCGGACCCGGATCGGACAAGAAGCCGAAGCAGAAGGACGATCACCACCCCTCCGCCGGCTGGGGAGCTGCACGCAGTGTCGGAAAAGTGCTGTTCTCGAGCAAAGAAGTCCTCGCCGGCACCCGCGCGATGCTCACGATGAACCACGAGCAAAGTGGCTTCGACTGCCCGGGCTGCGCCTGGCCGGATGACAGGAACGGGCTGCATCTGGACCTGTGCGAAAACGGCATCAAGCACGTCACCTGGGAGATGACGAGCAAGCGCGTCGACCGTGACTTCTTCGCCCAGCACACCGTCACCGAGCTCGCCGGATGGAGCGATTTCGCACTCGAAGACCAAGGTCGGTTGACCGAACCGATGGTCTACGACCCGGCGACAGACAAATACCTCCCCATCGACTGGGACGACGCGTTCGAGATGGTCGGGACAGCTATGCGCGCCTTACCGGACCCCAACGGGGCCGCCTTCTACACATCCGGCCGACTCAGCAACGAAGCGACCTTTCTCTATCAACTCTGGGCACGCGAGTTCGGGACCAACAACCTGCCCGACTGCTCCAACATGTGTCACGAGGCCAGCGGCCGTGCTCTTCAGGCAGCGCTGGGAACAGGTAAAGGCACCGCCGATATCGACGACTGGAACGAGGCAGAGACCTTGTTCGTAATGGGCGTCAACGCAGCATCGAACGCTCCGCGTATGCTGACTGCTCTCGCCGAGGCACATCGACGCGGCGCACACATCGTGCACGTGAACCCACTCGTGGAAGCAGCGTCACGGCGCACCATCGTTCCGCACGAGTTCGCCGCGATGGCGACCTTCCACGCCACCGAGACGGGCACATTCGACGTGCAACCACGCATCGGCGGCGATCTTGCGCTCCTGCGCGGCATTGCCAAGGTGCTGTTCGAGACCTACCCCACTGATCCCAGCGCCATCGATATGGACTTCGTCGAGCAGAACACCAGCGGATTCGAGGCCTACCGCAACTGCTGCGTGAGTGAGAGTTGGGCCGATATCGTCCATCAGTCCGGTGTCGACGAGGCCACGATTCGAGAGGTCGCCGAAATTTACCGCCGGTCGAACAAATCCATCATCAGCTGGTGCCTCGGACTGACCCAGCAAGAGCATGCAGTCGACACTGTCCGCGAAATCGTCAATCTTCTGCTGCTCAAAGGCAACATAGGCCGACCCGGAACAGGGCCGTCTCCGGTACGTGGGCATAGCAACGTCCAAGGAAACCGTACCTGCGGCATCGACCATCGACCGACACCACAGTTTCTCGACGCCCTTGCCGAGGCATGCCACATCGATCCACCACGGGCACACGGGCTCGACACCGTCGGCACCATCGAGGGCATGCACAAGCAGGCGGTGTCGGTCTTTGTCGGTATGGGAGGAAACTTCGCGCTCGCCACACCGGATCCGGCCTACACCTTCGAAGCGCTGCGCAAGTGCGCACTGACCGTGCAGGTCAGCACCAAGCTCAACCGCAGCCATCTGGTGCACGGGCGAGCCGCCCTGATCTTGCCGTGCATCGGACGCACCGAACGCGACGAACAACGCACCGGACTGCAGAGCGTCAGCGTCGAGGACGCCATGAGCCGCGTGCATTTGTCGAAGGGATCGAAACGGCCACCGTCTCGTCACGTGAAATCCGAACCGGCGATCATCGCCGGTCTCGCCCGCGCGACACTGCCGGGCAGCGACACAGCGTGGGAAGACTACGTCGACAACTACGACCGAATACGCGACGTCATGGCCCGGGTCATATCGGGATTCGAGGACTTCAACCTCAGGGTGCGCGAGCGAAACGGTTTCCGCATCGCCCAGCCCGCACGGGAACTACGCTTCCTCACCCCGTCCGAGCGCGCTGAATTCTCCACTGCAGCATTGGGTGATGTGCTTCCGCCCTCCGGCTACATGATGTTGGGAACCATGCGTTCACACGATCAGTGGAACACCACTGTGTACTCGGACAACGACCGGTACCGCGGGGTAAAGAACCTCAGAACACTGGTGCTCATGAACCGACGGGACTTGGAACGGATGGGCATCCCCGAATTCGGTGCCGTCGACATCACCAGCTTCGCCAAAGATGGCACGACCCGCCAGGTGTACGGCTACACCGCAATTGCATACGACATCCCGGAGGGCAACGCCGCCGGATACATGCCGGAACTCAACGTATTGTGCCCGATCGGCGACTTCAGCGAACAGAGCAATCAGCCGCTTATGAAGCACCTGACGGTGAAGATCGTCGCAGCGAGGAGATAGTCGCTGTATGCCCTCCGTCCAGCTGTGGTGGAAGGCATCGGTGATGCACAACCGGAGCGCGGTCGGTCAGTAGTCGGAAGGGGTTGTCGGTGCCGCCGACGTGCGCGGCGTGCCTTCGACGAAACAGCAGAAAATCACCCCCGCCAACCCTCCTACGATCGTGGCGATCACAATGGTGAACCACAACAGAACCGCTTCTTCGAACACCGTGAGAACGAAGAGCCAGACCATGATCGGCGTTGCGCAGCGAATCCATCGGCGACCCGAGGTAGTCGCCAACCAATGCTGTTCCTCGCCATCGCGGTCGGCGATGGCGCGGTCGCGATCGATCGACTTGCCGGGCGCGGTCCGACCTGAAACACCGACGACGTGCGGCCGTGCGAGGTCAGAGAGCGGAGGAGCAGCTGCACTGCCTCCTACCCGGGCACGGTGACGGTGAGCCACACCCACGCGATGACGCGGCATACCGGTGGCGGCACCGACTTCGCCGGCCGATGCCGCTTCACCTGCCCTGCCGCTACGTATGCGCCGGGCCACACCGGCTCGATTCGGCAGCGTTTGTAGCGACCGGGTCGCAACCTCGTCGCCCATCAAGATCGAGATTGATTCCGGGGCAAGGATTGTGGAACCCGCGTGTACTACAGCTGAGGGGCACACGGTCATCACTCCTGGTCAGTATTCATCGGGACGACATGGTCGGTGGGAGCGTGTGCGGTGAGCAAAGCAGCGGAAGACAGTCCCAGGCTCAGCACTGCGATGAGAAACCCCGCGCCGCCCAACAACACCCACACCGTGATGCTCGCGTGCGCCCATCCCGCGGATAGGGACGTACCAGCCGAATGTGCGACCAGCACAGTGCCTATGACCGCGACACCGAGGGAAGCGCCGATCTGTTTGGCTGTCGAGATCATGCTGGCCGCGACGCCGGCCTCGTCGTTGGGTAGCTCGGAGACTGCTGTGCCGTTGATCGGCGCATTGAGCAGTCCGTACCCGGCTCCGAACGCCAAATACGGCCCGGCGAGCCAGTACAGCGGCGTATCCGCGCCCGCGAGAAGCAGCAGAGCCGCCCCGGACACTAAGGCGATACCCGCGAGTAGAAGCGGAATGCGAGGGCCGCGGGTGCTCGACAACTGCCCCGAAATGGGCGCGGCAAGGATGGTGGCCACGGCCAGGGGCAACGTCAGCAATCCTGCCTGCGATGGGCTCAGATCGCGGACCGTCTGCAAGTACAATGTGTTGGCGAACATCAGGCCGGCGAAGGCGAAGAAGCCGAGAATCGACATCACGAACGCGCTCGAAAATACGTAATGTGTGAACAGCTCGAGTCGTACGAGAGGTTCGCGATGGCGGTGTTCCCACACGATCAAGACCATCAACGACATCAGCGCGAGACCGAAAGCACCGGTGATCGTCGGCGACGTCCATGTGCGCCTTCCACCTTCAATGATGCCGAAGATCAAGGCGGCGAGAAAGGCGATCACCGCTACTTGCCCCACGGGATCAAATCGCTTCGGCAGCAGTGCTTTCGATTCCGGAACTGTCAACAGCGTTCCCACCAGAGCGATGCCTCCGATCGGTACGTTGAGCCAAAAGATGGACTTCCACCCCACGGAGTCGACGAGAAAACCGCCGACCACAGGCCCGGCGGCGATACCGACGCCGCCGGTTGCGGACCACCATCCAATCGCTCGTGCCCGAGCTGCAGGTTCGGTGAAAATGTTGGTCACGATGGCAAGCGCGACTGGTACGAGCATCGACCCGCCGACGGCTTGAACGATTCGAAAACACACCAGCCACTGCTCGCTCGTCCTGTTAACTGCACCAAACCGGGTTAAGCTGCCGGTCTGACGCTACGGGGGTGCGTGGGATGGACGAGTTGAAGCGAGTATTGCGCGAGGGACGAGTCGAGCTGCCGAGGGTAGGCGCGGTGCACGGTGTCGAACCACCGGGCCCGATTCCATACGTCGTCCAGATCGACGGCCTGGAGGTGATTGCCATCTCGGAATACCTACAGAGCCTCACACTGTCGGACGTTCGCCCCTTGACGGTGCGCTCGTATGCCCATGACCTCCTGCGTTGGTGGAGGGTCCTCAGAGTGATCAATGTGCCCTGGGACCGTGCCACGCGAGAGGACGTCGAAGTCATGGTCGGATGGCTGAGATCCGCAGACAACCCTCAACGACACCGCACGACAACCGTCGCCGCACAACCCGGTTCGGTAAACCTCAAAACCGGGAAACCTGTTCTGAAGGCCGGTTATTCACCGTCGACCATCAATCACGCATTGACGGTGATCTACTGCTTCTACGAATACCATCACACTTTCGGACGCGGCCCTGTCGTCAATCCGGTGCCATCGTCCCGGAACCGTCGCCGTCTTGGACAAATCCGGAACATCCCTGTACAGCATCGCCAACGCCGATCACCGCTACGACAACGTCAACCACAGAAAGCGCCTCGTTCGATCCCGGACACGTCGTGGGAGGAGCTGGTCGCGGTTCTCAAGCACGACCGTGACCGGGCTATCTTCGAGTTCGCAGTCTCCTCGGGAGCGCGGGCGGGTGAACTTCTCGGCGTGTGTGGCCGTCACGTCGACTGGGGAGACAGCCGAGTGTGGGTCATCTCGAAGGGCAGCACGACATTGTCTCCCGTCCCCGTCTCACCGCTCGCTTTCCGTCACCTCGCAGCGCATTTCGAGCAGTCACGCGTACCTGGCATGGACGAGCAGGTGTGGGCAACGTTGCGGGGTGACCGTCGACCCTTGACATATTGGGCGTTGCGGCGAGTGTTGCAACGCGCCAACGACGACCTCGGCACCAACTGGAGCTTCCACGACATCCGCCACACCGCAGCTACCCGCATGTCCAGGGATCCAGCATTGTCGCTGGTCGAGGTGCAGACCGTCATGCGTCATCGGCATCTGACGACGACAGAGATGTACTTGCTTCCCCGCATTGAGGACTTGATCGACAAGATGCAGGAACACTACACCCGTCCACAGCTCATGAAGACCTTCGTATCCGGTTACGCAGCCGACGATATCGCGGCGGTGTTCGGTGAGTAGCACGCGCACGGACCGGCCGAGAAAACACCGCGCACGAGACACAGCTACTGCGACGAGATTCAGCAGGCCCGCTATCGTCGCAGCACCGGCGATTCCGCGTCTGCGCCATCGCCGCGGAGATCTCAGCAACGCCCCACTCGCCTCGCTACGCACACTCAGCGCTCAACTGTGGCCAGCACCGGACAGCCGCCGGAGCAACCGCGACCGGGGTCTGTTCCTTCTCACCGAGTATCTGCTCCGGCACCCTGGATCCACATGGCAAGAGCGCTGGGATGCCAGCGAACTCCACATACTGGCGCTGTCCGCTGAAGAACTGACCACGACGGTGGCCACGCGCGCTCAGTTCGGTCAGGCACTGGGCGCAATGTTCGCGCTACGGGTGATTCGACCGACCTTGACCTCGTTCAAGGCCAACATGTTGAAGAAATACACCGAACAATTCGTGATCGCCGAATCCGATCCACAGCTCAACAGCTACATCGATGCTGTACACGGGTCGGACTCGACCGAGACGTTCAAGATGCGCGCTGTTGTCGAGGTGTGCACCGCGCTAACGGTGCAGGGGATTCCGTTCGCGGACCTGACACCCGAAGCATTCCTTCACCATGCCGTGCTGACCCGCGAAGCGACCACGCGCACCGGTTTGCACACGCTGAAATACATCGGGCACCTCGCCTGGCAGGTGCTCCATGCGATCGGCCAGTTCCCACCGAACGCACCCTCGACGCTGCGTGGTGCGCTGCGCTCGCCGCAATTGACCACGACCGAGATGGTCGACCGGCACCAGATCGCTGATCGCGAGGTCCGGCAAATGTTCATCGACTACCTCGACCGGCGAGGTCCCGACCTCAAGTACTCATCCCTCTCGAACACTGCCACGGTTCTGGTCGGCGTGTTCTGGAAGGCCCTTGAAGCCATCCACCCGCAACAACGTGATCTCCGCGTATCCGACGAGCACTACGAGCAGTGGCGCGCCACACTGGATTTCCGCACCGACGGCACTCCTCGGTCCGGCCCGTGGGTGGTCACGATGGCCGTCCAGGCGCTGTATTACGACATTCAGGCCTGGGCCGTCGACGAGCCGCAGCGGTGGGCGCGATGGTCCGCGCCGTGTCCGGTTCCGCGCAGCGATGTGCGAGCACACGCCGCACACAAACGTCGCGTTCAGGAGCAAACCTACGATCAGATCCGCGTCCTGCAACCACTCCTGCCTGTCCTGGTGGAGTACGTCGATCAACGCAACCAGCACTGGCGACGGGTGCTGGAATTGGCCAGCGCCGCAGCTCACAACGAGCAGTTCATGCACGACGGCCATACCTACACCCGAATCATTACACGTGGAGATACACAACTGATCGAGGCCGGCGACCCGCCGGGAGTGCATGCCCGCAGTCCGCGGTTCGGTCGTACCATCGATGTCGCATTGTACGAAGACGCTGCGTTCTGGGTGTGGGCGGTCATCGACACGTTGCGACACAGCGGGATTCGAATCGAAGAATTGACCGAGCTGTCCCATCTGAGCGTCCGGCAATACCAACGCCCCAACGGTGAGGTCGTCGCGCTGCTGGTCATCGCGCCCTCGAAATCCGATCGCGAACGCGTCATCCCTATGTCGGCAGAGCTGTTCCACGTCATCGCGTGCATAATCCGGCGCATCACCAAGAACACACGGTCGGTCCCCCTTGCCACGAGATACGACGACTACGAACGCACCACCGTCGAACCGCAGCCGTTTCTCTTCCAGCGGCGCATCGGGCAACGCTTGGAAGTGATGACCAACGGCGCGATCGGCACCACCATCCGCAAAGTCTGCAAAGACCTCGCTGAGATCGATCCACGCTTCAGCGGCGTCCACTTCCGCCCGCACGATTTCCGTCGCCTGTTCGCCACCGAGCTCGTCAACAACGGGCTCCCCATTCACATCGGTGCCGCACTCCTCGGGCACCTCAATCTCGACACCACGCGCGGATACGTCGCCGTCTTCGAAGAAGACGTCACCCGCCACTACCAAGCTCACCTCCAACGACGACGAGCGTTACGACCGCCCGAGGAGTACGTACCAGTCACCGCCGAGGAATGGACTGAGTTCGAGGCGCACTTCGACAAACGGAAGGTCGAACTGGGCTCCTGCGGGCGGCCATACGCCACACCGTGCAGTCACGAACACGCTTGTATTCGGTGTCCCATGCTTCACGTCGACCCGAAAATGATCATCCGGCTTATCGAAATCGAGACAGATCTCGAATCGCGCCGCGAACGCGCACAGTCCGAAGGGTGGATCGGTGAAATTGAAGGCATCGAACTGACCCTTACGTTCCTGCGCAGCAAGCGTGCCGAGGCCGACCGATTATCCACGCGGACAACTGAATTGGGCCTTCCTGATTTCCGATAGAGCAAGCGCTGACTCCGTTCACAGAGTGGGTTCGACCCCTGGTACTTTCGTACTCCGTCCGAAGTAGACGGTGCTGTTCGGGTCTAGCCTCGATCTTGCATGAGGCCGATGTGTCGGCCTGAGCGGTTCGAGATTGCGGTTTTCGAGCTCGATTGCGGCTTCGGGCATGGTGACTGTGCCGATATCGTTCGGCTGGGCGCTCGGTTCCACTGTCCGAGAGGGGTCTTTCGGGTCGATCGGTCGGTGGGTTCGGTCAGGCGGGTGCGGTCAGTGCCGCCAACCGGTTCAGTGCGGTGACGATCAGGTCGGACCAGGTCGCATTTTTCGACAGTCGCAGGTGGATGCGGCGGGCATGGTGGGCGATGCGTCCGGCGACGGAAAAAATCCGCAACCGTAGCCGTTTCGGCTCCCACCTGCGAGCGTCGTGATCGGTGAAACCGAGCATCTGAGTCCACGCGGTCAGGTCGAGTGCGAGAGCGACGATGGCAAGCCAGATCCGATTCTGATCGAACCCGTGCAACGGAAGATTGCTCAGCCCAGTATCTTTCGCGATACGGATCCGGTCCTCGCAGCGTGCACGGCGACGGTGCCGCAGTTCGAGAACCTGAACTTGACCACGGACTGTGTTCGTGGCGAACGCAGTGAGCCGCAGTCCGTCGGTATCGGTGAAACGCAATTGAGCACCCGGATGCGGGCGCTCCTTCCTGATCACCACACGCATCCCCGGCGGCCATGCCCCGAGGTCGAGGACACCGGTCGCGTCAATCACCCAGGCACCGTCGCGGACCTTCTCATCGGCGTCGACCGCGACCGACCACGCAGTGTCGGGGACCTCGCCCAGTGCGGCGACCATGGCGTCGGTGAGCCCGAACCCGATCGAATACGACACCCGCTGCCGATGCAACCACGACATGAAGACATGGCTGGCTCCCGCTCCATCGGTGCGGACCAGTACCTTCTTGCCGGGGCGGCCGCCGGTGGTGAACGGCAGTTGTGCGAGCGCCGCGCGGGTGACGGCGATGTGGTCGGCGGCGGTGTTCGAGCCGGCGTTGCCGGCGCGCAGCAGTGCTGCGAGGGGCTCGCCCGTCCCTGCCTGCCCGTGATCGACGAAGGCGAGGAGTGGGTGAAAGCCATACCCGCGCTTGTATGTTGGTGCGGCGAGCTGTTTGTCGGAGTGGGCGGTGACGAGGGTGGCGTCGAGGTCGATCACGATCGGGTTGTCTGCGGTGATGCCGTGATCGGGTGCGTCCTTGCCGGCATGTTTCCATGCTGCGGCGCGAGCGGCTGCTCGGGCAGTGTCGATGGCGGTCAGGACTGCAGGGGCATCTGCGGCCAAGGTTGCGATCAGTCTGGAGACGGTTGGGTCGGAGGGTACTTTCCCGAACACGGCGGTGTGTTCGCGCAGGGTCGCGATGTCGGCGAGGCAGTCACCACCGAGCGCCAACGACACGGCGAGGTCGGTGATGATTTTGCCGGGGTCGAACTGCGCCAACGGTTTCCGCCACAACGAAAGCTGCCCGGACAACGCTGCGGTGAGCCCGGTAGCGTCCGCGGTTCGGAGCAGTGTCACCGCTCCGGCGTGCGACACGATGCCGCCTCCGGTGGCATCGACAGACAGGGCGGGGTAGGGCGACGTAGACTTACTCACCGGGATGGTGCCTCTCGAACTGGTCGGGTTTCAACTGTGGTAAGTCGAATTCTCCCAGTTCAAGGCACCATTCCACCATCTTGACACGCCGCCACTAACTACCGGCATGAAAGCCCCAGGCTAGTGTTTCGTCGGGCTTCGTCCTGGATCTCGCTGTATGATTCTCGTGCGGCCTCGTCCGCTTTGAGCGATGGTCAGCAAGGTGGCGAGCACAGCCAGCACGGCTGCGGGGACACCAAGCAGAGTGGGGGCTAGCCACTCCAGCGCCCCGCCTCCGATGAAGCCTCCTGCCGCGACGCCGAGGTAGATCGCGGAGGAGTTCAGTCCGAAAAGTAACGGCGCGGATGCGGGTGCGATCGCAACCAGGCGGTGTTGCTGCACTACCGAGGCCATCCCGTCGGTGGCTCCCCACACAGCGGCCCAGACGGTCACTGTAATCAGGTGGCTGACTGTGAGCGGGCTGATCGCCAGTAGGAGGGTGCCGCCGCCGAGTGCTGCCAGAGCGGCTCCCAGCCCTGAACCCTTATCGGCCCAGAACCCAGCGGCGAAGTTTCCGGCAAGCACGCCGACGCCCCACGCGAGGAGAATCACGGTGAACGCGTTGGTAAACGAGCCCGCGGTGGCTCCTGCCGTGATCGCGCCCAAGTAGGTGTAGACGGTGTAATGCCCAGCCATGATCAGCGCCGTTGCTCCCAATATCGTGAGCACGTTGACCTGACGCAGCGGGGCGAGACGGACAACTAGGCTGACGGCCGGAAGCGACACTCTCGGCAATGAGACCGAGACCCCAACTGCGGCAATAATTCCCAGTCCTGCAACGGCCCACAGGGTGAGCCGCCAATCGACGCTGCCGATCAAGTTGCCGAGAGGCATACCCAACGCAGTCGACAGTGTCAGGCCGCCGATGACGACCGCCATTGCGCGACCGCGACGCTCCGCGGGCGCAATCGCCACCGCCGCACTCGCCGCTGTGGCTGTGATCGTTGCCGCTCCTAGAGCTGTAACGAACCGGGCCATCATCATGATCGGGAAGCTAGAGCTCAACGCGGTCACGATATTGCCGACCACAAATACAGCCAGCGCAAGTTGGAGCGCTTTCCGACGATCGAGTCCACTCAACAGCCAACCCAGCACCGGTGCCGTGACCGCGATCGTCAACGCGAACACGGTCACCAACTGCCCGGCCGCCGCGACAGTGACGTCGAGGTCAGCTGCGATAGCGGGCAGAAGACCAGCGATCACGAACGCGTCGGTCCCGACCGCAAAGGTCGCTACCGCCAGCGGTAGAAGCGATCTGAACAGGCTCGGCGTCGTGGTGGCCATTCGAGTAGACGCCCGGCTCAAGCCGATCCCTCCGGCTCGTGGGAGAGGCTGAACTCCACACCTTGGTCGTCGACGCAGTGGGCGAACGCCCCGGATGGAATCGTCACAGGATCCTCTGCAGTGCCGCCCAGTTCTCGCACCCGCTCGACGGCCGCATGGATGTCGTCGACGGCGAAGAAGATTCGCGGGTGCCGTGACGAATCCTCGTGTGGCGCACCGCCCATTGGGGTGGGCCCGTCGATCATCGAGTAGCCCGGGAAGTTCCCCTTGTTGAACTTCCAACCGAACAGCGAACCCCAGAACCGCTGAGTCGCCTCGATGTCGCTACTGGGTACTTCGAAGTACGTGACGTTGCCAGCCATGGACAGCCTCCTTATGTCAGTGTGTTGACATTGAGCCTATGTCACACTGCTGACATGAATCAAGAGCTAGTCGGTGAATTGGGGCTCTCGGTGGGGTATGTCCTCAAGCAGGTGCATGCTTCGCTGCGCACTGCGATGGATGAGACGCTTCGGCCGCTCGACCTGACCGTCCCGCAGTACGCCTGTTTGGAGCTACTCGGGCAAAACGCCGGGTTGTCCAGTTCCGAGCTGGCCCGTCGCGCTTTCGTGACACGGCAGTCGATGAACCTGGTGCTCCGCCGACTGCAAGAGCGCGGGCTGCTCACCCGACCCGTCGAGGCTCCCCACGGCCGTGCGCTACCGACCGAACTCACCGACGACGGTCAGACAATTCTGCGACGTGCCAGCATCGCCGTACGGGCGGTGGAAAAGCAGCTGTTCGCGCCGTTGACCCCGGAGCGGCAACTACGGCTACGCGAAGATCTCGCAACGTGCATTCCTTCCACAGCACGCGTCATGCCCGTCACTGACGGATAGCGCCGACCGCGCAAACCTCCGACCAATCAACGAGGTTGGACCGGCGAATCGTCCCCATAGGCGGAAACCCTGGGGCTAGATCAAACAGATTTGCTGGGGTTTGACAGGTGCAGAGAAGTCGACATCCCGCACATGGCTGAACCGACGGTGAAGATCACCAGGCCTGTTGCGAACGTGCGTTTGCGTCCGAATCGGTCCGCAATCGAGCCGGAGAACATGAGCAGACTGGCCAACACCAGCAAGTACGCATCGACAGTCCATTGCAAAGTCGACAGCGACGCATCCAGATCCCGAGCGATCGACGGTAGGGCGACGTTGACGATGGTGTTGTCCAGCGACGCGACAAGCACACTGCTGCAGCAAATTGCCAAGGTGGTATATCGCATAACCGGTGATGTGGCCGAGTGCGGGATGGTGGCAGTCATGCGGGTCTTTCGTGTCGGCGGAACGAGCCGCAGCGTGCATCGCCGTGGAGGTGACGAGTCGGACCGAGTATGCCGCGCAGACCGGCGAGCGGCATGCGTCAATTGACGTCCGGGATTGACCCGGCGGTGAAGCTCGAATCTGTTGTGACTCAACCGTTCGAGGTCGTTTGACGCATGCCTGAGCAACCGCTCACCCGAAACATGACAGGGACATGTCGCCACTGAACTGCCGACGCACACAGATGACGCGATCGCGCAGTGGGTGCCTCGTCGATCACTGGAGGAAGGGAAATCGCGATGGCCGTGCGTAAGTGTTCGCGTGGAAGGCGAAACGTTCCCGATCAGGGGTATCGCTGGAACCCCGATGCATGCTCGACTGGCTCGACTACGGGCTCCGGGTGTACCGCAGGTGCCCCATTGTCCGCGAGCGCAGGACCCTTTGCAGGGTATAGCCAGGACGTCGACTGCTCGACACGTCCGGTGGAGATCTTGCACGCGTATGGGCACTTGCGCCGTGCTGCGGCGTTCTCGAACGGGGCGCGGGGGGTGCTACCTCTGCACGTGGCTGGTGCGATCACAGCGGCTGCGACCCACGTCCTCGATGGTGACCTCGACGAACTGTTCACGAGCCAGCGCCGAGACGCACACAGGTGCGAAGGCGGCTCGCTCATGGACCGGTTGATCGCGGATCGCGCCTGCGAGCTGTTGGCCGGTGCAGCAGGCGGAGGCGTCTGCATCGCCGATGTCGCCTCGTTGCAGGAGGGGTCCGCGAGCGCGGCGGCCGCGGCCACGGTGGCCGCCGCGCTCGAGGTCTCGCGCATCCTGTTGCCCACCGCCGCACTACTCGGCAACGCTCTGCGCCAGTACAGCCGACGCCTCGACGGCGAGCCAACTGTCATCGGGACGTGGGATAGCCAAAGGGATCGAGAGTTCGCGGCGCACTGGGCGCAGCAGCTTTCATCGACCGTCGAGACCGCGCGGAAAGCGGTGGACGGACCGTTTACCGTGTCGTTCGGTTGCCCGTCCGATGGTTCGCGCCCGACCCTCGACATGCATGCAGTCAGCAGATATTTGACGGAATCGACCGAGCTGCCCTTCGTTGCCCCCGGCCGCGGCGCGATGAACAACCGGCAGGCAGCATCGACGTTGCGCGAAAGCACTTGCACAACGGCGTCGGTGTTCCATCAGGTGGCGCTGCACGTGCAATCGACGATGAGAGCGCGCGCCGATCGAGAGCCCAGCGTTCGGGGCTTCGCCCGGAACTCGGCGATGTCGAAGGAGTGCGATGCGATAGTGCGCGTGTGCCACGAGGTGCATCTCGAATTGCACCACACATCGTCGACGAGTCGACACCGACCGATTGGCATAGCGCGCGGCGGCACAGAGCTCGTTGCGGCGACCATCGCGCTCAGCGATTCCATCACTGCGATGCGCCGTGGTGTCGTCGAACCGCTCACCCTGGGGCACCACTACCCACACCTTGGGGGCGACACCCTTGTCGGGTGCGCACAGTACGTACACCGGCGACCAGCAGCTGAGCCCAGACGATGAGTGTATGGATGTTCACCGGACCGGGCGTCGGTGCGGTTGGGCACTCGCCCACCGAGTGTCGAGCGTTGGCGACAATGTCGTGGTCGAGCTCGTACCCCCGGGTTTGGACGGCAACCTCACGGCGCTATCTCGCATCTGCCCCACCGTCACCATCGAGGTCGACATCGACGACGCCCGTGACGCGGAGCGGGCAATGAGCATCACGATCAGCAATTTCGGCCGGTTGGATCTTCTCGTCAATGCACCAGGACCAGCTACCGACGCGGCACCTTGCGGGAACGCACTCCTGCACGTCAACCCCTTCGGGATGATCAACATGACACGAGCCGCGGCACCCCTCTTCCGAGCTCAAGGCGAGGGTCACGTATTCAACATGCACCTCGCGTCACGGCGTGAGCACCGTTGCGCAACAATCGATGAGGCCGCAGCGTTGAGCAGTATCTCACTGGGCGACGCCTTGAGATCGCTGTTGGTTCCGTACTCGGGCGGTCTGACGGTAGTGAGGAGCCAACTGCCCGGCAGCTCGCTCGGATCTTGGCGACGAGCCTCGGAGAGCCTCTATCGGGCAGCGTACAGCGCGAGTCCGCCAGCCACCGTGCAGATCCGACCGGATCTCGAGTTCCGCCGCCGCGGGTGCCACAACTCACCTGTCACGCGGCGGGTCATTTGACTCAGGCACTTGCCAGGAAAGTCGGAAAACATTGCGCTACAACCCAATCGATCCTGCCGCGTCACGGCGGCACCTTCCGAAGGAACCCTCATGAAACTTCTACGTCTGGCCGCAATCGCCGGATCTGCTGTCCTGACAGTTGCCGCCAGCCTCGCCCTGGCCGGACCGGCATTCGCCGAGGACAGCACCACCCACGATCTGTACGTACACCTACCGAGGGGAACCCATCTGCCGGTGCCTGCAGGATCGGTTCCACTGGGGGCGTCGGCAGTGCACTATCAACCGTCCGAGTTCGGGCGCGACATCGTTCGGGTCGAGTCGTTTCCAGGCCTCGAATACAGCAGGTTCATCGTGCTGGGGGGCAGCCAGTACATCGCCTACGGGGGACCTTTCGCGACCGAGCTCGAATGCTTCGACCTCGGGGAACTTCTTGTGAAGGAACGTGCGGAGAGAAACTTCCTGTGCCAGTGGCAGCCGAACGGCGTCCAGCTGTTCGTCGAGTAGACACCCGCCGCGAAATCGGCAGTCACACAGCGCTTTCCCCAATACTGTCCGTTCACAGTCCGAAGAGCAGTACTTCATTCGCACTCCGCAGCACGCTGCGGCTGGCGTCGGTCCGCAGCCTGCTGCCACTGCACTGCGGACCGACGCCCGAAAGGCAACCACGAGCAGCATGCACGACTTCATCGATCCGACAGTTCCGCCCAGTGTTGCCGGCTGTGTCGAATGCAACCGGACCGGCAGTTGGTGGGTGCACCTGCGCCGGTGTGCCAAATGCGGTCATGTCGGATGCTGCGATGACTCGCTGCACCGCCACGCCAGCGCCCATGCCAGAGCAACCGGACACCGCGTCATCCAAAGCTTCGAACCCGGCGAAGGATGGTTCTGGGACTACGGAACACGCCAATTCCTCGCCACAGAAGCAGCACTCGAACCACCCCGGAGTCATCCGGTAGATCAATCGGTCCCAGGCCCCGCCGACCGGCTACCAAAAAAGCTGGGCGCATTTGCTCGGCTGACGTTGTAGCACCAGCTATCCGCCCACCAAGCCGGGGTTTCGACCTCGCTGTATAGCCGCCTCGCCCACTTCGTCGGCTGTAGTGACCCCACGCCACCGAAAGGCCAATTTTCATGATGCCGACCCCGGCGCACACCACCGAGCTCGTGCAGGTTTACGGTCGAAGTCAGTGCCGCCGCGCCTTCGAAGTCCGAGACTTTCTCAGCCGCAGCGTCGTCCATTTCTCGTGGACCGCCATCGACAACGATCTTGACTGCATGCGACTTATCGGTGTCCCCATGACAGATGCCGCTCTGCCGATCGTCGAACTTCCCGATGGAACGCGCCTGCACTCCCCTAGCGTTGCCGATATCGCAAACCGGCTGGGATGGGTGAAGCAGCCGAAACTACGCGAATACGACGTCTGCGTCTACGGGGCAGGCCCTGCGGGACTCTCGGCTGCGGTGTACGCGGCATCGGAGGGCCTGAGCGTTGTCGTGCTCGAACGAGAAGCGATAGGAGGCCAAGCCGGCTACAGCAGCCTGATCGAGAACTACCTGGGGTTTCCGGGTGGAATCTCCGGTCGAGAATTGGCCGAGCGCGCCCGTCAGCAAGCCGTGGCGTTCGGCGCGGAACTGCTGCTGATGCGCGACGGGCTACAGGCTCAGTTCACCGGCAACCGCATACGCACCACTCTCAACGACGGAACCACGCTGGTAGCGCGGTCGAATATCTGCGCAACAGGGGTCGAATGGAGGCGTCTGGGTCTAGCTCGTGAAGACGAGTTCATTGGACGCGGCCTGTTCTACGGTGCAGGGACCAGCGAGGCACCCACGTGCGAGGACCTGGAAGTGTTCGTCGTCGGTGGGGGGAATTCCGCCGGCCAAGCGGTCATGAACCTCTCGGCCTACGCCAAGCACGTCACCATGCTGGTCCGCGGACCGAGCCTGTCCGCGACGTTGTCGGCCTACCTCGAACGAAGGGTCACTCAACAGCCCAACGTCACCATTCGCACCTGCAGCAGAGTGACCGCGCTCGACGGCACCGACAGTCTCACCTCCATTCGAATCGACGACGCCCGAACCGGAACGGTCGACTCGGTCGAGACCGAACGCGTGTGGCGCTCCTGAGGTTTGTGTGGGCGCCATTTCTGCTGTTCAGGGTGGGTTGTGTTGTTGGACGCAGTGTTCGGCGAGTTGCCGGTGAGATGAGGGACGCGCACGTGCTGGGCCTCTAGATTTCGGGGTTCCTACACCAACCTCAACCCGGAGGGCCGCTACACGTGCGCGTCAGTACTGCATTTAACCGTCTGCTTCAGATTCCCGGTGCATCGGTATCGGATGTGTCGATCACAGATAGCTCCGTCGAGGTCGTGTTGCGGCGTCGTGCGCGGCGGTCGAAGTGTCCGTGCGGGTACACCACTGCCGCATCGTACGACCAGGCGCCCAGACGGTGGCGGCATCTCGATTTCGGTCGCCACAAGGTGTGGCTGGTCTACTCGATCCACCGAATAGAGTGCCCGACCTGCGGCGTTCGAACCGAGGACGTGCCGTGGGCAAGGCCGAGAGCACGACACACGCGGGACTTCGAAGACACAGTGCTGTGGCTGGTGACGCGTACCGATCGCACCTCGGTCTCGACGTTGATGCGCTGTGCGTGGCGTACGGTCACCTCCATCGTCACGCGGGCGGTCGATGCGTTGATCGATTCGCGTCGGCTCGACAGGCTGTATCGGATCGGTGTCGACGAAATCTGCTATCGGCATCCGCACAAGTACCTCACCATCGTCGGCGATCACGACACCGGCAAGGTCGTGTACATCGCCGAGGGCCGAGGGCGTGAGTCGTTTTCGGAATTTTTCGAGCAACAGTCCGCCCGGGAACGAGGCGCGGTGCAGGTGGTGTCGATGGACGGGTCTCCGGCTTTCCGGGCCGCCGCCGAACATCACGTCCCGCGCGCCCGCCAATGCATGGATCCCTTTCATGTCATGCAGTGGGTCAACCGTGCTCTGGACCGAGTGTTCTCCGATGCGGCGTCGGTTCGTCGTACGTTGACGATGCAGGCGCCCCAATGGCGCAAGGCTCGAACAGCGTTGCGGCTGGGTAAGAATCGGCTGACCAAGACTCACAAGTCGCTGCTGCGAACGGTCATCAATGCCGACACCGAAGTCGGGACTGCGTGGCGTTTGAAGGAACAGTTCCGCGATCTCTACCGCAAGGTCGCGCCCTCCAATGCCGTGCGTTACTTGCGGCGTTGGATCGAGGAAGCGCGGTCCTGCGGGATCATCGCGTTCGTACAACTGGCCCGCATGATCGAGAAGAAAGCGGAGGCGATCTGTGCGGCAATCGAGCTAGGGATCTCGAATGCTCTCATCGAGGGAATCAACTCGAAGATCAGGCTGATCAACGCCCGTGGTTACGGTCATCATTCCGCTGAATCACTCAAGGCGATGATCTACCTGAACCTCGGTGGAATCGAGGTCAAACTCCCCACACAAACGTAAGGAGGGGCACGCGTGTTCGTGTGCATCGGAGGGGAACCCGACAGTGACTGGGCAGCACAGACGCCGGTGGTTCGCGATCACCAGGGTTTCCTGGTCACCGGTCTTGACCTAGAAGAAGAATCCCGTAGAGCTACGTGGCCGCTCAAGCGGGCACCGTACTACCTCGAAACAGCGGTGCCCGGGTTCTTCGCCGCCGGCGACGTGCGCCGCAATTCGGTCAAACGCGTGGCCTCGGCGGTCGGTGAAGGTGCGATGGCGGTGACCTTCGTCCACAGCTATCTGTCGACTGTCGAGTGATCTCGACATCGAAAGCCCTCACCCCGCCATCGCCGTTGTCCGCGGTGCGCGTTCTTCGTCGTAGCGAACCAGAGCGTCCCGGAGGGCCGACCGCTTGGTTATCTGCAATTTGGGAAACACCCGATACAGATGCCCGCTGACGGTACGAGCAGACAAGTACAACTCCCGCCCAATTTCCTTGTTCGTCAACCCGGACGCAGCCATGGACGCAATCCGATGTTCTTGTCCGGTCAGTTCGGCGAAAGGAAAGCCGGTTGCCGAGTCACGCTGTGTAGATCCTGCTGCGCGTAGTTCCTCCTCCGCCCGACGTACCCAGTGCACTGCGCCGAGCCCGTCGAAGAGGGCAACAGCCTGAACCAAATGGCGACGACTGTCGAGGATGCGGTGGTTGCGACGAAGCCACTCCCCATAGGCGAGGGTTACCCGGGGCAGATCGAACGACCACCCCGACTTCCGGATGTCGCCGAGCGCGAGCTCGAACATCGCGTCGTTGCAGTTCTCGGCCAGAATGGCTTCCGCCGCCGTCATGAGCGCCGCGTGGCGCGTCGACCAGAAGTCGGGTCTAGACCGGTGCACCCTGTCGAGGTATGTCCGACCGTCGCCGGGGCGACCCAGCCGCACACAGCATTCGACGAAATCGATCATTCTCAACGGCCCGTACGGATCGCGTAGCCACACCGCTACCGACGACTCGCTGTGTCGTACACGCTCGAAAGCGGCTTCATGACGATTACGTGAGATGAGGTCGATGGTGATCACGGCGTCGTGTACCTCCGCAGACATTCGAGCGGCGGAGTCCGCCGATCCGGCCACGGCAGCAAGATCGCCACGAAGACTGGCTGTCAGCGCACTGAGGGTGTCCCTGTGTCGGCCGAAGAAGCTCGGCATGCCTTCCCTGGTCCGCCGACCGGCCTGTTCGACTGCATATCGGTAGCGTCCTCGGGCGGTTGCGGAAGCCTGGTCTTTCAGCAATGCGATGTCGACGAGTGTGGGACACAGCCTCGTTCGGAGGTCGAACCGTTCGTTCAGCCACCGATAATCCCCAGGATGCCAGGACAAGAAAGGCAGTGCGAGGTGCAAGAGCACTGGTTTCCACGGTTCACCGCCGCGGAGCGACGCGAGTACCGCGCCCCTTAGCGCACGGTCGTCAAGAGCACATATGTGCCCTGTCGAGCCTGCCGGTGACAGCGTTCGGCTGATCAGCGTGTTGACCGGGTCCAACGCGCGGTGGTGGGTCTCGGCCAGCTCCACGACACGCTCGATCGCGTCGACGTCTCCGTCAGTGACGGCGTAAGCAAACGCCGAGGCGAGGAGCTGATTGAGAGAGTCTGGATGCGACGTTGGCGACGCCAACGCTTCGACCGTTCTCAGGACGTCGGCCAGCACCGATCGAACGTCATCTTCGGCGACGAACTGCAGGAAGGCAGTCGTGGCGGCCGTGCTTGCAGTATCGGGTCGTAGAGTACAGCTCCGTTCACGCTGGACGATCGCGTGTGCAAGGGCGACATGTCCTGCGAAGGCAGCTATCGACGCGGCCCGTGCGAGCAGCATCGATGTGCGACTGCCCGCGGTGGCCAGCGCTGCGGCTCGACACAGCACCAGGACCGCGGACCGATAACGTAATGCGGCCACAAGATCCTCGGCGAGGAATTCCAGACGATCCGCCAGGTCGTCGTCGGGCTTTTCCGATGCCAGGGACAGGTGCAGCAGTCTGAGGTGGTGGGGAAGAGATGGATCGTCGGCGAGTTCGCGGTGGCCGGCATGCAGTTCCTCGGGGGTGGCCTCGGCGTGGACGAGCAGGCGTGCGGTGACATCCACCTGCCCGGGCAGATGGCAGTGATGGCCGGTGCCGACGGGGAGTTCATTTTCTTGTATAGCGCCGAGTACATTGCGCGCGAGAACTTCGCGGAGCGCAGTAGTGCGTCCGGCGCGATCGAGGGAGGCGAGTAGCTCTCTTCCGGCGTCCTTCAACGGACCCGTCATAACGGGCCTCGGACTCAGATCGAAGTCGACTCGGTCCGATGGCGCGCGTGAGAGTTCTATGGCGGCCAAGGGGTTACCTTCGGCGCGGATGTAGATGTCGTTCGAGTGCGTCGCTGGTGCGTGAAGTCCTCGCAGGCGTAGCAGCGCGCCGATCTCGCGGTCGTTCAGCGGGTGGAGGGTCTGCAGCGAGAATTCGCGCCATGCTGATGGTGTCGCGTCGTCGGTGGTGGTGGCAATACATCGCAGGTCATGGGTGTGTGCAGCGGCCTTGATGGTCGAAGCGATCCCCTCGCGCACAGCAGGCTCGAGATGGTGAAGATCGTCGATCAAGAGCAGCGGCGGTTTGCCGACAGGCGATCCGTCGCCGTGCAGTCCTGACCTGCATGCGACGTCGATCGCGAGAACGACCGTCTCGGCGCTGCCAGTCGCGCCGCCGCATTGCACTGCGTGCACCTCGTGTTGTTGGCTCCGCGCGCGTTGTCCAATTGCGTTGACCAGTACGGACTTACCTATTCCTCGGCCGCCGGAAATGAGGAGTATTCGGCGGTGACCGGGTACGTCCGAGAGGCACAGGCGGGCCTCTTCGAGTAGCGAGTCGCGCCCGATCAGTGTGCGATCGTCGGGCTCCCATGGCTGCATTGACCGTTCCTTCTTCGCTGCGAGGTGATTGAAGGAACACTAAGTCGGGCCGACCGGAGGCACATCGCATGTTTGCGCCGCTGGCATCGCATGCATGCGATGTTCCACCGGACAAAACAGACAACCGGACACCCCACGTTGAATCGTCTGCATTCGTACGGTTTTCGCATAAGGACCATTACGCCGTGCAGCGTCGCCGGGTGTCGCTGAGGACGTCAGTCCGCCAGCGCCCGAAAGCGCTCCGCTACCTCTCGCCGGGTGTTCGTTCCCCACTTTTCGTAAATGTGCCGAATGTGGGTGACCACGGTGTGGTGTGACAACGCCAAGTCCAGAGCTATTTGTTTGGTGGTCAGCCCCGCCGCAATTCGGCCTGCAACCTGGTGCTCGCGCGCCGTCAGACCGCTCCTGTCGTCAAGTTTCGACTTGAAGCGGGTTCGTACGCCCTGGTGTCGTAGCGTTTGAAGCACCCTGCTCGCGGCGCGCACGGCACCGAGCTCTTCGTAGATGCCGAGTGCCCGGATCAACGCCTCTGTCATCCCCTGTCCTTCGTGCCCGTACCACGATGCCGTCTCCAACAGCTGAGCTTGAACCAACGGGCGACTCACGGGCTGCAACTGCGCGACTGCCCGCATCAACTCGGCAGAGGATCGCTCACGTATACCGTTCGTGGCGGTTGCGACTGCGCGCACAAGGTCGTTTCCCGGGTTCCGGTCGGCACGATCGGCGGCGATGTCGACGATCACGTCGAGGGTCGACGATTTCCCCAACTCGCGGCACACATATGCCAGCGTGATGTCGTCGGCGAAGTCCGCTGGCGAGTTCATCGACGGAATCGGATCCGTCAATGACTCGACCGCTAGTGCAGAACGGTCGTACGCAGTTGCCAGGTCGCCGGCAACGACCGCTTCGATGACGAGACTCCATCGGCCTGTTCTGGTCAGGCCCACACCGTCCGCGAGTTGCTCGACGAGTGGTCGCGCGGTGTCGAGTAGTTCGTTGTCCCCTGTGTACAGCGCGACTCTATGAAGCACAATGCCCGCAGTGGCGTTGGTGAAGTCGCCGAGACCGAGGTCCGCTGCTAAGTCGAGTACAGTTTCGGCTTGCGTGCGTGCGTCGTCGAGTCGGCCGAGATCGAACAGCGTTCGTGCGCGCACCATCATCCAATAGGCCTCGGCGGTGACATTGCTCGCGACGTTCGCCTCTACCAATCCCGCTTCGATGATTCTGAGCGCCTCCCAGCTGTAACCCAGGCTGTTGCGCATGAACGCCAACCACAAACCCTCGGGCAGCCACAGTGCAGGATTTCCCGTCCTGATCACTCGGTCGAGAGCCTGACGTTGCAGCCGATCAGCGGCGTGAAACTGACCCTGATTGAACAACAGGACCGATTCGGTGGCATCTATAGTGGCGAGGGCATATCCGTCTCGATCATCGTCTGCGACGGCCCGCGCCTGTGCAAGGCTTTGCCGTAGCCCCACGGCGTCCGCTTTGTTCGCATAATTCAGCGCACGCACGGCAAGAAGCTTCACTGTCGTCTCGTCCGACACTCCTGGAATATTCAGTGCTGCAGTCGTTTCGTCGATGGCACCGTTGAAATCCGACTCGGTGAGTTGCCGAGCCACTGCTAAGCCGACCCGGGCGCGCGAGTCGGGACTCAGAACTGGCAGCAGTGAATTGATGATGTGCGTGGCGTCGTCCGGTCGACCGGCGGCGAGGACGAACGGAAGTAGTGCGGCTATGCGTTCGGCGTGCACCGCCCGCCCCGCCGCTAGCCGTCCACCGATGATGACCAGATCTGCTGCACCCTGCATGTCCGTGGCAGCCAGCGCATTGGCGGCGTCGAAGAGCAACTTGATGGAATCATCGTCGCCTGCATCGGCGACCGAGGCAATCATGGCAGCGAGAGCACTTACGCCCTCACCGGAGCGTAGACGTTTGTGCAGTACTTCTCGGCCCATGGCCCTGCGCAAACTCGGCGCAAGGCTGTCGGCGGCGGCGGCCTGAATGGTGTCGTGACGGAACGCAAGCGCCGTGCCCGTGTCGACGATGAATTCGAGATTGAGCAGCTCCTGGATCGCCGGTGCCGCGGCTATCGCAGTGTGGCCCAACACCTCGAGTACTCCGTTGATCGAGAACTCGCGCCCGTAGAGACTGGCGACCTGCATAATACGAAGCGCTTCGGGACTGACGTGGGTGAGCCGCTCACGAGCCGAGGTACCGAACCGCGCGGGAACTGTGTCGCCGGCGATGTCGATCGCCCCGCCCGTGGGTGCCAGCAATCCTTCTTCTTCGAGCCCCCCGAGCATCTCGAGGACTAGCAGCGGAAAACCGCCAGCTCTTTCCACCGCATGCTGCAGTCCAGGACCTGCTGAACCGCCGAGTGCATCCTGGGTGATCGATCCCACCGCAGTGCTGCTCAGGGGCGTGAGCTCGAGCGGGTGCGTCAACGAGACGATGTGAGTCAGGAAACGTTGGTGGGCAGCGCTGTATACGCCCGTGCGCGTGGCCAAAAGCCAGTACACGGGAACGCTCTGAAGGTCGCGAATCAGCGCGGTGATGGCACCCAGCGATCCCACGTCGAGCCATTGCAAGTCATCGACAACAACCACGGACGCGGAGGCGCTGGACGCGACTTCGAGGGCATCAGCAATCAGTCTGGTCAGACCATACTGGGGGGCGGCACCACGTAAAATCGTGGCCAGCTCTCCGGCAGAGAGTAACCCTGCACACGTACCGGCATCGATCATCGCTCCGAGTGGCGTCAGATGAGAATCGATCTCCGGCGCGACTACCATTGTCGGAAGGCCGCGCGAGTCCGCAGTCTCGAGTGCGTGCTGCAGCAGGCGGGTCTTACCGATCCCCGGATCACCGACCACCAACGTCACCGAACGCTTTCCCGATAGCGTCTCGTCGATGCCCCGACCGATTGCGGCCGTTTCGCGCGCGCGACCGCGAATGGGCAAGCGAAAGCGTCCAGACGTCGTGCCAGACGACAGGCGTGCCCAACGAGCTCGGTGCTCGTCATCCGGGTCGACAAGTTCTTCCCCGCTGACCCCCGCTGCCCTGTTGATCATCACGCAATGAACCTACTTCCTGCGGGATTTGTTCGAGCATGCTGCGACCACCAGAGGCTGTCGACCTGGGCTCCGACTGCGTCGGACAAGGCAATGTCCCGATCCCGTTGCCATCTCCGAGGGTGCGGCGACGTTGGACTGAGCTTCGACCATTGTTCTCGATCGCGCATCGGTTGAAAGACTCATTTTCGCAGTCGAGCGCGACAGTTTTCAGCTGTACGGGTCAACATGCGATGTGCCGCCTTCGTGAAGGTGATGTGCCAACCAAGAGCCGCACCTAGCGTCGATACCGCGGGCCACCGTCCGCAATTCCCGCCGTCACGCCGGCTCGAACCCCAAGGACATTCCCATGAGTGCAACTCCTCGACCCGATCTGCAGCTCTCGCACGCAGTGGTCACCGCTGATGTGACCGCACCGTTCGACTACATCGACATCGAACAGTGGCTCAAGACGCTGCCGACCCACGAATACCAGCGTTGCGCACCCGGCGATCACAAGGCGGCCGGTTACACCGTCGACGACGACGGAACCCCGATGTCGATCAACGTCGAAATGATCGGCACCGGCCTGGTCATCCAGCAGTACCGCTTCGCGGTGGCAAGCAAGCACTACTGCAAGATGGTCTCGATCTCCGATGTCCTCTCCCCTGCCGGTTGGACCACCACCCAGGTCATCTGGGAGCTGGGCATCGAACAGCTCGACGGCGACAACCTGCGCTACGTCAACACCGTCACCTCGCACCCGACCGAGGAATTTCTCGAGTTCATCACCGCCGGCGGTCAGAGTTTCGAGGAAGCGGCCGCGGCTCGGCAGCAGGCCTCCGGGCAGCATTGCGAGCTCGAGACCCCGCACTACGCCCAGAGCATCGCCAACTTCGCCAAGGCCCGCGCCGCCGAAGCCGCCGCGTAACCGACACACAAGAGGAATCGCGATGACCACGAACAACACGTGTGCACCCCATCACACCGCCGCAGAGCACGCCCACGGTCCAGGTTGTGGACACGACGCCGTCCCCCACGGCGATCACGTGGACTACATCCACGGCTCTTGCCGGCACGCCCCGCACGGAGACCACTACGACGAACACTGAGAACGTCAGGTGGCCGGCCGATAACCGGCCACCTGACCTCTCGGTCACAAGCGTTCCGACAGCGGATCCAGTGCGCCGTACACATCTGGCGCAGAGTGGAACACCGGCGCAGAATGCGCGGCAGTCCGGCAAACGCCGCCGCGGTCGACGAACGCCGCGACCGCTGCAGTGATGCGCCTCGCCAAGACGGCACGGCAGCAGAACCGGCCTCTCTTCAAGCTGCCCCGAGAGTCCCCCCAAGTCATACAACCAGTCGCCCTCAGCGCATCAGAGCCGATCCGTATACACCCGCAGGCACCCCCCACAGTGAGCTGAAACGCATCGCAACACGATGTCGGACAGATCTTTACGAGTTCAACCGTAGCGTTCGTTGATCGCCGAGCCGTCCAAATACTCCCTACGACAAGCCGCCGATACCGGCTGGCAGGTAGAGAGGAAGTGCCGGAACCGTCAATGACAGGCATACGGGTGGTACGTGAAACTTGTTCTCGTCGAACAGATTCCGATCGGAAGATCCGGTCGGCAGAGCAAAGGACATTCCCATGAGTGCAACTCCTCGACCCGATCTGCAGCTCTCGCACGCAGTGGTCACCGCTGATGTGACCGCACCGTTCGACTACATCGACATCGAACAGTGGCTCAAGACGCTGCCGACCCACGAATACCAGCGTTGCGCACCCGGCGATCACAAGGCGGCCGGTTACACCGTCGACGACGACGGAACCCCGATGTCGATCAACGTCGAAATGATCGGCACCGGCCTGGTCATTCAGCAGTACCGCTTCGAGGAGGCAAGCAAGCACTACTGCAAGATGGTCTCGATCTCCGATGTCCTCTCCCCTGCCGGTTGGACCACCACCCAGGTCATCTGGGAGCTGGGCATCGAACAGCTCGACGGCGACAACCTGCGCTACATCAACACCGTCACCTCGCACCCGACCGAGGAATTTCTCGAGTTCATCACCGCCGGCGGTCAGAGTTTCGAGGAAGCGGCCGCGGCTCGGCAGCAGGCCTCCGGGCAGCATTGCGAGCTCGAGACCCCGCACTACGCCCAGAGCATCGCCAACTTCGCCAAGGCCCGCGCCGCCGAAGCCGCCGCCTGACTGCGCCGCCGGAGATGGGCACCCCACCCACGTGCCCGGCGCATCACACCGCCGCAGAACACGCCCACGGTCCAGGTTGTGGACACGACGCCGTCCCCCACAGCGATCACGTGGACTACATCCACCGCTCCTGCCGGCCCGCCTCGCACGGAGACCACTACGACGAACACTGAAACCACCGGGTGGAAGGAGCGTGACCACACAGCTCCTTCCGCCCGGGACCACCACTAGGAGAATCCGATGACTTCAGCTGTTCTGTTCGACCGCCCAGGTGCCCCACACGTCCTTCGGTTCGTCCCGGTAGACCGCATCACCCCCGGTCCCGACGAAGTTCTCATCCAGGTGCAAGCCGCGGGTGTCAATAATGCCGACCTGCTCGAACGACGTGGCCTCTACCCGGTTCCGCCTGGTGCACCGCGCGGTCTCGGACTCGAGTGCGCAGGAACGATCTCCGCGATCGGCCGTGACGTCACCGATTGGAAAATCGGCGACGAAGTCTGCGCTCTGCTGACCGGGGGCGGCTACGCCGAAGAAGTCGCAGTACCCGCAGTGCAGGTCATGCCGAAACCCAGGGGCGTGACGATGGCCGAAGCCGCATCGTTCCCGGAAGTCGCCTGCACGGTCTATTCCAACCTCGCGATGATCGCCGGACTTACCGCAGGTGAGACCGTGCTGATTCACGGCGCAGGCGGTGGAATCGGATCTTTCGCCATACAGTGGGCGCGCGCGATCGGCGCGCACGTCATCACCACCGCCGGCAGCACCGCAAAAACAGATGCGGCTCGTGAACTCGGGGTGCTCGAAGCGATCAACTACCGAACCGAGGACTTCGTCTCGAGAACCCTCGCCGCCACAGACGGGCGAGGGGTCGACGCAATCCTCGACGTCGTAGGCGCGAAATACCTACAACGAAACCTCAAATGCCTGGCGCCGGATGGTCACCTAATCATGATCGGCGGTTCGATGAACCCGACCACCATCGATCTGTGGGAACTTCTGGCTCGACGCGCCAGTATTTCGGCGACCATGCTGCGCGGGCGCCCCACAGCGCAGAAGCAGGCCATCGTTGCCGGCGTCACCCGGGAGGTGCTGCCCCTGATCGAGACCGGACTGATACGACCCACCATCGACAGCATATTTCCCCTCAGTCAAGCCAACCGCGCACATGAACTCCTCGAAACCGGCCGGACCATAGGCAAGGTCGTCCTCGAACGAGACACACATCGGCCGCGGTAAAGCCCACCCCGCCAAAAATGCTCACACCGAGAGGACCTCATAATGATCGACAGGGACCGATTGATCGGTGCATGGAAACTGGTCAGCGCTATCGAGGTCTATTCCGATGGAGAACGCCGGCCCCAGTTCGGACCCGACGCCGCAGGCTACCTGTCTTACAGCCCCAACGGAATAGTCACCGCCGTCCTCGGTAGTACGAACCGGCCAGGCAACGAAGTAACCGAACCCCAAAGCTCAACAGACGCCGACTTGGCCGGTATGGCACGCCAATTCATCGCCTACGCAGGACCGTTCACGATTGTCGATAACACCGACACTGTCATCCACCACCTCGAGGTCTCCATGTTCACAGGATGGCAAGGCACCGGACAAGCGAGAACCGTACGCATCGACGGCGATACCCTCCGCATCGCCGCATCACCCCGGACTGCACCGGACGGGCGACCATTCCACACCGAATTGAGCTGGACACGAACGTAGATCGGGTATCCGGCGTGCCGCGGCGCACTCTGCCCTGATCGACGATGCGCCAAGTGTCACTAGACCGCTCTACAGGACCGAAACCGGCCGGAACCGACGGGCCCGCCCCCCGAGATCGATCGGTGGTCCGGTGACGTCCCTGCCGCCATGACGGAACGTTGCACACCAGCGGCGTCGGGGCCTTAAGAGCTGTCTACGGAGACTCGGCGATCGTCGGTACAGGCGAACGCCTCATTTGAGAACTCGGACCTCCATCGAGTCATTCGCATCAAGACCACCCGACGCAGGGGTGGTCCGATGAAGAGCGGAGACGCCAGCCCGGACGAAACAACCTGAAGGAGTATTGCCATGTCATCGACGAATACACCCCATCACGAACAGCCCTCGCTCGGCAATCCCGACCTCCCTCCCGAAGGGGCGATCAACACCACCGGACATCCGCTCAGCACGCAGATGACCGGCCCACGCAACCCCGCCATCGACAGTCAGTTTCCGAACCAGATGGACCCGCCCGCCACAGATATCAGTACTCAACCGTTCTTTTGGTCCTCGTTCAACATCTCTTCGCGCCGCATTCAGGCCGGCGGCTGGGCTCGTGAGCTGACCAAGCAGGATTTCGCGATCTCCGACGAGATTGCAGGGGTGAACATGTACCTCGAACCGGGGGGCATCCGAGAACTGCACTGGCATCAAACCGCCGAATGGGCAGTGATGACCCGCGGTAGGTGCCGCGTCACCACACTCGGACGCAACGGTCTCCCCAGCGTCGAAGACGTCGAAGAAGGCGACCTGTGGTTCTTCCCCGCCGGCACCCCGCATTCGCTGCAAGGCCTGGGGCCAGACGGAGCCGAGTTCGTGCTCGCGTTCGACAACGGTGATCAGTCCGAGAGCAACACCTTGTTATTGACCGATTGGTTCGCTCACACACCTCCAGAGGTCTTGGCCAAGAACTTCGGCGTCGCACAGGAAGTGTTCACAGATATCCCGCTGCACAACCTGTGGATATTCCCAGGCGAAGAACCAGGGCCGCTCGCTGACGATCAAGCAGCCGCCGGAGTCCAGTGGGGACAAGAGCCGGTGATCTTCCGTCTCTCGCGATCGACGCCACTGATCGAAAACAGCGGCGGGAGCATCCAAATCGCCGACAGCACAAATTTCCCTATGTCCACCACCGTCGCCGCCGCATTGGTGACCATCGAGCCAGGTTCCATGCGGGAGCTGCATTGGCACCCCAACGGCGACGAATGGCAGTACTACCTCAGAGGATCAGCCCGGATGACCGTCTTCAACAACGGACCTCACGCCAACACCACTGACTTCCGTCCGGGTGACGTCGGCGTGGTCCGAAAGAACTACGGACACTATGTCGAGAACACCGGTGACGACGTGCTGCAGTTTCTCGAGGTGTTCAAAACTGATCGGTACGAAGAGGTATCGCTTGCGAATTGGCTCAGCCACATTCCACCGTCACTGGTTGCCCAACACCTCAACATTGACGAAGCCACCCTCGCAACTTTCCCGCGCGTAACACAGGGAATTACCCCACTGCGATGAACACCTCGTAGGCGTCGAAGATCGCGTACCGGGAGGTCACCACAGGCACCAATCCCGAGAACCTCGCCGACACGATCAGACCCCTCGACTGGGGTCTGACGACTCGAACGAACAGAACAAGGAATGGATCACACGATGAAACGCGCAGCACCGCTCGGGCGTACTGCATTCGACCCCACCGAAGCCGCGGCGGCGGTCGTCCTCGCCGTCACATCCGGCGCTGTGTTTCTGCTGATGAAGCAGGTGATCGGGCCGCTACTGTCCGAGTCCGTCGAATCAGCCGAGATCGGAGCGATGTGGGCGGTCATCTCGACGATCTTTGTTTTTCACATGAGCTTCAACGATCGACTGCAGGGTGCCAAAACACGACTCGCTGCGACCGCAATGAGCCTGGTTGTGTGCCTGGTGTACTTGCTGTTGTTTCCCGTCACAGCGCTAGGGATCGGCGTCGTCATCGGAGTGAGCAGCCTTCTCGCAGTAGCGATCCGTCAGCCGCAGGACGCAGCGCTGACAGCCATCACGTCTACCGTCGTGCTGATCGTTGCGGACCTCGGACAACCAGACACGCGATGGCTTCAACCTCTTCTGCGGCTGCTCGACACCGCGGTGGGCATCGCGATAGGGCTGGCGGCAGCCGCGGGACTGGGATGGGTGTGTGCGCAGCGAAGGAACTGAACTCGTAGTCCTCCGAGACCGGAACGTGCACACCGACACCCATGCCGACCACGTACGAAGTAGCTGTACGATTCGTTTCCGCACAGGAACTATCAGCGGTGAGTGGCCGGGGGTGCTCCGAGACCCGCGCGGACGCTGACGACATGAACGGAACGCGGTAGCGCGAGGTCATGATTCACCACCCAAAGCTCGTCAGTGCTGCGATCACGGCAGGAGGAGCGGAGCATCTCTTCTCCGACGACCATGTGCACATGCTGTTATTGGTCGACGACTCGCAGTTGATCGGGACTCTGATCAGAACGGACCTACAAAAGAGGCCTGCTCTGTTTGAAACGAAGTGGCGAGGGCTTCTGTAGCGACGCGGACGTCACGCGCAGGCACCCGCTTGGGTGGCCTACCGACGCGTAAAAACCGTTCGTGAACGCCAACACGAAATCGCCAGACGATGGCTCGCGGCACACGCTCCTGGTGTGTTCGCGGCAGGAGGCAATCCTCAACCACTCATTGCGTGAACCGTACCGGGTTTGATGCCGCTTCGTTCTTTGTGAAGGATGAAGCATATGTCGAAGCGTTACCCGGCCGAGCAACGTGAGCGTGCGGTGAAGATGGTCCTAGACCACCTCCACGAGTACAACTCCGTGTACGGCGCGTGCAAGGCGATCGGACCGAAATTGGGTGTCGGCGCGGAGTCACTCCGGCTCTGGACACGCCAGGCTCAGATCGATGCCGACCAAGCTCGCGGTGCAACAACGGAGGAGCAGCAACGTATCAAGGAACTCGAACGTGAGAACCGAGATCTCAAGGAAGCCAACGAGATTCTGAAGTCGGCATCGATTTTCTTCGCGAGGGAGCTCGACCCTCGCCGCCGCAAATAGTCCAGTTCATCGATCAGATGCGTGCAGAGAACTACCGGGTCGAGTCGATCTGCCGCGTGCTCACCGAGCACGGAGTGCAGGTCGCCCCACGTACGTATCGCAACTGGAAAACCGCACCACCATCGGCCCGCACGATCTCCGACGCCTACCTCACCGACGCTCTCCGCGACACGGTCGGCGAACCGGAAGAGCTGTACGGTCGGCGCAAGATGTACCGTCACCTGCGCAGGAAGGGCCATAGCGCCGCTGCCTGCACGGTCGACCGGCTGATGGGCGACGAAGACATGTCCGGCGTCGTTCGAGGCAGACGGCATCGCACCACGATCCAGGGTGGCAAGAATGCCACGCGGGCCCCTGACCTACTCGACCGTGACTTCACTTCCGAGGCCCCGAATCGGAAATGGGTCACCGACTTCACGTACACCAGAACATGGGCGGGGTTCGTCTACGTCGCGTTCGTCATCGACTGCTTCTCCCGAGCTATCGTGGGTTGGCACGCCTCGACGGTGAAAGACACCAATATGGTCACCACGGCGCTGAAGATGGCACTGTGGCGACGAGATCACTGTGGTCACCGCGTCGGCTCAGGGCTCATCCATCACAGCGACGCCGGCAGTCAATACACGTCGATCGCGTTCGCGGAAACGCTTGTGCTCGAGGGGATTGCGGCATCGATCGGCAGTGTCGGTGATGCCTACGACAATGCGTTGGCGGAGAGCACAATTGGGTTGTTCAAGACCGAGGCGGTATCGAAGAGGAGTCCGTTCCTGAACGGCCCGATGAAGACGATCGACGATGTCGAGTTCGCCACGATGGGATGGGTCGACTGGTTCAACCAGCGACGCCTGCACAGCACACTCGATTACCTCACACCAGACGAATTCGAGGAGGTCTACTACAGTCAAGAATCGGCACTCCCCCCGGAGATGTTGCAAGCGTAGAAGCGGCAAGAAACCCGGTACGGTTCAGCGTGTCTTCTTTCCTTGGGATACGGGCCGGCCGCACCCACCGACCGCGTGACTGACAGTCACCTCAGAGCGCTGGGCATCAGAAACGACGGCTTTGACTACATCGCTGCCGACGAACTTCCAGGGCTCGAGCTCGAATTTGTCGACAATTTGATGAACAGGGACCTGGTTTCCAAAGCGACATGATCACTTTGGGGCAAGCGAGAGCACTTCTACGACCAACACCCGCGCATCAGAAGCGGGGGAAGTAGGGATGAATCCCATATCGTGCACATCATCGACTCGCATGCACGTAACTCGTTCGCGCAGATCGCGAACGGTCACGTTCGGGAGCTCTTGCATGAACGTTTCGCAACGGTGCGCGACACTGCACGTGTGAATCACCCCGGCGTGTCCGGAGACTTCGTTCTTTGGGAAGGATGGAGTCATGTCGTCAGGATCGCAGAAGAGGTACCCGCCGGAGTTGCGTGAGCGTGCGGTGCGGATGGTCGCCGAAATCCAGCACGAACACACCTCGGAGTGGGCGGCGATCGAGTCGGTCGCGGGCAAGCTCGGCATCGGGACCGCGCAGACCTTGCACAACTGGATCCGGAAGGCTCAGACCGATACCGGCCAGCGCCCCGGCGTGACCAGTGAGATGGCGGCGGAGATGAAGAAGCTCCGTGCAGAGAACCGAGAACTCAAGCGCGCCAACGAAATACTGAAGTCGGCGTCGGTTTTCTTTGCGGCGGAGCTCGACCGCAACAACAAGTGATCATCGACTACATCGAAAACAACAAACAGGAGTACGGCGTCGAGCCGATCTGCAGGGTGCTCACCGAGCACGGCTGCCCGATCGCGCCGTCCACCTACTACGAGGCCCGCAGTCGTGCAGCATCGAAACGAGCCGTACGTGATGAACAGCTGAAGGTCGAAATCAGCCGGATCCATGACGAGAACTGTCGTCTGCCATGAGCATGGGACCAGCTTGACCTGATTTTGCCAGGGTGATGGGACCACCTGGATTGCCAGTTATGGGACCACCGGCGCGCCTTGCCGGTGGTCTCGTCGTTTGCTCGTTCGATCGTCTGTGACAGCACCAAGCACGTCACGGAGGTCGGTGAGCATGGCTTTTCGGGAGATCAGTGTGAACGAAATCAGAGAAGTACTGCGGTTGTGGCTCGGGACGCCAGCATTGCCGGCTCCCGGTTCACGCAAGATCGCCGAGCATGCCGGGGTGGACCGTAAGACCGTCCGTCGGTACGTCGAGGCAGCCCAAGGAGGTGGCCTCAAGAGAACCGACACTGCCGCTGCGGTGAACGATGATCTCATCGCCGCGGTCGTCGATGCTGTCCGTCCCGACCGACCGCACGGTCACGGCGCGGCATGGGAGCAGCTCGTGCCCCATGAAGAGCAGATCACCAAGTGGGTGGCAGGCGATGGTGAACAGAAGCCGCTCACTATCACCAAAATCGAAGTGCTGCTTGCCCGTAAGGGCTGCGTGGTGCCGTATCGGACGTTGCACCGCTTCGCCACCGAGCGGTGCGGTTTCGGCCGCAAGAACCTGACGGTCCGCGTCGTCGACGGTGACCCGGGGATCGAATGCCAGGTCGACTTCGGCTACCTGGGGATGCTCACAGACCCCGAGGACGGTCGCGCTCGCAAGGTCCACGCCCTGATTTTCACCGCGGTCTACAGCCGGCACATGTTCGTGTGGTTGACGTACTCGCAGACGTTGGTGGCGGTGATCGCCGGCTGCGAAGCAGCGTGGAAGTTCTTCGGCGGAGTCTTCGCGGTCCTGATCCCGGACAACCTCAAACCCGTTGTCAACGAGGCGGACCCGATCACTCCGCGATTCACCGATGGCTGGCTCGACTACAGCAATCATGTCGGGTTCATTACCGATCCAGCGCGGGTCCGGTCGCCGAAGGACAAACCGAGGGTCGAACGCACCGTGCAATACGTGCGCGGTAACTTCTGGGCCGGTGAACGATTCACCAGCCTCGCGCAAGCGCAGGAGGCGGTGGTCCGCTGGTGCGCCAGCACCGCGGGCATGCGCATTCACGGCACGACCTGTGCACGGCCGCTGGAAGTGTTCGAGGACTTTGAACTGCCGGTATTGCTGCCGGTTCCGGCGGTCTACGACGTGCCGATCTTCAAGGACGTCAAGGTCCACCGCGATTTCCACGCCGAAGTCGCACGCGCGTTGTATTCGCTGCCGCAGCAGTGGATCGGATCGACCTTGTCGGTGCGCGCGGACACCGAACTGGTGAAGTTCTATCACCGCGGCACCCTGGTCAAGATTCACCCCCGTCAGCCTCCAGGTGGCCGCAGTACCGACCGCGACGATCTCCCCGAACACAAAACCGACTACGCCTTGCGCGATGTCGCCTCACTCATCGCGAAATGCACCTCACACGGGCCGAACATCGGCATCTACGCCGAACGAATACTCGATGACCCACTGCCGTGGACGAGGATCCGCAGTGTCTACCGACTTCAAGGACTGGTCCGCCGCTACGGAGCCGAACGGGTGGAACAGGCCTGCGCGCTTTCGCTCGATCTCGATGTCGTCTCCGTCACCAAGATCGCCTCGATGCTCGAGCGCGCCACCGAATCCACCACGCCGGATCTACCGAAAGCAGTCGGACAATCATCAACGCGGTTCTCCCGCGATCCAACCGAATTTCGTTCTACTGCAACCACTTCACTGTCCGTCGTAGACGGCAGCACCGCACCTTCGGAGGGACGCCCATGACCACCACTCGCACCGCAGGCACGACCGAACCGGTCGGCACCGACCTCGTCCGACTACTCAAAGCCCTCAAACTCGGCGCGCTCGCCGACACCTTGCCCGAACGCGCTGCTCTGGCCCGCCAACACAAGCTCAGTCACATCGGATTCCTCGAAGTACTCCTTGCCGACGAAGTGAATCGCCGCGACTCCCGTTCGGCGATGCTACGGGCGACCAAGGCGGGGCTCGATCCGGCGATGGCCTTCGATTCCTGGAACGCACTCGACGATCTCCGGTACGACCGGACACTGCTCGGCGATCTGACGTCACTGCGCTTTCTCGATGCCCACCAGTCCGCGATCATCCTCGGGCCGGTCGGGGTCGGCAAAACTCATCTGGCAACAGCATTGGGACACATGGCAATCCGAAGACGACACAGTGTGCTGTTCGCTCGATCGGACAAACTGTTCACCAGGCTACGAGCAGCGCGACTCGACAACACCGTCGACGCCGAAATCCGGCGACTGACCGCAATCGAAGTCCTGATCATCGACGACTTCGCGCTGCGACCACTCGACGCCACCGAGACCAGCGACTTCTACGAACTGATCGTCGAGCGCCACCGGAAGAAAACCACGATCGTCACCTCGAACCGCGAGCCATCAGAGTGGCTGACCATGACCGCCGACACCCTCCTCGCCCAGTCAGCCATCGACCGACTGACCTCCGCTGCGCACACCCTCATCATCGAAGGACCGTCCTACCGCCAACGCACCCGCCCCGGAACAGTTGACGAAAACACCGACAACACGCATCCTCAATAACGCGCCACGGTGGTCCCTACCCTCTGGCAATCAGGTGGTCCCATCAACCTGGCAAGCGACAGTGCGAATCCGGCACACAGCTCGCAGGTCACCGGCATGGCTGCCGAAACTCGACTCCCGGTATTTGCGATTGAGAGTCAAGTCTCCGAAACGCCCTCCGCCGCTCGAGAACCCGCAGGTCACGGAGTTGTCCATTTTCGCGAAGTTTGCGGATTCCCAGACATATCCGGACAACAAAAAGTGCCCTTGACCAGCAAATATGCTGCTCAAGGGCACTCGTTGTGCGCCATCAGGGATTCGAACCCCGGACCCGCTGATTAAGAGTCAGCTGCTCTAACCAACTGAGCTAATGGCGCCGATCCGCACCGCGTGTTCTTCTGCGGTGCGGGAGAAACATTAACAGGAGAAGCCGCCAGATGTGAAATCGGCAGCTCAGGGGCCCTATGAGGTCAGCTGAAGATCTTCCGAACGACGAGGACGGCGACGACTGCACCGACACCGATGAGTGTGAACTTCACCGGCGGTTCGTTCAGTTTGGCCAGGACGGACTGCTTGGTGTTCTCTGCGATCCGCTTGGGGCTTGCCCGAACGCTGAGCTCATCCAGGGTGCTGGCGAGCTGGTTCCGAGCGGCCTCGATCTCGCGCTCGATCTTGTCGGTGTCCCTGGCCACGTGTCCTCCAACTAGTCGCAAAAGCTTGTGTGTCACCGTCGAGCGTAGAGCACTCGCCGTCGCCGATGGACTCGCGCGGTTAGTCTCGTCAGGTGACCGACAACAACAGGCTCGAAGCCGGCGACACTGCTCCTGCGTTCACCCTGCCCGATGCAGAAGGTAACGATGTCTCGCTCGCCGACTACAAGGGCAAGAAAGTCATCGTCTACTTCTACCCCGCAGCCAGCACACCGGGCTGCACCAAACAGGCCTGCGACTTCCGCGACAGCCTCGCCGAGCTCAACGGCGAAGGCCTCGAGGTCATCGGCATCTCCCCCGACAAGCCCGCGAAGCTCGCTAAGTTCCGCGACGCCGAGGGCTTGAACTTCCCGCTGCTGTCCGACGTCGACAAGACGACGCTGAAAGCGTGGGGCGCGTTCGGCGAGAAGAAGAACTACGGCAAGGTCTACGAAGGCGTCATCCGTTCGACCTTCCTCGTCGACGAAGACGGAAAGATCGAGGTCGCGCAGTACAACGTTCGCGCGACCGGCCACGTGGCAAAGCTCCGCCGCGATCTATCCGTCTGACGACCCCAGCTTCTGCAAGAACAAGGCTTCGGCCACCGCGAGGTTCTCGATCTCGCGGGGGTCGACGCTTTCGTTCGGGGCATGGATCCGGCACAGCGGCTCCTCCACCCCCATCAGGATTATCTCGGCCTTCGGGAACGTCTGCGCAAGAACGTTGCACAGCGGAATCGAGCCGCCCTGCCCAGCCGAGACCACCGGTTCACCGAATGCGTCGGCCAGCGACTCACTCAGGGCCGCGTAACCGGGCCCGTCGGTACGCGCTCGGAATGGCGAACCCACCGCTTCCGGTTCGACAGTCAAGCGAGCGTTCCACGGCGCGTGCGCCTCCAGGTGCGCCGTGAGCGCGTCCTGCGCCTGCTGGGCATCGATTCCCGGCGGAACCCGCAGGTTCAGGCGGGCTGATGCCGTCGGCGAAATCGCTGCGGCAGAACCGACGACCGGCGGGCAGTCGATCCCCAGCACCGTCAACGCCGGCCGCGCCCACACCGCGTCGGCCACCGAGGACGAACCCGCGAGCTCGACGCCGTCGAGGACTCCCGCATCGGCTCGGAACCGCTCCGGCGCGTAGTCGATTCCCTCCCAGGCCTGGTCGGACGTCAGGCCGTCGACGACGGTGTCGCCGTGCTCGTCTCGCAACGTAGACAGCAGCTGTATCAACGCGGCCAACGCGTCCGGGGCCGGTCCCCCGTACATCCCCGAATGAACCTCGCCCTCGAGCGTGTCGATCCGGACGACGACGTTGGCGATGCCGCGCAGTGTCGTCGTCACCGTCGGTTGACCGACCGCCGCGTTTCCGGTGTCGGCGACAACGATGATGTCCGACGCGAACAGCTCAGGCCGCTTCTCGACGAGGTCCTCCAGACCGCCGGTCCCCATTTCCTCGGAACCTTCGGAGACGACGGTGATTCCGACTCCGACGTCGTCGCCGAGCGCACGCAACGCGAGCAGATGCATGATCACGTTGCCCTTGCAGTCGGCGGCACCTCGGCCGTACCAGCGCCCGTCGCGTTCGGCGAGTTCGAACGGCTCACTCCCCCAGAGTGTGCGATCCCCAGGCGGCTGAACGTCGTAGTGGGAGTACAGCAACACGGTAGGCGCACCTGCCCGTGCGGCCCTATGCCCGACGACTGCCAGCGAACCGTCCACCGTCTCGATCAACTCGGCTGACTCGATACCAGCGTCGAGGAACGCATCCCGGACCCACTCGGCCGCGCCGACGCATTCCTCTCGAGGAAACTGACGCTCGTCGGCGACGGATCGAAACTTCACCAGGTCCGACAGCTCACGCCACGCGCGTGGCATGTCAGCACTGATCCGGGCTCGAACATCCGACATGAGCACTCCTCGACATCTCGACCGACTCTTCGGCCATTCTGTCACTGAGCGCGTATGGACCGCCGGAGATCAGTTTCCGACAATCTCCTGCTGCAACCACGCAGCCGTGTGTGCCCAGTGCTCGTCCCATGCCTCTTGCTGGAGTTGCTCCTCCGACTTGCCCGGTTCGGATTCGTAGGTCGGTACCGCGAACACCGGAGGTACGACGGTCTGGCGCGGAATCACCGCGGCGGCAGGTGGAATCGCAGCCGCCGGAATCGGCGTGAAGCCCTCTCGGGGACGCGCTACTCCCGTCGTCGGATCGATCGTCCACTCCACAGCAGGTGCCTCGGCGACGACAGGCTGCTGGGTGACGGGATCGATGATCATTGGAGGAGCAGGGGCAACCGGCGGCGCCGGCGGCGTGACCTCGACACTCTGCGTGGCGCCCGCCAGACTGGCGTCGATGCCGGTCGCTTCCGCCTCTGGTTCACTCGCCTCGTTCGACACCGTCGTGCCTTGTGGAAGCGTCGACGCCAATGCGACGCCCCCGGACAGCACACCAGCCAGGACTGCGGCAGTCAGGACGAGCTTCTTCCGCGCAATCGTGCGCCGCACGGATATTTCCTCGGGTGCCATCACTATCGACGGAACCGACGGAACCCGAGCCGCGAGCGGCGGTTCGGACGACGCTGCCGCGCCACCCTCCGCGATCGGTGCGGCGAGCATCTCGGGATCGCCCGCGGCAGCCAAACCTGCTCCGCATGCTGCGATCTGGGCGGAGTCGCTCACGCGCACCACGGGGACGCCGAGCCCCAGCGCAAGAATGTCGATCAAATCCCGGCTGCCGGACCGGTCACCGAACAATGCAACCGCGTCCGGCTTTCGGCCTGCCTCGTCGAGGACCTCCCACGCCAACGGCACTGTGCTTCCGATGCGCTCGGGGCTCATCGAATCGAGCGTCGCAGTCTTCGGCGACGACAGGCTGGCGTTCGCCGAGTCGGCCAGGGACAACGCCACGCCCGACGGGCCGATGTAGTAGAGGAGGACGCACTCGGCGAACTCGAAGTCGGGAGACCGCGCCAACCAGCCGAGGATCGCAGTCGAAGCGGACACCAATTGGACGTTGTCGAGCGCGCTCGCCTCGATCGCCGCGACAAGACGATCACGCTCATCGGCCGAGCGATACACGAGACCGACCGCGTCCACGACCATGCTCCGACGCGCTGCGACTGCCGTCATCGCCTCCACCGCAGTGCGTAGCGATGAGGACTCGTCACCCTCCAGCGATGTCACCTGGGTTGCTACGACGGCATCCGCTTCGAGGTCGAAGAGAACAGCGTTCATCGCGCCTGACTCGATCGATAGACCAATGGTCGCCACGTAGCTCTCCTGTGCCTGTTGGGTGAGGGCTCCCGACATGTGCGCGTCCGACACGAATACGGCGAGGCACACCCTGCACGAAAACGTAACTTCTGCCGTTTACCATACCCAACGAATGTTTTCTTGACTAGAAAACAACCTAGTACCTGTCACAACGTCGATACAAGGGATGTTGTTGTTGTCGACAGCAAAAACACCGTCGCGCGGTGTCTCGGGATGTCTGTAACCGCGCGTAGTGGAGTTCGACCGCTCCAGGCCGCTAGCCTGGGTGCGTGGAGTCCTCTGCAAGTGCCCAGTCTGCGAGACGTCTCGATGCCGCTCTCGAATCGACGGCAGAGACTCAGGAGCTGATGCCCCGTCGTCGGCCCACCCAGGAGCGGAGCCAGCGCAAGTTCGACGCGCTCCTCGCCTCGTCGCGCGATCTCCTCAGCGACGTCGGATTCGAATCGTTCACCTGCGAGGAAGTAGCTGCGCGCGCCGAGCTACCGATCGGCACCCTCTACCAGTTCTTTGCGAACAAGTACGTGATCGTCTGCGAGCTCAACCGCCAAGATCTCGTCGGCGTCCAGCAGGAGCTCGCCGAGTTCAACGGTGAGATCCCGTCGCTGGACTGGCTGCGCTTCCTCAACAAGTTCGTCGACCACATGGCCGGCATGTGGATGTCCGACCCCTCGCGCCGCGAAGTATGGCTCGCGATGCAGTCCACCCCGTCGACCCGCGCAACTGGAGTCATCCACGAGCGCGAATTCGCCGACCAGGTAGCCAAGATGCTCGGCCCGCTGACCCCGCGCACTCCCCGCGCCAAGCGCAATCTGATGGCACAGGTCCTCGTGCACATCGTCTACTCGATGCTGAACTTCTCGGTGCAGGACGGCCAGAGCCATGAGGATGCAGTGGCCGAGCTCAAACAGATCATGACGGCGTACCTGCTGGTCGCGGAGAAGCAGTCGCGGCGCTCGGGCGCGTCCGTCGTCGAATAGGCGCTCGGCCACCTGCCAAAGATGTCAGCCGCCCGATTCGAGGTACTCGTCGACCACCTGCTGCAGCTTCTCCAGCGCAGCGCCATAGGCATTGAAGTCGCCACTCTGTTGGGCGACGCGCAGATCCAACAGGGCCTGTCTGAGTTCGGTCGCCGCACCGAAACCGGATGATTCGGTGCCGGACTCGACAACAGGGCTGCCCTCCGCTTCCGGCACCACTGGGCCTGAGCCAGGGCTTTCCGACGGCACTTCACGACCAGGTTGCGTTGCCACAGCTCCGGTGGCCGGATCGAAGACCTGCGCGAGAGCCTCGGCCAACGTGGGGCCGTAGCCGACTCGGACGCCTCCCGACGACGGATCTCGGTAGCTGACCAGCACCCGCGACAACTGGGGAAAGGTCGAGGTGTCCTGGAGGGATGAGATCCGTTCGGTGTAGAGCGGTTCCACGTACAACACGCCGCCGTTCCCTATCGGCAATGTGAGTAGATTTCCGTACTGAATTCTGTTGGATCGCTCCAGCAATGTCCTCTCGGATGCGACCCGGGTATCGGAAATCATCGAGTTCTGGATCTGTTGTGGCCCCTGGGTCAACGTATCGGTCGGGAAGCGGAGCACTTCTATCCTCCCGTAATCGTCAGGATCGGACCGAACGGAAATGTAGGCGGACAGAAACTCTCGGTTGTACCCGACCATCGCGCTGGCCAGGCGGAAAGAGGGGCGTGCCGAACTCTTGTCCCCGACCAATACGTAGAACGGATCTTGCCTGACGTCCTCATCGACAGTCGGATCGCTCGGTACCGACCAGAACGCATTGGTGGTGAAGAATTCCCTTGGGTCATCCACATGGTATTTGGCGAGCAACTCTCTCTGCGCCTTGAACAAGTCCGTCGGATACCGAAAGTGCGCTCGCAACTCCGTTGAAATCGACTCTTTCCCCTCGACACTGCCGGGAAATACGTTCATCCACGTCCTCAACACAGGATCCGTGTTGTCGAATTGATACAACGTCACAGTTCCGTCGTAAGCGTCCACCGTCGCCTTCACGGAATTTCGCGCGTACGCGATGTCGTTCCTGAGCGCCGCTGGCGTACCGGGAGCTGGTGAGTCGAGAGTGGCCTTCGCCGCATACGGATAGTGTGTCAGCGTTGTGTACCCGTCCACGATCCACAGGATTCGTCCGCCGACAACCGCAGGATAGGGGTTGGAGTCGGTTGTCAGCCAAGGGGCGGCGAGTTCGACGCGTTCGCGTGGGGATCGGTTGTAGAGAATTTTCGATTCCGGCCCCACTGCACGGGAAAAGAGAATATTGCGCTCGGTGTACTTCGCGGCAAATGCCAAGCGAGTGAACATATTACCGATCGGCACTCCTCCGGATCCGGTGTACGTGTACTTCGTGAAGTCCGTGTCGTATTCCCGTGGTTCCGAATCATCGTTCTGGCCTACGATTGCGTAATCAGGATTGGAACCACCGATCACCTCGCCATAGTAGGTTCGCGGCTGGGCCACAGGTATGAGTTGGTCCCGCCCCGAGGAGGCCAAGTCACTGACCGAATAGATCGGATAGCCACTGTCCGCGCTGGTCGAGTCCAGAGCAGAATCGCGAACCGGGGCATTCACCCTATTGGCAGGCGCTGCGACGAAACCGTTTCCGTGCGTGTAGACGGTGTGTCGGTTGATCCAGTCGGTTTGGTTTCCGGTCAGACTATCCGGCGAGAGTTCGCGGGCACCCACGATATAGTCGCGAAGCTCGCCGTCCACGACGTACCGGTCGACGTCCAACTCCGGCGCGAACCCGTAGAAGTTCTTGAGCTGTTGTTGCTGGGAGAATGTGCGGGCCAGCACATTCGGATCCAGCAACCTGATGTTCTCGATCGTTGTGACATCAGCGGGAACCTCCTGCGGTGGCTGAGTTCCTATTCCGGGGTAATCCGTGTAGTCGACACGCTCCGAACCGATCCCGAACGCTTCACGCGTCGCGGAGATATTGCGCTCGATATACGGCCGCTCGACATCAGCGGCGTTCGGACGCACCGAAAACTGTTCCATCAATGCAGGCCAGATTCCACCGACCAGGATGGAGGAGAGAACCAGTAGTGCAGTCGCCAAGGCAGGTATGCGGAGGTCTCGGAGAAAAATCGAGGCTATGAATGCACCGACGCAGATCACGCCGATGGCAAGCAATATCAATTTGGCGGGAAGAACCGCGTGAATGTCGGTGTAGCCAGCCCCATTGAAGGTCGGCTCCTTCCGAGTGCTCGACACCAAGGTGTATCGATCCAGCCAGTAGGCAAATACTTTCAGAAGGACGAGAATGCCCGCCAGTATCATCAATTGTCGACGTGCAGAACCCGTTATCGTGCGACTTTTTCCGGAGAATCGAATGCCTCCGAATAGGTAATGCGTCGTGAAGTTCGACAGAGCAGCCAGCACGACGGCCACGAACGCCCAGTTCAGTAGGAAGCGATAGAAGGGCAGCTGGAAAGCGTAGAAGCCCACATCGTGCCCGAACTGCGGGTCGGCAATCCCGAATGATTCTCCATGCAGGAACAACTGCACCGTGACCCAATTGGTTTGACCGATCAAACCGCACAACACCGCAAAGGTTACCGGTAGACCGATCCCGATCAGGATTTTTCGCTGGATGATCGCCGTTCGATACGGTTCCAACGGGTCGGGTGTCCGAGCGGACGGAACGATCACCGGCCGTGCCCGGAAAGCGACCGTCATCGCCAGGACAAGCGCGCCTCCGATCAGCAGGGCAACCGCTGCGAAGAGCGCGAACCGGGTAAGAAGCACAGTTGCCCACACGTTCTCGAAACCAGTCTCGACGAACCACAGCCAACTAGTGTAGGTATTGATCAAGACCGGGCCGAAGACGAGCAGACCGAACATCAGCGACACCCCGATAACCAAACGCCGCATGGCCAGGGATAGGCGCAGGTCGGGGGTCCTCCCCCGCGAAGGAGGCTGCGCTGCTGCAGGCGTGGCAACCATGATGGTGACCTGCCCTTCCTCTCGCGTCGACGGTCGGGCCTACTGACATAACCCGGACTAATCGAACATGCCTCGACACAACCACGAAGCCGCTCGTTCTGCAGCCGATTCGGTCACTCAAAGTGACCGAATGTCCGTTTCAGTCACTCAGAGTGACCCAATGAGCCGTTCGCTGCGCCGGAGGTGACCGAATGAGACATTCGGTCACTAAACCCCACCCCCCGCCCACACACCACAGACGCCGGCCCACCCGAAGGTGGACCGGCGTCTGTGCGTACTACTTAACTCATTCCTCCAGGATTGCCACCGCTGCGGCGACGTCGCCGTCGTGGGTGAGCGAGAGGTGGATCTTCACCGTCGGCAGGAATTCGAGAGCCATTCCGTGCAGCTTGATCGACGGCCGACCCCACGCGTCGTTGACGACCTCGATGAGCGGGTACGGGTTGTCACCGATCTGCGGCGGCCTCGCGAATCGCGATGTCGCCCAGGCCTTCAGCACTGCTTCCTTCGCTGCCCACCGTGCTGCGTAGTGGCGGGCCGGCTCGGAACTCTTCGTCGCTGCATGCCGACGCTCGCCCGCGGTGAAGCTGTCGCGGATCATCGTCGTGCCGGCCCTCTCCATCTGCTCGGCGAAGTCGGACACGGTCACAAGGTCGAAACCTACTCCCAAGATAGCCATATCTACTTGCACCCCGGCAGACCCGAACGGTAGACATCGTCGTCGCCGAGGCGTGCTGCCTCGGTGAGCAGGACATCTGCTTCGAGCTCACGAGTCGCCTTCGCAGGCGTCGCGTCGTGTCCGAGCCTTCGGTCGTCGGGTCGCTCGTACAGGGCGTCACCTCCCACCATCGCGGAGATCAGCCTGCGCTGACCGGCGATGCGACGCTCGTTCGCACGGGCGACGTAGTCCACGCGACGTTCCGCCGGAACTGCTTCGATGAACGCTTGCGGGTGCACGAGGGCGATGAGGCCGGAGACGTGCCCAAAGCCGAGCGAGGTGAGCAGACCCGCCTTGAGAGGTACCGAGTCACCGAAGCGCAGCGGCTCGCGAGCCCACACCAGGTGTCCGAACTCCGTCATCTTGTCGTCGACACAGTCGAGACTGCGGTTCGGCGGGATGACACCGTTTGCCAGCACCTGGCACAGACCGATCAGCTGCCACGCAGCCGCACCGCCCTTCGAGTGTCCGGTGAGGCTCTTCTGCGAGACGACGAACAAAGGAGCTCCGTCGGTGCGGCCGATGGCATTCGCGAGGCGAGTGTGCAGTTCCGCCTCGTTCGGGTCGTTGGCTGCAGTCGAGGTGTCGTGCTTGGAGATCACTGCCACGTCGTCGGCACTGACGCCGAGCGCGTTGAGAGACAACGCAAGCGCCGAGTCCCTGCCGCCGCGGCCGGCGCTGAGCGCACCGAGCCCGGGAGCCGGGATGGAGGTGTGCACACCGTCGCCGAACGACTGTGCGTACGCAACCACACCGAGGACCGGTAGGCCCATTTCCAACGCGAGGTCACCGCGAGCCAGCAGAATCGTTCCGCCGCCGTGTGACTCGACGAATCCGCCGCGCCTGCGGTCGTTGGCTCGCGAGAACCGTCGATCGCTGATGCCCTTGGCAGTCATTGCCGCCGAGTCCGCCGTGGCGGACATGTCGCCGAAGCCGATGATGCCTTCGGTGCTCAGATCGTCGAAGCCACCGGCCACGACCAGCTGCGCCTTGCCCAGCTTGATCTTGTCGACGCCTTCTTCGACGGAGACGGCCGCGGTGGCGCAGGCGGCGACGGGGTGAACCATCGCGCCGTAGCTACCGATGTACGACTGAACCACGTGCGCAGCAACGACGTTCGGCAGAGCTTCCTGCAGGATGTCGTTCGCACGAGCGTCGCCGAGCAGGGTGTCGATGTACAGCGAGCGCATCGACTCCATGCCGCCCATGCCGGTGCCCTGTGTGTTGGCGACCAGCGTCGGGTGCACCCAGCGCATCAGTTCCGAGGGGTTGAAGCCCGAGGAGATGAATGCGTCGACCGTGGTGACGATGTTCCACAGTGCGACACGGTCCACCGAGCTCGCCATATCGGGCGAGATACCCCACTTGGTCGGGTCGAAGCCGGTCGGAATCTGTCCACCCACGGTGCGGGTGAGCTTCATCTTGCGCGGGACCCGAATCTCGGTGCCAGCCTTACGGGTGACCTGCCAGTCGCTCGAGTCCGGAACCGGTGTGATCAACGTGTGCTCGGGATCCGCCGCAGCGAACGAGCGAGCGTCGATCTCGGTTCCGACGACGAACGTCAGATCGTTGTCGAGGAAGATCGAGGTCATCAGCGGCGCTGTGTTGCCGACCATGGCGCCATCGTCACCGTAGGTGCGGATACCGCACTTCTCGACCACGATGTCGTGGTACTTGTCGGCGATCTCCTCCTCCGGCACGAAGTCACCGGACTCGATGTCATACCAACCCGGCTTGGGATCGTTCTCCCAGGCGATCAGGCCGGTGTTCCACGCGAGTTCGAGAACTCCCGCGGCAGAGAGCTCCTCGTCGACCTCCATCTCGAAGCGGGTACGAGCGCTGCCGTACGGTCCGAGCTCACCCGCTCCGACGATGACGACCAGGTCCTGCGGGTCCACATCGAGCGTGGGCCATGCCGGAGCTGTAGTCGCGGTCAGACGCGGCGGTGCAGGCAGCGCAGCGATGATCGAATCGTCGACGGCTTGCTCGGTCTTGTCCGCAGCGGCAGCTGCGGCTTCGCGAGCAAGTTCGACGAGGTTGAGCTTGGTGTCGGCCAAACCGCCCGTCAGGTCCGCGAGCAGCGGAGCCTCGGCTGCCTGGCGTCGAGCCGACGCGTCGCACAGCTTCAGCAGCTCGGTGGCCATCTCGTCTGTGGACCAGGTGCGCACACCCTCGGCTTCGACGGCTTCGACGATCGGATCGTTTCCGCCCATCAGGCCGGTTCCACGAACCCAGCCGATGTGAGCGTGCGCGAGCGACACCCGCTCGGCCCAGCTCTTCTCCGAGCCCCACTTGGCTGCGATCGCATCGAGAGCAGCCTTGGACTCGCCGTAGGCACCGTCGCCACCGAACATTCCGCGGTTCGGCGAACCGGGAAGCACGACGTGCAGGTGCGTGTCGATGTCGTTGTCGTAGCCGATCTTCGACAGACCGCCGATCAGACGCTCGACGGACCAGAGCAGCACACGCATTTCCATCTCGGCGCGGCCACCGGCGTCGGACAGCTCACCGACGACGCGAGGAGCGGCGAACGGGAACAGCATCGTCGGGGTGATTCCTGCCTTGACGAGAGTCTTGGCACCGCCGGCGTTGTCGACCTGATCGGAGCCGATCCACTCGATGAGCGCATCGACGTCGCTGTAGGACGCGATGTTGGCAGGCACGACCCACAGCGATGCACCAGCGCGAGCGTTGGCGCGGTACAGGCTGCGGTAGAACTTCAGACGCTCGTCGTCGAGACGCGAGGTGGTGACGAAGACCGTCGCTCCCCCGCCCAGCAGCTTGCCTGCGACCGACGCTGCGATCGAACCCTTGCTGCCGCCGGTGATGACTGCGACCTCGTCGGACCATTCGCCCTTCGAGTCGGAGACGAGCGCGATGTCGGCGATGCGGCCGTATGTCTCGGCAAGAACGGCCTTGTTCTCGTAGTCGGCCTTGGCCTTCCACCACTGCGCCTGGGCAGCAACAGCTTTGCCTGCACCTGCGAAGGACTCGACGGTCAGATCACCGGCGGTACCGAGCCACAGCCGGGCAAGGTCCTCGCGGGCGGTGGCCCAACGGTCGTCGATGAGCACGGCCTTGCGGGCATCGAATGCCGGGGCGACGAGCCTCGGCCAATCCGAACCGAGCTCCGCCGCAACGAGATCGACGAGCGCAGCATCCGGGTTGCTGTCGGCAAGTGCGTTCGGCGCCTCGGCGAGACCCAGCTGTTCGAGAACCAGGCGTGCAGCCGAAGCAAGCACTCCGTCGCGGCCGGTGATGTGTTCGGTGAACTCACCCAGCGCGGCAGCGTCGACGGTTCCACCGCCACCGCCACCGGTCTGCGGCAACGAGACTGCAACACCGCGTCGGGCAGCGACTGCGGCGACCGCCGAGTCGATGACGGTATCGACCGCACCGCCGTCGGCCAGCGCACCGTCGGCAAGTCCGCCGAGGGCCCCGCCGCGCACCGATACGCCGTCACGAGTGCCGAGGGCGACCTCGGCCGTGACGTGGTTGGCCCAGCCGTCGCCCAGCTCCCAGACCTTCTTCACGCGGTCCGCGATGGAGGCCGGTCGCCGTCCCGACGGTCCGAACACCTTGCGCAGGTGATCGTTGATCGAGTCGCTCAGCACCGGGCCGAACGGCTTGTAGGTACGAGCCAACTTGTTGACGGTGCCGGAGAGCGCACCCATGTCGGCGTCGGCGGCACCGTCGATGGCGCCGAGCGAGAGCTCGGAACCGAGGTCGACGAGCAGCTGGTTACGACGCGAGGAGACGCCGTCGCACAGTGCCTCGATGGTGTCGGCGGGCCCGATCTGATCGAGCTGCAGCTTGGTCCACAAGCCGATGAGGATCTTGGTCGCATCCGACGCGCTGAACGCGATGTCGTCGGGACGGGGCCCGCCCGACGGTGCCGCAGCGGGTGCAGGCGCCGCGGCCGGAGCAGCAGCCGCTGCGGGTGCAGAGGCCGTCTCGGCCGGAGCTGACTCTTCCTCGTCCACCGGAGCTGGATCGGTGTCGGTGCCGTAGACGATCGCGGCTTCGCGCTCGACGTTGAGCACCTCGACCGGCAGGCCGAATCGGCCCGGCAACTTCAGCGTCTGCGACGCGAGGTTGGCGACGGTCGGGGTTGCGCTGAGGCCGATTTCGACGAAACGCTCGACTCCGAGTCCGCCTTCGGACTCGTCGGCGAACAGCAGGTCCTGGGTCTCGATCCAGCGAACCGGGCTGGCGAACTGCCACGCCAGCAGTTCGGTCAGGACAACTCGGCACAGATCATGCGGCCGTGCGGCCCACGAGTCGAAATCGGACAGGACGTTGTTCAGCGGTTCCGACGGAACCAGATCCGCGATTTGCTGGATGAACGAGCGCTCCAGCGAGAACGGCCGCGGAACTAGGTTCGGCACGTAGCGGCCGAGCAGAATCTCGGGATCGAGATCTGCCGGCAGCAGGGATTCGAGGCGGGTACGGAAGTCGTCGACTCCGCCGCGTAGCACCGTCGAGTGGAACGGCACGTCGATGCCGGGAACCATGATGTACGCGGCCTTGCCACCGAACTCGGCGCGGCGGATCGCGATCTTCTTCTCCAGCTCCCCGAGCCCGTCGACCGTTCCCGCGATGGCGTACTGCGAGCCACGGAGGTTCAGGTTGACGATTTCGAGGAATTCGCCGGACTCTTCGGCGACACCGGCGACGAATGCCTGCACGTCCTCGTCGGCGAGACCGATCTGCGACGGCCGGATGGCGGCCATCCGGTAGTTGCTCCGTCCGGCAGCGTCACGCGGAACGAGTGCGTGCATTGCCGAACCACGCTGGAAGACGACCTCGAGGACAGCTTCGAGCGGAAGGACGCCGGCAACGGCAGCGAGCGCGTTGTATTCGCCGACGGAATGGCCGGCGAGAATCGAATTCTCGACGAACACACCGGATTCGCGCATTTCGGCGACCTGCGCGACACCGAGGACGGCCATGGCGACCTGGGTGAACTGCGTCAGGTGCAGAACACCGTCCGGGTGCTTGTGCGAGGTGCCGCGCGCCTTGAGCGTTGTTGGGTTGTCGCGTACGACAGCAAGAATGGAGAACCCGAGTGCCTTGCGGGTGTGCTTGTCGGCACGCTCCCAGACCTCACGGGCAGCCTTCGAGCGAGCCCGAGCGTCGAGGCCCATGCCCTGACGCTGGATGCCCTGGCCGGGGAATGCGTAGACCGTCTTCGGCGCCGCAGTACGAGCGGTGGCAACCATGACGAGTTCGCCTTCGACGCGGCACGAGACCTCGACGAGTTCGGCGCCCTGGTCGAATCCGGTGCGGTCGACGCGCACGTCGATCTCGGCTCCGGGGCGGACCATTCCGAGGAACCGTGCCGTCCACGCAGTCAAGCGACGCGGCGGGGTCTTGGTGTCCTCATGATCGACCGCGGTGACGGCCTGCTGAGCGGCTGCCGAGAGCCACATGCCATGCACGATCGGACTGCCGAGACCGGCGAGCAGTGCTGCCGGGTCGGATGTGTGGATCGGGTTGTGATCGCCCGAGACCTGGGCGAATGCTGCCATGTTGCGCGGGGCGACGATGGTTGCCTGACGACGGCGACGACGCGGGGTGTCCTTGGCGTCGGCCGAGACCGAGCCACCGGCGCGGGCCGGATCGACGAGCTCACCCTTGCCGGTGCGTCCACGAATCGCGAAGCGTTCCACCAGGGTTGCGACGGCGGGGGCGTCGAGGCCTTCACCGAGCATCGCTCCGATTTCTACGGACACCTCGACGACCCGACCGAGATCGGTGTCGAGCACCTCGCCTGCCTCGGCCTTGACGACCAGGATCGACGCGTCGGTCGGCAGTGTGCCGACCAAGTTGACGCTGTGGTCGAGGTGGACCAGGTCGAGCATGCCCTCGATGACGTCGATGCCTGTGCTCGTACGAGTGGCTCCGAGAACCGCGAAGACGGCCGGCCAGCAGGCTCCGACGAGCACGTCGGGCACTGCGCTACCGCTGACGGTCAACGACTCGGGCAAACCTGATCCGGTGACTCCTGCGTGATCGGCCACCAGATCGGGAATCCACGCGAGATTGATCCGCGCCACACCGTTCTTGACCTTCGGAAGATCCTGCCCTGCAGCAACTCCGAGTAGTGACGACATGGACTTCTGCGCATCGTCGGCGGTGACGACAGGTGCGCCGCCGTCGATCGTGGACGCCGGGACGGTGAGTCGGATGCGCACCTCTTTGCCGGGCGCAAGCGGAACCGTCAGTTCGACGTGATCCGAATCCTGAACCGTCAGGGTGGATCCCGTCTGGGGATGCGAGGCGACGGTGTCGGAATCGACGACCCACTCGGCGGGATCGCCGAGGCGTGCAACCGGGTTCTGAGTCATCCGTGATGCCCAGTTGACATCCGGCGCTGCCAGGACGATGCCGAGCAGTCCGGGTGCGATCTCCGCGTGACGACGGCTGGCGATCGATGTCGCCTGCGCGCCCTCGGCTACCAGCTCGTCGGCTGCTGCCTTCTCGAAGCGATTCAGCAGGTCGCCGACGGGCTCGTCGACCTCGGTGATGCCAGCGACAGCGACTGTGCCGGGAATGATGCAGACCTGATCCGCCGAGTAGCGCGAATCGTGTGCCTGCCACAGCGAGTCACTGCGCCACCAGCGCCGGACGTCGCCGTCGACGACGGGCACGAAGTTGACGGGCTTACCCGGCAGGCGGCAAAGCGAGGTGAAGAACGTGATGTCGGCAGGGTGGAGAACCACATCGCCGGCGTCGGGGAACTGAGCGAGAAGTGAACGCAGCGCAGCGCGAGGGCGTTCGAGGGTCTCGACGTCCGAGAACAGCGTCGGGATCGGTCCGCGGTCGACCGGATGCAGACGAGCCTCCGCACGCTGCAGCATTTCGAGGAAGCGGGTGCGCCATGTGACGTCGAGCCAGACCGATTCGCGCGCCTCGGAGACTGCGTCGGTGAACTCGCCGCCACAATCGAATTCGCTGCGGGAGTCCGTTCCGATGGCCAGATCGAGGTAGCGGGTGAGCCACTGCTGGTAGGTCATGTCGGCGACGTCGCCGAAGAACGGCTTGGCCGTGCCGTCGAGTGCTGCGATGATCTCGTCGCGGCGCTCGGCCACGGCGTCGGAATCGCCGGCGACCTCGTCGAGCAGGCGCCCACAACGTGATGCAGCGTTGTCGATCTCGTGAATGTCGGCGCCCAGCTGACTACGGCCGGAGGCCATTCCGCCTACTGCGGTACCTGCGCCGACCCAGTCGGGCGTTCCCGGGGTGTCGACGAGGAGTTGCTTGACCTCGGGGGCCGTCGTGGCTTCGAGAGTAGCCATCGCTGCGGTTCCGACGAGGATGCCGTCGAGCGGCATCTTGGGGTAGCCGGCACTCAACGACCAACGGCCGGTGAGGTATTCGGCTGCACGCTCGGGAGTACCGATGCCGCCGCCGACACAGATGACGAGGTTCGGGCGCGCCCGCAGCTCGGCGTAGGTGGTGAGCAGCAGGTCGTCGAGGTCTTCCCACGAGTGGTGTCCGCCTGCGCGCCCACCTTCGATGTGGACGATGACCGGGTACGACGGAACCTCGTTGGCGATGCGGATGACTGCGCGGATCTGCGCGACCGTTCCCGGCTTGAAGCAGACGTGCGAGATGCCTGCCTCGGACAGCTCCTCGATCAGCGCGACCGCTTCTTCGAGTTCCGGGATGCCCGCGGTGACGATGACGCCGTCGAAGGCAGCGCCGGCAGCACGTGCACGCTGGACGAGGCGCCGTCCGCCGAGCTGCAGCTTCCACAGGTACGGATCGAGAAAGAGTGAGTTGAACTGCACGGCGCGGCCGGGCTCGAGCAGCTGGGTGAGCTCGGCGACACGGTCGGTGAAGATCTCTTCGGTGACCTGTCCACCACCGGCAAGCTCGGCCCAGTGGCCGGCATTGGCGGCGGCAGCGACGATTTTGGCGTCGACCGTCGTCGGCGTCATGCCTGCCAGCAGGATCGGCGAACGTCCGGTGAGCTTGGTGAACGAGGTCTCGACGACGACGCGGCCGTCGGGCAAGGTGACCGGCTTCGGCGCGAATTCGGCCCAGGACGGCTGCACCTCGGGTGCTGCGCCCGGGGTCAGCAGGTTGCGGTGACCGCCACGCGTCGAGGCCGCGATGATTCCGACGCCCTGGCCACGCAGGGCCGGGGTGGTCATGCGGGTGAGGAGATCCCCTGGACCGAGGTCGAGAATCCAGTCGGCTCCGGCGGCAACGACACCGTCGATCTCTGCAACCCAGTCGACGGGGTCGACGAGAATGCGCTGCGAGAGGCTGCGCGCGACATCTACGTCGAGTCCACAGCGAGCGGCCCAGGCCGAGACGAGTTCGACTGCGTCGTTCAGTGCGGGATGGTGAAAGCCGATCTCGACGGGGAGGATTTCGAAGACAGGGGCGAACACTGCGCCGCCACGCTTCTTCGAATCACGCTCACGCTCTTCGGACGCGGCGATCTGCTCGGCGCGTTCCTGGACGCGGGCGATCTGTGCCGGCGGCCCCGCGAGTACGACGCGGCGACGGCCGTTGCGGATGGCGAGCACAGCGGAACGCTCCGGCGCGCCGTCGATGGCAAGTTCGTCGACGATGGCCTGGAGTCGCTCGGGTTCGACGTTCGAGACCGAGACCATGGGCGCGCGGTCGGCCGTGCCGAGGATCCCGCGACGACGTCCGATGAGTCCGGCCGCTGCACCGATCAGCTGCGCGACGGCCAGGAGGCGTGCGTCTTCGCCGCCGTGGCTCTTGACCGACTCGGCTGCGATGAGTCCCTGTGAGTGGCCGATGACGGTGACCGGGGGGACCTCGGCGGGATCGAGTCCCTGCAGCTTCAATGCGCGCAGGGCGGCGACCTGGGTGAGGAAGACGCCAGGCAAAGACACTGCTGCGGACGTGAGTGCTGCCTCGGACGGTCCGAAGGAGCCGGTGCCGTCGAGGTCGTCGGCGAGGTCCTGCTCGAGCATCCAACCGATGGGATCGAAGCCGACCGAACGGACGACGAGCAGGTCGGAGGCGACTGGAGCCAGGATGGCTGCCGACTCGTTGACGAGGTCGGTCAGTTCGGGCTCGAGGGCGGAGTCACGTGCGAGCTCCTCGAGGGAGCTCAGCCATGGCGATCCCTGTCCGCCGAATGCAAGCGCGTAGGGCTCACCGGCAGCGAACCGGTCTGTGAGGGTACGAGAACCGCCACCGCTCTTGGGGGATCTTCCCGCGCCCTGTCCGTGTGATGGTGTGCTCTCGTTGATCGTCAAGGTGCAAATTTCCTCTCGTGAGCAACTCGGGGGTCCAAGGTTGCTTCGTCGGTGGCGTCCGTCATCGGCGCCGAGGGGCGAAGTCGAGGAGCCCATCCGTCGCCGGCAGCGAGGTGGCTCTATCCGCGTGCCACAAGGTTGACACAAAATCATGAGGAAATCCTCACGTTTCATATGACGTCCAAGTGCTACCCGCCAGTACGTACCTGAACTGGACTTTCATACCGATCGTCCAACTCGCCAGTAACAAACATCAGCGCAGGCAGTGGCCGCAATTCACTCGACGGAACATGAGGATTCCCTCGCATTTATCGTTATCATTCCGTTATGTGAAGCTGACCACATCTGTAGTTCGGCCCTCCGAATCGTGTCGGTGGCGCGCAGTACCTTCCGCACACACCGCGAAACCGGGCACATCGAACATGGGGGAATTCATGTATTCGTCAGTCACACATATCTTTTCGCAGCACGATCGGGATGCGATCGCTCAGCACATCGAATCCACTGCAATACAAGACAATTCATCGTTCTGGACAGCAGGGTGGCCGAACGAGGTCGAAGCTGCGCTGCTCGACGCCGTCTTCTCTGCGCGCGCTACCTACGGCGGCACCGACAATGGCGTGCGACGCGTCATCTCGCGATGGCGCGCCTATCGCAGCACCGATCAACTCGATGACCTGACAGAACTTGCGTCGTTCATCGATCGGCCGGACGACCTCGCAGAGATCCTCGACAACCGTCAGCGAGTGGCAGGCAACTCCACTACCAAGGCAGAGGCAGTGGCGAAGTGTGCCGACGTCCTGGCCGGGTGCGGGGTTCGGGCCGCCGACCAGTTGTTGGACGCCGACGATCAGCGAGAGGCCGTCACCGCGATCGCCGGGATCGGACCGAAGACATGGGAATGCGCCCTCTTCCTGGTGGGGCGACGAACACCCGATTCGCTTCGTCACTTCGTTGCGTACGTCTCGGACGCGGTCGGCCGAAGGGTGGAGGGTGAACTCGCCGAGATCCTCCTCGACCTCGCGGCCGAGTCGATGGGTGCCCCGCACGCAGCCCTCGAACATGCCGTCTGGCGCTACCAGCGGCGCATCGGTCCGGCCGCGCCTCTGCCTTCGCTGAGCGAAGCCGGGTAACCCGTCAGTGTGGCTGCGCTCGCTCCACGAGCGCAGCCACACCGTCGAGAATGCGCTCGACGCCGAATTGGTACTCGTGTACCGGATCGCTCGCCGCGTCGTACGACTCGGTGGCAGCCGTCCCGACCCGCGACGCCACCGGATACCTGTCGCGATCCATGACCTGCTCCAGAACCGGCGCCGTCGCTTCCCACCATTGAACGTCGGTCATGCCCGACTCCTCGCGAACCCGATTGAACCGGGCGAGCGCACGAGCCGTGCCCGCGACGTGCGTCAGAACCAACGTCAGCACCGAGTCCATCTCGACGTCGGTCAATCCGATCCCGTCGATGACCCGTAGCTCGGCCTCGTACTTGTCGTTGGTGTGTGGGCCGAGCACCGCGCGCGCACCCTGCGCGTCGAGGAGCCACGGGTGCGTGCGGTAGAGCTGCCAGTTCCGCTCCGCGACGAAACGCAGTCCCTCGCGCCATCCCGTCGTCGACGCTGTCGGCTCGTCGATCCCCGAGTACAGAGACCCCAGTGCACTGTCGGTCATCAGATCGGTCAGATCGTTTCGCCCCGGCACGTGGGTGTACAGCGACATGGCGCCGACGCCCAGTCGGTCCCCCACCCTGCGCATCGACACCGCATCCAGACCCTCGGCGTCGGCGATCTCTATTGCTGCGTGCACGATCGCATCGACGCTCAGCCCCGTGCGGCTCGGCTTCTCACTCACACGCCACAGCAGGCCGAGAGTGCGCGCCGGGTCGAATGGGGTGTCCTTCTTGCTCGCCACGCCTCGCACAGTACGCCGTACTGTCCGGCCCATCATCGCTTGAATGGTCCATTCATACGATCAGATAGCGTCGCAGTCACATTCAAGCGGTCCAACCACGCGTGCAACCGACCGCCGAGGCCGTTGTAGACTTTCCCGAGCACTCGCGCGAGTGGCGGAATTGGCAGACGCGCTGGATTTAGGTTCCAGTGTCTTAGGACGTGGGGGTTCAAGTCCCCCCTCGCGCACATTAACCCGGATCTGCGCAGCTCAGTACGCGAGATCGCGGCGTCGGCACCCGGCGAAGGCAATGCCCGCCAGACCGGCCACCACCGCCAGCAGGATGAGACCCCGTCCGAGATCGAATGGCTCTAGGGGCACCGACGCGGTGTAGCGCCAGGGTGAAGCACTGTCGAACCACTCGGGTAGATCGAACGCGTCGGCGAACATGACGCAGACCGCTACGTATCCGAAATAGAGCCACGCCACTGCCGCTGCCCGACGGGCAACGCCGACGACCACGGCAGTCACCGTCACAATTACCCAGACTGCCGGTGCGTATGCCAGCGCCGAAGCCGCCAGGCGCAACGCCTGCAACGGGTCACCGATCGTCACGCCGTAGGCCAGTCCGTCGCCGAGCCCGCCGACGACCAGTACCAGCGCACTTCCTGCCATCGCAACAACGACGTACCCAGCAAGCCACCGCACGCGCCCGACCGGCGCAGCCAGGACCATCTCCGCCCGTCCGGAGGCTTCCTCGGACCGAGCTCGCAGCACACAGCTCATCCCGCATGCGGCGGCCAGTAGCGCGATGATCGACAGCGTGAGCGAGTGATACGAGTCGACGGCGTCGCTCGCGTCCGGCAGATAGGTCGCGATGTCGGGATTGTCCGCCAGAAACTGTTCGATGCTGTCCGCGAACGATCCGTAGGCGCCACCGAGCACGAAAACGCCTATACACCAACCGATTACAGTTGCACGCTGCACGCGCCACACCAACCCGACCGGCGAGCTGAGCAGCCGAGAGGCCGTACCGCGGCCCGGCCGGTACCGAAAGACCCCGGCGCCGAAATCGCGTCGCTCGGCGAGCACGAACGCAACCGAGATGAGTGCTGCCGACATCACCACGAACAACAGCAGCGGCCACCAGCGGTCGTCCACGAAAGGATAGGTGCGTTGTCCCCACCCGATCGGCGAGGCCCAGGCCACCGCGTCGTTGCCCACATCGCCGACCGCGCGCAGGATGTACGCCAGGGCGATCAGCGCACTCACGGCGCCGTAGACGCCGCGCGGATTCTCGTACATCTGTGCAGCGACGGTTGTGGCCGCGGCGACAGTCATGCCGAAGCCCGCGATTGCCAGTCCGAACAGAACCGAACCTTCGAGCGCCAGCCCCGTCACCGCGGACGTGACGGTCAGGACCACCGCGACGGCGGTGTTCGCGAGCACGGCGATACCGAGGGCGGCGAGCACAGGAGCGCGTCGCCCCACCCTCATCGACCTGATCAGCTCGGTTCGTCCGGCTTCTTCGTCGGATCGCGTGTTCCTACCGATCAAGAACATGTTCATCAGCGCAACGACGATTGCGAGATAGGCGAAGATCTCGAAGAGCACCTCGCCTCCGATGGTCTCCAGCAGTCGAGTCGGCCCGCCCATCGCAACCAGTGCTGCGTTCGCGCTCATGGTGGACCGCAGCTGGGCCAACTTCTCTGGCGAGTCGTAGAAATTCTGGCTGCTCGTCGATTGCAGCGCCATCAAGGCCGCCATCCCTGCCAGCCACCACGGCAGTATCCAACGCTCACGCCGCAGCGAGAAGCGGACAAGCGTGGTGACACCCGCTGTGTGTGGGAAGTCCGTCTCGATGCTCACTTGGTCCCCGCCACCGAGTAGGTATCCATTTCGTAGTGGCGCAGAAAGATATCTTCCAAGGTCGGCCTACTGCTGTTCATCGCGACGACACCGAGATCGGCGAGCGCACGGAGCACACCGTCGAGTTGCGCCGTATCGACGTCGAACCGTGCGTGGGTGCCCTCCGAGACCAGCTCGAGCACACCTGGAGTTGTCGCAAGAGCCGCAGTGGGGCGCACGGTCTCGACCGTGATCGACGTCGTGTTCAGATGCCGTAGGTCGGCGAGAGACCCGCTCTCCACCGTTCGACCGTTTCGGACGATACTGACTCGATCGCACAGCGCCTCGACCTCGGCGAGCAGGTGACTGGACAACAGAACCGTGCGTCCCTCGCTCACCAGCTCGTGCACACACCGCTGAAACTCCGCTTCCTTCAGCGGATCCAGACCTGCTGTCGGTTCGTCGAACAAGAACAGTTCCGCATCCGATGCCAGCGCGGCAACCAGCGCCACCTTCTGTCGGTTCCCCTTTGAGTAGGCGCGGGACTTCACAGTCGGATCGAGCTCGAATCGTTCGACCATCTCGGCGCGTCGAGCAGGGTTCATGCCTCCGCGTAGCCTGGCCAGCAGATCGATGGTCTCCCCGCCAGTGATACCCGGCCACAGAGTGACCTCGCCAGGCACGTAGGCGAGCCGGGCGTGTGCAGCGACCGCGTCCGTCCAGGGGTCCAAGCCGAGAACCCGGACCGTGCCGGCGTCCGCCCGAAGCATCCCGAGCAGGATACGAATCGTCGTCGTCTTGCCGGCTCCGTTGGGCCCGAGGAATCCGTGCACCTCACCAGCGCGAACCGTCAAGTCGAGTTCGTCGAGCGCGACTGTGGTCCCGAAAGACTTCGTAAGCCCGGAGATGGCAATCACAGCGTCGTCGGTCATCACTCGATCGTGGCCCAGAACACGGCCTGCCGGCAGGGCCGAAAGTCCCTGCGATGAACCTCGAGTCACATCGGAGAATTCGCGTCCCGATTAGAGCTCCTGTCGGTGCGCGAGGTACTTGCGGACGGTCGTGACGATGTCATTGGCACACACGAGAATCACGGCGATGGCACCTATACCTGCCGCGATGTCGAGCGCCGTACCGAGATTGCCGTCACTTCCTCCATACCGGCTGGCGATGAAGTCCGCCGAGAAGTACGGCCGGTGCACCAGGACGGCGATGGCTGTGGCTACGGCGAGCAGGTTTGCGGCAATGGACATCACCGTGACCGGCAGCGTCCAAGCCCGCACGATCAGTTGCACTCCGGCCACACACACCCACAACGCAGCGACGACGACTACAGCGGGCAACAAGCGCTCGACCACATCGGCATCGAGCCCCTCCGCGGTTTCGGCGAGAAATGACGGCGCCAGCGCCGGGAAGAAGCACAGCGATACGACCAGCAGGGCGACAGCGAACACAAGATCGGCGATCGCGTCACCGAGGGCGATCTCGTGCCCGTGCGGAATTGGCGGGAGGTCATCGGGATCCCAATCGCGTAGCACCGCATCCGGCGCGAAACGCTCGATGACCGCAAAGACAACGGTGACCCCGAAGGCGGCATACGCTGCGCCCGCGACGGCCGATGTGAGACTCTCTTCGACAATTCTGCCGATTCTCGGCGTCGTGTCGTTGCCGACCAGGACAGGCAGCAGACTCACCCCTCCGAGGACGATCGCGATCACACGGACGACAGGCCACAGAACACGCACGTATGTGTCGTAGAAGCGCGGCCCGATGAGCTGACGGGGCGCTCCGCGGAATCGGCGCGCCTGATCTTCCGGTGAACCGAACTCGATGAGAACCTCGCGTGTGGGCCGTCCATTGGATTCGTTTCGGACCCGTTCCCGCAGCTCTGTGTCAGCCTGGTCACGGCGAGACCTCGGCAAGTGCACGAGCACACCGTGGACGTAGCGGTCGACCAGGTCATTGTCGGATAGCGTGCCGGTCATCTCACTCCCGCATCCATTCGATTTCAGTTCCTGCAACCAGTCGATCAACCCGCCGGATCAGGCGCGAGAGCCGTTGGTCCTCGCTATGTGGGCCATCCGGACCGCCCGGAACTGTCCGGCTCCGCACCGAACTACCAGAGGTAGTAGAGACTCGGGTACCTTCGGGGGGTGGCAAAATCCCGCTCGCACCATCGCCCGGCGCTCATCGTGCTGGTCCTCGTGTCTGCGGTGGCCTGCCTGGCCCTCGGTTGGTGGCAGTGGGAACGTTTCGAAGCCGTCGGTGGAGACGGCCAGAATCTCGGCTATGCCTTTCAGTGGCCGCTGTTCGCCGCGTTCGTGATCTACGCGTACCGCAAGTTCGTCCAACTCGAAGGCGACGCCGAAGCGTCGGAGGACAACGCCGACGAGTCTCCTGACGAGACTGTCCGCGAAATCCCCGCCGATCTCCTGCCGAAGCGACCCGTCTACACCGATACAGACGACCTGGACGACGCCGAGGCCCGCCAACTTCTCGAATACAACAGCCACCTCGCCGAGCTCGATCGCTCCCGCGAGTGAAGACAGGAGCATCACACGTGAGCACTGCTGCGCAGAAGCCCATGACGACCGATCGGAAGAAGAAGATCGGGTCGGCACTGCTGCGCTACCGGGTATTGGCGTATGTCACCGGCATCTGGCTGCTCGTGCTGACAGGCGAGATGGTCGCCAAGTACATCTTCAAGGTCGAGAACGTACCCAGCTGGATCGCCGTCGTGCACGGGTGGGTCTATCTCGTGTACTTGATCTTGACGGTCGATCTTGCAATCAAGGTTCGCTGGCCTGCGGGGCGCACCATCGGAACCCTCCTCGCTGGCACCATCCCGTTCCTATCGTTCTTCGTCGAACACTGGCGCACAGCGCAGGTCAAGCGCGACTTCGGCGTCTAGTTCCTCAGCACGTCGCAGCATCGAGGTCGCCGCCGACCAAGGCGTCGAAGACCAGCTGCTGCGCGACCGGATCGTACGAGATCCCGGTGTGCTCGACCGTGTTCGCCGGGCACAGGTCTTGAATCACCACGTTGCGGGCACCCGGACCGGTCAGTAGCGACGCCTGGTACGGCACGACCTGGTCGTAGCGGGTCACGATGACGGTGTACTGCACGCCCGGGACAGTGTCGACCGGCGAATTCAGCCCCGCCAGAGCATCGTCGACGGGTGGACCCGGTGTCGGGTAGTTGGGCGGCGACAGGGCCACGATCTTCGATACCCGATCCGCCCCGCCAAGGTACTCGACATAATACCGCGGCACCGTTCCGCCCTTTGAATGGCCGACGATCGAGACAGTCGATGCGCCCGTCGCAGCCGTTACTGCGTCGACGAAGGTCGACAGCTCAGCGGCGCTGTCCGCGATCGAACCGAGTCCGCCGAACGGAATACCCTCGTATGCACCGTAATCGAGAGCGAATACGCAGTAGCCTTCGTCCGCGAGTCTGGGCGCCAGGGACGCCCAGTTGTCGTAGGAGTTCTCCAGGAACCCGTGCACGAGCACGATGGGTTCCGGATGTTCGGCGGACGGTCTGCACTCGAAGTCGTTGACGCCCAATAGCTTCGCACCTGGGTGCACCACCGAGTACAGCACCGCCTCGGGGAACGAGTCCGGCGGTTCGGCGTGCGACGAACCGCCGGAGGCAAGCACCAGCACCCCCGCCAATCCTGCGATAACGACCGTTCGATGCACGGCCACCAGTGTCCTACGAACTCAGTGCGCGCAGTGCCGGAATCAGCAATCCGAGCGCACGACCACGGTGCGACGCTGCATCCTTCTCTTCGGGGCTGAGCTCGGCGGCAGATCGACGCTCCCCTTCGGGAACGAACACTGGGTCGTATCCGAAACCATTCTCTCCCAACGGGCTACGCGCGACGGATCCACGCCACTCGCCCCGTACGACGCTTTCCGTGCCGCCGGGGATCGCCAATGCGCAGGCGGACACGAAGCCCGCTCCCCTACGCTCGTCCGGCACGTCACCGAGCTGAGCCAGCAACAGCGCAGTATTGGCATCGTCCTGCCCGTGCACGCCAGACCATCTGGCCGACAACACACCCGGCATTCCGTTCAGGGCATCGACTTCGAGACCGGAGTCGTCGGCGACACACGGCAAGCCGGTCGCCGCCGCACCATCACGCGCCTTCGCGAGCGCATTTTCCTCGAACGTCGCACCCGTCTCGGGCGCTTCGGGAAACTCGGGTACCTCGTTCAGGCCCACCAGTTCGATCCCGGATATTCCTGCCGTGTCCAGAACCCGTCGCAGTTCACGGAGCTTCTTGGCGTTGCGGCTCGCGACGAGCAACCTCGTCTCAGCCACCGAACTTCTTCTTCGGCGATCCAGCCGGCGCAGGCTCGGGCAAGACGCCCGGATACGGCTCCGCGAGAGCGGCTTTCTGAACCTCGAACAACTTCTCGATGCCGTCGAACGCGGAGTCGAGAAGCTTGTCCAGCGTCGAACGCGGGAACGTAGCGCCTTCCCCGGTTCCCTGGATCTCGACGAGAGTGCCCGTATCGGTGGCCACGACATTCATGTCGACCTCCGCCCGCGAGTCTTCCTCGTACGGGAGGTCGAGCCGGACCCTGCCGTCGACGACGCCGACGCTGACAGCGGCAATCGCACACGAGATCGGCTGCGGATCCGCGAGGCGACCGGCTGCGCGCAGGTAGGTGACCGCGTCGGACAGCGCGACGAACGCGCCGGTGACGGCTGCCGTTCGGGTGCCGCCATCGGCCTGCAGAACGTCGCAGTCGAGCGCGATGGTGTTCTCACCGATCGCAGCGAGGTCGATGCATGCGCGAAGCGATCGCCCGATCAGTCTGGAAATCTCCTGGGTACGTCCGCCGACCTTGCCCTTGACGGACTCGCGTCCGCTGCGAGTGTGCGTCGCGGCGGGGAGCATCGCGTATTCGGCGGTGAGCCATCCGAGGCCGGTTCCCTTGCGCCAGCGAGGAACACCCTCCTCGACGCTCGCCGTGCACATCACGCGGGTGTTGCCGAACTCCACCAGCACCGAGCCTGCCGGGTTGCTGGTGAATCCGCGGGTGATCTTGATCGGGCGGAGTTCGTCGTCCGCTCTTCCATCTTCTCGTCTCGACACCCGGCCAGCCTATCGCGCGGCTAGACCGTGAAGACATCCCCGGGCGACACCGCGTGCACCGGTCCGCTGAACTCGGCTTTGGCCTCCGCGATCACATCTTCCCGCGACGTCCACGGCGGGATGTGCGTCAACAACAGCTCCCCGACGCCTGCGTCGCGAGCCAGTTGTCCGGCCTCGGTTCCCGACAGGTGAACTCCGACGGGCCGATCAGGACTATGTGTCCACGAGGCCTCGGACAGCAACACATCTGCCCCGTGCGCGATGTCGCGCACTGCCTGACACATTCCGGTGTCGCCGGTGTAGGCGAAGATCTTGCCCGCGCCCGTCGTGACCCGCATTCCGTAGGACTCGGGAGGGTGATACACCTGCCGCGCTTGCACTGTCAGTTGTCCGTGCTGGATCGTTCGGCCGTCTGCCCACCGCCGAAGGTCCAGCGTGTCGGACATGTCGTCGATCTGACCGCCACACTCCGCCGACGCGACGCCGAGGCGAAACGCCGTGTCCTTCGGCCCGTAGACCAACGCGCGACCTTCGGGTGGATTGGGGTGATACCTCCTCCACACGAGCAGCCCCGGAACATCCAGGCAATGATCGGCGTGCAGATGCGAGAGGAACACACTCACGTCCCCGGGATCTGCGTAACGTTGCAGCGCGCCGAGTACACCGGGCCCGAAGTCCAGCACCACCGGTGAAGTCCCCGGTTCATCGAGCAGGTAACCCGACGCGGGGGAATCGGGCCCGGACACACTGCCCGAACATCCCAGGACGGTAATACGCATACGGGTCATGCTGCCACGTCATAGCCCGACGCCGAAACGCATCGGCAGTTTTCACGCAGTCGCACAGAACCGTGCCACGTCACAGTTACGACACATCACAACGGTGCGGTGCCGACCGACTTCTGTTTACGCGCCTCGCGAGCGTCGGCGGACAGCGCCCACGCCGCGACGACACCGCCGACTGCCCCGAAGAGGTGCCCTTGCCACGACACCCCCGGGGTGCTGGGCAGCACTCCCCACAGTGCACTTCCGTAGAGAAGGAACACGACGACGCCGATGGCGAGTTGCCCGAGGTTGCGAGTGAAGAAACCGCGCACGAGCAGGTACGCGAGGAATCCGAAGACCAGGCTCGACGCGCCGATGTGATTGGAGTTGCCGCCCCCGATCAACCACGTCCCGACGCCGGCAATGATCCAGATGATGCCGGTCGCCGCGAGCCCTCGGCCGATGCCGGACAGCAGAACGAGGAACCCGAGGACGAGCAACGGGACGCTGTTGGCAAGCAGGTGCGCCCAGTCGTCGTGCAGCATCGGCGCGAACAGAATCCCCCACAACCCGTCAGTGGTGCGCGGATTGATTCCGGCGGTCTCGACCCGGCTGCCCGAGGCCACATCGACGATCTCGACGATCCACAGAAGCAAGACGAAGCCACCGGTGTACATCGCGGCCGACTGCCACAGCGCGCGCTTGGGAGTCGGGGCGGGTAGATACGGATTCGTGCTCATCGAAGACGACACCTTTCGTCTGTCGGATCTGTCCTCTTCGAGGATACCGCCGCTCAGGATTCGAATGCGGACGGAAAGATCTGGCGATACGTCGGAATCGAAGCCACGGACGTCGCGTCGAGCAGCGCACGCACGATTGCCCGCTCGACGACGTTTGCCGCCACTGCAGCCAGCGCGTCGAGAACCGGCAGATCTCGCGCGAATGCCTTCGGCATCGACGTCTCGGTCACGACGGAACGTGTCCCCGTCGACAGCGCGAAGATCGTGTCTCCGTCGAGCGGCGAGTGCGCAGGTCTGATCGCTCTGGCCAAACCGTCGTGCCCGGCTACCGCAAGTCGCTTGCATGAGCCCGGTGAAAGGTCGACGTCGGTCGCGACGACTCCGATCGTCGTGTTCAGTGCCGTTCCCTTCGGTGCCAGAGCATTGGCGTTCCACAGTTCGTGGACGTCGGGTTTGCGCATGCCGTAGGCCTGCGGCCCCTCGGATCCGACGCCCCACGGCAACCCGGTGCGTGGATCGAAAACGGATCCGACAGGGTTCGTCACGATCAACGCACCGACGGTGACGCCGTCGGCGGGACCGCCCTCGATCACGGTGCTCGCTGTTCCCACGCCGCCCTTCAGAACCCCTGCGCGTGCGCCCACGCCAGCGCCGACCGAACCGGTTTCGAACTCTGTCGCTGCAGCTGCGGCCGCGAGGTAGCCGAATTCGGCGGTGGGCCGCACTCCCCACCCACCCACGGGGAGATCGAAGATGACGGCGGCGGGGACGATCGGAACCACCTGATCCGGGCTCCCCATCGCGATCCCGTGTCCGTGCTCCTCCAACCACTGCATGACGCCGTCGGCTGCAGCGAGTCCGTAGGCACTCCCGCCGCTGAGCAATACGGCATTGATCTGCTGCACCGAGTTGCTCGGATCGAGAAGGTCGGTTTCCCTGGTGCCCGGGCCACCGCCACGCACGTCGACCGCAGCCACAGCTCCACCGAGGGTTCGCACCACCGTGCATCCGGTCGCCGCACCCGAGCCCAACTCGGCATTCGGGTCGATGTCGTGGTGATGCCCCACCAGCAGGCCGCTCACGTCGGTCAATGAATCGCGAGAACCAGGCACGGGGCGACGCTCCTACGGAGTAAGGACCTGCACGAGGGAATCCTGCATCCAGGTGAGCCAGTGGTACACATCGAGGTGCGGAGCTCGTGGATCCCCCTCGTCGAGAACATCCGGGGTGTCCGCGTCGATACCCAGTGTCGTTCCGAGGGCCAATCGTACGTCGTTGAGGCTCATCAGCCAGGCTTCGGCCTGCTCGGGAGTCAACGCGATCTTTCCACCCGAGGCCGGAAGGGAGTCCAACATGACGCGGCTCGACCGAACCTTCTCGTCGATGATCTCGGGCTCGTGCAATCCGCGCAGTGCGCCGTTCAGATTCGCGGTATCGGCGTCGTCCGACGGTTCGTGGCGGTGAAAGTCCGGCAACAGCCTCGCCAACGCTGCATCCTCCGGTGGCGTGGTGTGACCGGTGCGAAGTCCGGTCATGGCCGCGAGTTCATCGGTAGGCGCACCAGCGGCTCGGTCGCTCAGCAATCCAATGACCGACTCGACGAGCGACCTCAGTACCGCTACCTCGCGCGCATCCATTTCCGAGCGAATCTTGACTCCGCTGAGTGAGTTCTTTCTGCTCCACGTGCGCACAGCTCGGTTTTCCTTCGTGTCGGAGACGTTCGAAACTGCTTGACGCGGGGCGACTATTTGTCCTGCTGCATGGTCGCCCACAGACCGGCCGCATGGAGCCTGCGCACGTCGTTCTCCATGGTGTCGCGCTCACCGCTCGACACGACCGCTTTGCCCTCGGAGTGCACCTGCATCATCAGCTCGGTGGCCTTGGCTTTGCTGTATCCGAACAGCTTCTGGAACACGAAGGTCACGTAGTGCATCAGGTTGACCGGGTCGTCCCAGACGATGGTGACCCAGGGAACGTCGTGAGACTCATCGGTCTCCTCGACAGGGGTATGCGCGGGCACGGCCTGCGGGGCGGCAGCCAGGGTCGGCGACTCGGCAACTACTCCCACTATCTCGTCAGCCGTCGATGAAGCCATGTGGAACAGCGTACGACGACCGGGGCAAGGTGCACACCGTCACCCCCGCGCCTCGTAGTGTTGATCGTGTGCCTACCGACTCTGACACCGGACCGCATGTGACGGACACATTCCGGAGCGCCGCCCTGTTCACCGATCAGTACGAATTCACGATGCTGTCGGCAGCTCTGGCCGACGGGTCGGCGAATATTCCGTGCAGCTTCGAAGTGTTCGCACGTCGGCTTCCGAACGGGCGACGCTACGGTGTCGTCGCCGGGACTGCGCGCCTTCTGGAAGCGCTCACTCGGTTCCGTTTCGGCCAGGACGAGCTCGATACAGTGTCGGCGTTTCTGGACTCGTCGACTGTGGAGTGGTTGCGGAACTATCGGTTCACCGGCGACATCGACGGTTATCGCGAGGGAGATCTCTACTTCCCCGGCTCGCCCGTGCTGTCCGTGCGAGGCACGTTCGCCGAATGCGTCGTGCTGGAAACCTTGGCTCTGTCCATCCTCAATCACGACAGCGCTATCGCCTCCGCTGCTGCGCGAATGTCCAACGCAGCAGGCTCACGCCCGATCATCGAGATGGGATCTCGGCGGACCCATGAGGAGGCGGCGGTCGCGTCGTCCCGGGCCGCGTACATCGCCGGCTTCTCCGCGACGTCGAATCTGCAGGCCGTGCGTCGGCACGGTGTACCCGGCGCCGGCACCTCGGCCCACGCGTTCACCCTGCTGTACACCGGCGAGCAGGGACCGGATGAGAAAGCTGCGTTCGCCGCCCAGGTCCGTGCGCTCGGCGTCTCGACGACGCTGCTGGTCGATACCTACGACATCACGCAGGGTGTCGCCAATGCGATCGAGGTTGCCGGCCCCGAGCTCGGCGGTGTTCGCATCGACTCCGGCGACCTCGGCGTGCTCGCCCGGCAGGTCCGGCAGCAGCTCGACGATCTCGGAGCAACTCGCACCCGAATCGTGGTGTCGGGAGACCTCGACGAATACGCCATTGCCGCTCTGCGTGCCGAACCCGTCGACTCGTACGGCGTCGGAACATCGCTGGTCACCGGTTCCGGGGCGCCGACCGCAGGCATGGTCTACAAGCTCGTGACCGTGGACGGGCGCCCGGTCGCCAAGCGCAGCAGTCACAAGGAATCGCGTGGCGGCTCCAAAGCAGCGATTCGCACCAGCCGTACCTCGGGCACGATCGTCGAGGAAATCGTGTACCCGCTCGGCAGCAGTCCCCGTGTCGACGACGGTCTCGTCGCGACCGAATTGAGTGTCCCTCTCGTCCGTGGCGGCGAGCAGGTCGACGGGGCTCCCGCACTCGGCGATTCGCGCGCACTGTTGGCGGAGCGGCTCGTCTCTCTCCCGTGGGAGGGCCTGAAGCTCTCTCAAGGTGAACCGGCGATTCCGACTCGGTTCCTCTGACCGCTGCGAGTAGGTGATTGGGGCTCCGCCCCAGTGGCGCGGTTAAGTGCATCCCCGTGCACTTAACCGCCCACTGGAGGCGGAGCCGCCTCCTGTGGTGTCGGTCGAGAAATTCGTCGGCGACAAGCAGTAGTCTTCTCCGGTGCCGAAGACCGAACTGCCGACCGTGCCTGCTCTGCTGAAGGTCGCGGTCAACGCACTCGGAGGCAAGGAGCGCAGCAACCAGTTGACGATGGCCTCGGCCGTGGCGCATTCGATCGACACCGGCGAGCATCTCGCCGTGCAGGCAGGCACCGGCACCGGTAAGTCCCTGGCGTATCTCGTTCCCAGCATCAGACACGCGGTCGAGTCCGGACGCACCGTCGTGGTCTCCACCGCGACTATTGCGCTGCAGCGCCAGCTCGTCGACCGGGATCTTCCCCGCCTCGCCGACGCACTGACCGGAGCCATCGGGCGGCGCCCCAAGTTCGCAATCCTCAAGGGCCGCAACAATTACCTCTGCATGAACAAGATCCACACCGGCGCCTCGGAGGAATCACCCGACGCCGAACTGTTCGACGCCTTCGCCATCTCACGCCTCGGCCGCGAGGTAGTGCGGCTGACCAAGTGGTCCTCCGACACCGAGACCGGTGACCGCGACGACGTTGTTCCCGGCGTCAGCGACCAGGCGTGGCGACAGGTCAGCGTCACCGCCCGCGAATGCCTCGGTAAGTCGCGCTGCCCGGTAGGCGAGGATTGCTTCGCCGAACGAGCACGGACCGAAGCCGCACAGGTCGACGTCGTCGTCACCAATCACGCACTCCTGGCTATCGACGCGATCACCGGAATTCAGATCCTGCCCGAGCACGATGTCGTCGTGATCGACGAAGCCCACGAACTAGTCGATCGCGTCACCGGCGTCGCTACCTCTGAACTGTCCGCGGCCACCATCACCGCAGCGGCACGCCGATGCAGCAAGCTGATCGAGGAAGAAATCGTCGATTCACTCGACGGCGCCGCAGAGAACTGGGGAGCTGTACTCGACGACCTCCCCCCTGGGCGTTGGGCGGCCCTACCCGACGACGTTGCACCTGCGCTGGCTTCCATCAGGGACTCGGCCTGGTCTGTCCGCACTGCGATCGGACCGACTCAGCGTGGCCCGGCGACGCTCGACCCCGAGGCCGCGGCGGCCCGCAACGCCGCACTCGTCGCCGTCGACGAGGTACACGACAGCGCGGTGCGAGTCCTCACAGCCTTCGACGAACCAGATCCGGCCAAACGCAAAGACGTCGTGTGGCACGCCGTCGACGACTTCCGCGGGTCGGTCAAGCGAACCGTGCGCATGGCTCCCCTGTCGGTCGGCGGACTGTTGCGCTCACGCCTGTTCGCGGAAGCAACGGTCGTGCTGACCTCCGCCACCTTGACGGTCGGCGGGTCGTTCGACGGTCTGGCAATCAACTGGGGTCTGCCGGCCGAGAACTCCAGCCGCAGTGACACCGCGATGGCCACCGGCGTCGAGGCGCCGTCGGACACTGCGTCCATTCGCTGGAACTCGCTCGACGTCGGTTCGCCGTTCGACCACGCCAAAGCGGGCATTCTCTATGTCGCCAAACATCTTCCAGCCCCTGGCCGGGACGGATTGTCCCCGTTGTACCTCGACGAGATCGAAAAATTGGTCAGCGCCGCGGGCGGGCGGACGCTCGGGTTGTTCTCGTCCATGCGCGCAGCCAAGGCCGCCGCCGAAGAGATGCGCGAACGCCTCGACACGCCGGTGCTGTGCCAGGGGGACGACGCCACGGGCGCCCTCGTCGACAAGTTCGCCGCCGACGAGGCGACGTCACTGTTCGGCACGCTGTCACTGTGGCAAGGCGTCGATGTGCCCGGTCCGTCGCTGAGCCTGGTGATCCTCGACCGAATCCCGTTCCCGCGACCGGACGATCCGCTGCTCGTCGCACGACAGCAAGCAGTCCAGTCACGCGGCGGCAACGGATTTCTGTCCGTGGCCGCCAACCACGCAGCGCTGCTGCTCGCTCAGGGCGTCGGCCGACTACTCCGCAGCGTCGACGATCGCGGAGTCGTCGCCATGCTCGACTCGCGATTGGCGACGGCACGGTACGGGGGCTACCTACGGGCGTCGCTGCCACCGTTCTGGGAAACCTCCGACCCCGAGGTCGTACGCAAAGCGCTGACCCGCCTTGCCGGCGGTGGTGGCTAGGCGGTGGCCGCGATTACGCGTTCGGGGTTCGCACCAAGCCCAATTCGGCGTCCCCTACCAGTAATTCGTGGTGTGGCAGCACTCTGACCGTGTAGCCGACGGCGCCGCTGATAGGCAGGGCCGTGTCGGTGAGGAACACCTCACCCAGCGAGTCGGTTCCTGCGTGACTCATGGTCACCGTCCGTACATCGGTCAGGTTTTCGTTCTCGTCGACTCGCCCGAGGACGGCCTGAACCACCACGTCACTCGGAGCCAACTCGCCAAGCCGAACGTATGCGCGGAGAGTCAGTTTTGCTCCGATCACCGGCGTGTCCGGAAGCCCTTCGCTATCGACCTGAACGATCTCGACCGAATGCCACGTGTCTTCGACTCGGCGTCGGTACACGGCGACATCTTTTGCCCCGGCGTATCCGTCGGCGTTCGCGGCCCGCGCCGCTTCCGCGGCCGGCGCATAGTAGCCGAGCGTGTAGTCACGAACCATCCTCGACGCCAACACTTTCGGGCCGAGATGCTCCAGAGTGTGGCGTACCATCTCGATCCACCGCGTCGGGACACCGTCGGTTCGGTCGTAGAACTTCGGCAGCACCGACTGCTCCAGCAACTCGTACAGCGCCGCTGCTTCGAGATCGTCCCGACGATTCTCGTCGGTCACCCCGTCGGCGGTCGGTATGGCCCAGCCGTTCTCACCGTCGTACATCTCGTCCCACCATCCGTCGCGAATGGACAGGTTGAGGCCTCCGTTGAGTGCCGACTTCATACCCGAGGTTCCGCACGCTTCGAGAGGGCGCAGCGGATTGTTCAGCCACACATCGCAACCCCAGTACAAGTACCGTGCCATCGACATGTCGTAGTCCGGAAGAAAGACGATGCGGTGTCGGACGTCCGCCTCGTCGGCGAATCGCACGATCTGCTGAATAAGTGCCTTGCCGCCGTCGTCGGCGGGGTGCGACTTCCCTGCAACGACCAGCTGAACAGGACGTTCCGGGTCGAGCAGGAGTCGCTTGAGCCGCTCTGGCTCGCGCAACATGAGAGTCAGACGCTTGTACGTCGGCACGCGCCGAGCGAACCCGACCGTCAACACGTTGGGATCGAAAACTCCAGCAGTCCAACCGAGCTCGGCTTCGGAGAATCCACGTTCGAGGCTCGAGCGTCGGACTCGACGCCGGACTTCGCCGACGAGTTGCCCCCGCAGTTCGTTCCTGGTGGCCCACAGCGTCGCCGCTGGAACCGTGTGCAACTGCTCCCAGCCTCGCGCCTCTTCCAGCGCCTGCGCGCCGACCACCTCGTGCGCCAGGTCCATCCACTCCCGAGCTGCCCACGTCGGCGCGTGCACACCGTTGGTCACCGAACCGATCGGCACTTCCGTCGCGTCGAATCCGCGCCAGAGATCGCTGAACATCTCACGGCTGACGATGCCGTGAAGTTTCGAGACGCCGTTAGCTCGCTGTCCCAGTCGCAGCCCCATGTGCGCCATGTTGAACACGGACCGATCACCCTCCGCACCGAGCGCGAGAACTCGTTCCATCGGAAGCCCCGGCAGCAGAGCCGAATCGGGCGACCCGTCGGTACTGCCGAAATAATGTCGCACGAGATCGGCGGGGAACCGATCGATGCCCGCCGGCACCGGAGTGTGCGTCGTGAAGACCGTTCCGGACCGCACCGAGGCAAGAGCCGCGTCGAAATCGAGGCCCTGCGTCGTCACCAGTTCGCGAATTCGCTCGGCGCCGAGGAACCCCGCGTGTCCCTCGTTCATGTGGAACACTTCCGGGTCGGGAAGACCGTGTTCGTGGGTATACGCGCGGATTGCCCGGACACCGCCGATGCCGGCCAGAATCTCCTGCTTGATGCGATGATCCTGATCGCCGCCGTACAGACGATCGGTCACACCGCGCAGCTCGGGATCGTTGTCCGGAATGTCGGAATCGAGCAGCAGCAGCGGCACTCGGCCCACTTGAGCTATCCACACGCGCGCGCGAAGCACTCGCGATCCCGGCATCGACACGTGGATGAGCACCGGCGCCCCACCGGAATCGGTCAGCAGCCGAAGCGGCAACCCTTGCGGATCGAGCGACGGGTATCGCTCCGCCTGCCAACCCTCGGCCGTCAGTGATTGCCGAAAATAGCCGGATCGATAGAGCAGCCCGACGCCGATCAGCGGCAACCCGAGGTCGGACGCCGCCTTGAGGTGGTCACCGGCGAGAATTCCGAGCCCACCCGAGTAGTTCGGTAGCACCTCGCTGACACCGAACTCCATCGAGAAGTAGCCGATACCTGCTGGTAGCGACCGCCCGGCTTCCTGCTGGATCTGGTACCACAGCGGACGCGTCAGGTAGTCGCGAAGATCGGCGGCCAAGGCATCGAGACGTTCGACGAAACCGCTGTCCGCGGCCAGGGACTCCAACCGCCCCGGCGGAACTGCCCCGAGTAGACCGATCGGATCCCGCTCGGTCTCCCCCCACAGCAACGGGTCGATTTCCTCGAACAACTGCTGGGTGGGCGAGTGCCACGACCAGCGGAGGTTTGTCGACAGCTCGGCGAGGGCATTCAGCCGCTCGGGCAGGTGGGCGCGGACAGTGAACCGACGCAAAGCTTTCACGAGCCGAACCCTACCCACCCGCAGCCCTACGTGCGTCGACTTGCCAATCTCGTGCGACAAAGGCCCAATGTCGTCCGGCAAAGGCCCAATGTCGTCCGACAAACGCGCAGCCCGAGCGACTGCACTACGGTTGTAGACAGAGCACGCCGACCATCAGTGACCGATCGGCCGCAGTTGCTGCGACCGATCGTCGAAGCGAAGAACGGAGCGTGAAGTGACAGGTCGACTCGGTATCGACAATGTCCTTCCAGACACGGCCACCGGAAAGTTCCCCGCGAAAGCAGTGGTGGGCGAAGCATTTCCGGTATCGGCAGACGTATGGCGCGAGGGCCACGACGCTGTAGCCGCGACTCTGGCGGTTCGCGGCCCTGGATTGCACTCGCCCCTGCGCATCACGATGACGCCAGGTGTCGAACCCGACACCTTCGACGCGATTTTCACGCCCACAGCCCCGGGTTACTGGATCTGCCGGATCGAGGCGTGGAGCGACCCGGTGGCGACGTGGCGGCACGCGGTCGAGGCCAAGCTCGGCGTCGGACAGAGCGCCGCCGAGTTGGCCAACGATCTCGAGATCGGTGCACAGGTGTTCGAGCGCGCGGCAGACGGTGTGCCCGACGAACACAAGGGACTATTGAAGGACGTCGTCGTCGCACTCCGCGACACCAGTCGTCAGCTTCCCGCGCGGGTATCGCCGGCGTTCGCCCCCGCGGTCGCCGAGCTGCTGCACGAGTATCCGCTGCGCGAATTGATCACCCGATCGAACGGTATCAACATCTGGGTGGATCGTTCGCGCGCACTGAACGGTGCGTGGTACGAGTTCTTCCCCAGGTCGACGGGGGGATGGAACGAGGACGGCTCACCGCGTCACGGCACCTTCGCAACGTCGATCGAGCAACTCCCCCGAGTCGCACGCATGGGCTTCGACATCGTGTATCTACCGCCGATCCACCCGATCGGCACGATCAACCGAAAAGGACCGAACAACACCCTCACTCCCGGCCCGGAGGACGTCGGGTCTCCGTGGGCGATCGGTTCGAAGGACGGCGGACACGACGCGATCCATCCCCAGCTGGGAACCGAGGCGGATTTCGTTGCGTTCGTCGACTCCGCGGAGGCTCTCGATCTCGAAGTGGCCATCGACCTTGCGTTGCAGGCCGCGCCAGATCACCCGTGGGCAAGCGAACACCCGGAGTGGTTCACGGTTCTCCCGGACGGCACCATTGCGTACGCCGAGAATCCTCCGAAGAAGTATCAGGACATCTATCCGGTCAACTTCGATAACGACCGCCGCGGAATCTACGAAGAAGTGCTACGCGTCGTGCGGTACTGGGTGTCGTTGGGCGTCAAGATTTTCCGGGTCGACAACCCACACACCAAGCCACCGGACTTCTGGCAGTGGCTGATCGCGGAGGTCAAGAAGACCAACCCCGAGGTCCTATTCCTAGCCGAAGCGTTCACCCGCCCGGCCCGCATGTACGGCCTCGCGATGCGCGGATTCACGCAGTCCTACACGTACTTCACGTGGCGGGTCGCGAAGGAGGAACTGACGGAGTTCGCCGAGGAGCACGCACGTCGAGCGGATGACGCGCGGCCCAACCTGTTCGTGAACACTCCCGACATCCTGCACGAGAGCTTGCAGCATGGCGGACCGGGAATGTTCGCATTGCGCGCTGCCCTCGCCGCAACGATGTCACCCACCTGGGGTGTCTACTCGGGCTACGAACTCTACGAACACCAGGCTGTCCGTCCCGGCAGCGAGGAATACCTGAATTCGGAGAAGTATCAGCTTCGACCTCGCGATTTCGAGGGCGCGTTGGCCCGCGGTGAATCACTCGAACCCTGGTTGGCGACACTGAACTCGGTTCGACGCGCTCATCCTGCACTCCAACAGTTGCGGAATATTCACTTCCACCACGTCGACAACGACGCGTTGATCGCGTATTCGAAATTCGATCCGAACACCGGGGACTCCGTTCTGGTGGTGGTCAACCTCGATCCGTTCGGTCCGGAAGAAGGGACGATCTGGCTGGACATGCCGCAGATCGGACTGGACTGGCACGACAGCCTGACCGTCACCGACGAGGTCTCTGGTCAGCAATTCCATTGGGGGCAAGCTAATTTCGTCAAGTTGGAACCATGGAAGGCCGTGGCACACATTCTGGCACTACCACCCATCCCCTACCCCGCTCGACTCGAACTGGCATACCGCGGCAACCGGAAGTAAGTGGGAATCAACGTGAGCGAGAATCCGACCACACCGAGCAGCAACGACCTCGATCTGTTGGCTCAGGGCAAGCACTACAACCCACACTCGATACTGGGCGCGCACTCGGTCGAGGGCGGCACCGCAATACGAGCACTCAAGCCGAACGCGGAATCGGTCGTTGCCCGAGTCGGCGGCGTCGACTACCCGCTGGCGCACGTCGCGCACGGCGTGTTCTCGGCTCTGGTGCCGATCGATGACCTCATGGACTACCGACTGGTCGTCACCTGGCCAGGCGGCAATACCACCACCTCCGCAGATGGCTACCGCTTCCTCCCGACGCTGGGTGAACTCGACCTCCACCTCTTCGGCGAGGGACGCCATGAACGGCTGTGGGACATCCTCGGTGCCCACGAGCAGAACTACACCACACCCGATGGCGACGTCAGTGGAGTGTCGTTCGCAGTGTGGGCCCCCGCAGCGTCCGGAGTGACCGTCATCGGCGAATTCGACGGCTGGACCGGGCAGAGCTTCCCGATGCGCGCGCTCGGATCTACCGGTGTGTGGGAGCTGTTCATCCCCGATATCGGTCCCGGCACCATTTACAAATACCGCGTCCACGGTTCCGACGGAGTGGCACGCGACAAAGCAGATCCGATGGCATTCGCCACCGAAATTCCGCCTGCCACAGCGTCGGTCGTCTCCAGTGCGCAGTTCGAGTGGACGGACGACAATTGGATGGAAGCGCGCGGCGACGTCGAGCCGACTGCCGCACCGATGAGCGTTTACGAAGTTCATCTGGCGTCGTGGCGTCCGGGCCTCGACTATCGCGAGATGGCCAGGCAACTCGCCGAATATGTCCTCGAGACCGGATTCACCCACGTGGAGCTGCTGCCCGTCGCAGAGCATCCGTTCGGGGGCTCATGGGGATACCAGGTCACCTCGTACTATGCCCCGACCTCCAGATTCGGCAGCCCCGACGACTTCCGTTTCTTCGTCGACCACCTCCACGAGGCCGGTATCGGCGTCATCGTCGACTGGGTTCCCGCACACTTCCCCAAGGACGAGTGGGCGCTGGCCCAGTTCGACGGCGGTCCGCTGTACGAGCACGGCGACCCGAAGCGGGGTGAGCAACTCGACTGGGGCACATTGGTTTTCGACTTCGGTCGCCGCGAGGTACGAAATTTCCTCGTTGCCAATGCGCTCTTCTGGCTCGACGAGTTCCATATCGACGGGCTCCGCGTCGACGCCGTCGCATCGATGCTCTATCTCGACTACTCACGCCCCGAAGGTGGTTGGACGCCGAACATCTACGGTGGCCGTGAGAATCTCGAAGCGGTGTCGTTCCTGCAGGAAATGAACGCGACCGTTCACAAGAAGTTCAGGGGCGTCGTGACCGTTGCCGAGGAGTCGACGGCATGGCCCGGCGTCACTCGACCTACCAGCGTCGGTGGGCTCGGCTTCAACATGAAGTGGAACATGGGGTGGATGCACGACACCCTCGGATTCCTCGGTCGCGATCCGATACACCGCACTTTCCACCACCACGAGATCACGTTTTCCCTCGTCTACGCGTGGAGTGAGAACTACCTGCTGCCGATCAGCCACGACGAGGTGGTGCACGGCAAGGGAACGCTGTGGACTCGGATGCCGGGCGACGATCATCAGAAGGCCGCCGGAATGCGAGGAATGCTCGCATACATGTGGGCCCACCCAGGCAAGCAGCTGCTGTTCATGGGTCAGGAATTCGGCCAGACACGCGAGTGGTCCGAGGAGCGCGGGTTGGACTGGTTCCAACTCGACGAAAACAACGACAGCGGGCTGCACCGCGGCGTGTTGACCCTCGTCACCGATCTCAACGCCGTCTACCGCGAGCACTCGGCGCTGTGGACGCTGGACACCTCACCCAGCGGCTACTCATGGATCGACGCCAACGACACAGAGAACAACGTCCTGAGTTTTCTCCGCTACGGATCCGACGGTTCGGTGGTCGCCTGCGTCTTCAACTTCTCAGGAGTCGTACGCGGGGACTATCGTGTCGGACTACCGGAACCTGGACGGTGGCACGAGATCCTCAACACGGATGCAACCTCGTACGGCGGCAGCGGAGTCGGCAATCTCGGAGAAGTGACGGCAACTTCGCACTCGTGGCACGGCCGACCGGCGTCTGCACAGGTCGCGCTGCCCGCCAACGGAGCGATCTGGATCAAACTGGAGCGATAGATGAGTGGCGGTCCTACCCGACGCAGCAGTCGTACGCGGCACGCAGTGTGGGTGACCGCCCTCATCGCCACCTCGGCGTTGCTCAGCTCGTGCGCTCAGACCATCGACGGACGTGCGGTATCGATCTACGAGAACCCGTTCACCGTGGCGGGACTTCCGGTCACGGACGGGCCGAGTGGGCCTCGTCCGGGAGTCAAGAACTCCACACTCGAGGTTCGCAACGCCGAGGGCACCGACTCCGACATCATTGCAACCAATGCCATCGACGACATTCAGCAGTACTGGTCGCAGACGTACCCGGAGTTGTTCGGCGGCCCATTCACACCCGTCTCGGATCTCATCTCGTGGGATGCCAGCGAGGACGAAGACGAAGGCATCCGCTTCTGCGGCTTCCGTACCGGAGGCATTCCGAACGCGGCGTACTGCACGAAAGACGACACCATCGGCTGGGATCGGACGATCCTGCTACCCGCCTTGATCGACGCGTTCGGACCGATGGCGGTCGTCATGGTCATCGCACACGAATACGGCCATTCGGTGCAGCATCAGTCGGGTCTCGTCGGCGACGACACTCCGACCATCGTGGCCGAGCAACAGGCCGATTGCTTCGCAGGTGCCTTCATCCGACACGTCGCGGAGGACAAGTCACCGCATTTCACCATCAACACCTCCAACGGCCTCAACGACGTTCTGGCCGCGACGGTCTCCGTTCGAGACGTCGACCCCAACGATCCAGAGTCCGTACATGGTTCGGCATTCGAACGCGTCACCGCCGTTCAGATCGGGTTCACCGACGGCGCGTCGACGTGTGTGGGCATCGACGAGGACGAGATAGAGTCTCGCCGAGCCGATCTGCCCCAGAAGTTCAGCGACGCCGACGACGACGGTGAACTCCCGATCACCACCGAATCACTCGAAGCATTCGTTCGATCGTTCGAAAGCCTGTTGAAGCTCGACAACCCGCCTACCGTGTCGTACGCCGGTAGCGACACCGGCTGCCCGGGGGGCACCGCCACCGAACCGGTCTCGTACTGCAGCGCGACCAACACCATCGGTGTCGACGTGGACGCACTCGCCGAGCTCGGCACTGCCGAACGACCTCGCCGCGGAGATGTAATCCCGCTCAACGTTTCCGGCGACTACAGCGCGTACGTACTGTTCGCGTCCCGATACACCCTCGCGGTGCAGAACGCAGCCGGGCAACCGCTGGACAATCCACAGACCGCACTCCGGTCGGCATGCCTGTCCGGTGTCATCACCGCTGGCCTGAGCTCCGAGAACCCAGAGGCCACCGACCTCGAAGTGTGGCTGTCTCCCGGCGATCTCGACGAAGCGGTGTCGGGGCTGCTCAGCGACGGCCTCACCGCAAGCGACATAAACGGTGTGACGCTACCCAGCGGGTTCTCGCGTGTCGATGCGTTCCGCTCAGGCGTGCTGGGTGGGCAGGACACCTGCAACGCCCGCTACCGCTGACTCAGTACAGCGCGGACGCCAGCTTTCGACGGGCAGCGACAACGACAGGGTCGGCCGGATCGAACAATTCGAACAGCTCGAGCAGACGCGTTCGCAGCTGCGTCCGCTCGTCTCCGGCTGTGCGCTTGACACCTGCAATGAGTCGAGCAAAAGCTGCTTCTGGGTTCTGCTGCGACAGTTCGACATCGGCGGCTTCGATCTGAGCTGCGACGTCTGCCGGTGCTGCATCTGCCTTCGCAACAGAGTCGGCATCCACATTCTGTACGCGCGCCAGGAACTTGATCTGCCGTAGCGCGGCCACAGCGTCTGTGTTGGCCGGTTCCGCGTCGATGATCTCCTCGTACGCAGCGATTGCCGAGTCGAAGTCGCCTGCGTCGAGCGCCTCCTCGGCGGCGATCAGTCGTGGATCTTCTTCCTCGGGTTCGCTTTCGACCGGTTCGGCACCGGGAGGACCGGAGAGCTTGCCCGCAGTCGCCTGCTCGATCGCCTCGATCCACTTACGAAGCTGGTCATCGGGCTGCGAGCCCTGAAAGTCAGCGAGCGGCTGACCACCGGCGACAGCAACGACCGTCGGGATAGCTTGGACACCGAATGCCTGGGCGATCTGCGGGTTGCTGTCGACATCGACGCGCGCATGAATCCACGTTCCGCCGGCTTCGACTGCCAGCTGTCCGAGTTGGCGAGTGAGAGCGACCGATTGTGGAGAACGAGCCGAACCGAGATCGACGATGACGGGCACCTGCGACGAACGTCGAAGGACTTCCGCCTCGAATGTGGCAGTTGTCACATCGACAATCGGAGGCAATCCCCCACCGACGTCACCGGCTTCTGCAGGCGGCGGTGGCGCCGGCCGATCTTTCAACGCCGACAGGTCGAAAGCACCCGCGATCGATGCGGGAACGGCAGCAGGCGGACGGGTTGACGAGCGAGGTCCGGGTCGAGTCACGCTCTACAGTTTGTCACTAAGTCGGTTCCCTCACTACCGCCGAGGTCGGCTCCCGCCCGAGCAGGCCATTCCGCAGGCTCCACTGCTCGCCCACCCCGGGTCATTTCGCAGGCTCCACTCCTCGCCCACCCCGGGTCATTTCGCAGGCTCCACTCCTAGGCAACGCGCTTGGCGAGATCCGGCTCGGACGCACTGAGTTCGGCGAGCTTGCCTGTACGTGCAGCCCACACCTCGAACACAATGGTTCCGAACGGTGGCACACTCGCAATGCCGGCCAGAAGAGTCGTGACGATGCTCCATCGAAGCTTCACAGCCGTCACGACCGTGATGACGAGATAGAGAACGAACACCGCTCCGTGGAGCGGTCCGAAAACCTTGACACCGATTTCGTTGCCATCTGCGGGGATGTACTTGAACGCCATACCGATGAGCAGTCCGAGCCAGGTAAGGGCCTCGAGCACTGCAATGAAGCGGAAACGCTTCGCGGTGGAGCTCAGGTCGAAGAAGTTCAGCATGTCGACTATTGTGCCTGATCGACTACGACACGTTGTAGTGGCTCTGGTCTCACTCCACTGGCTTGACCAGAACCACTACACCGTGTGCTTGCGGCCTCGTTACTTCTTGGGCACTCGCAGGATCAGTGCATCACCCTGACCACCACCGCCACACAACGCCGCCGCACCGACACCACCACCACGACGCGCCAACTCCAACACCAGATGCAACGCAATCCGAGCACCCGACATCCCCAACGGATGCCCGATCGCAATCGCACCCCCATTGACATTGACCCGATCCTCCGCAATCCCCAACTCACGCATCGACGCAATACCCACCGCCGCGAACGCCTCGTTGATCTCCACCAAATCCAACTCCACCGGATCGATCCCCTCCCGACCACACGCCTTCACAATCGCCCGCGCAGGCTGCGACTGCAACGACGAATCCGGACCCGCCACCACCCCATGCGCACCGATCTCCGCAACCCACGCCAACCCCAAACTCTCCGCCTTCGCCCGACTCATCACCACCACCGCAGCAGCACCATCATTGATCGTCGACGCATTACCCGCCGTGATCGTCCCCGAACTAGAAAACGCCGGCCGCAACCTCCCCAACGACTCCACCGTCGTATCCCCGCGGATCCCCTCATCCTGCGCAAACACCACCGGATCACCCCTACGCTGCGCAACCTCCACCGGCACCACCTCCTCATCGAACACACCGTTCTTCCACGCCGCAGCCGCACGCTGATGCGACGCCGCCGCGAACGCATCCTGCTCCTCACGACTACACGCCACCGCACCCTCGTTACACGACTCCGTCAACCCACCCATCGCCTGATCAGTGAAAACGTCATACAACCCGTCATAGGCAAGGTGATCCTTCATCGTCACATCACCGAACTTGAACCCCGCACGCGACTTCTCCAACAAATGCGGAGCCTGCGTCATCGACTCCTGACCACCAGCAACAATCACCTCGAACTCACCCGCCCGAATCAACTGATCCGCCAAGGCAATCGCATCCACACCCGACAAACACACCTTGTTGATCGACAACGCCGGCACATCCATCGCAATACCCGCAGCCACCGCAGCCTGACGCGCCGGCATCTGACCCGCCCCCGCCGTCAACACCTGCCCCATGATCACGTACTCCACCAACTCCGGACCCACCCCCGACTTCTCCAACGCACCCCGAATCGCAATCCCACCCAAATCCGACCCCGAAAAATCCTTCAACGCCCCCGACAAACGACCCACCGGGGTCCGAGCCCCAGCCACAATCACCGACGTAGTCACTATTTTCCTCCAACCGAGTGCACGAAGTTAGTCGTCTTTCGCTACAACAGCCCCGGTGAGCGGTGCGATCGAGCTGACGCTAACGTCGACTCTATGACCTCCACCGAGCAGTCCTCTACCGGACTCCCCATTCGATCCGACCTCGTCACGGCGATAGACCACGTCGGTATCGCGGTTCCTGATCTGGACGTAGCAATCGCCTGGTACACGGACAACCTGGGGATGGTGGCCACGCACGAGGAGGTCAACGAGGGTCAAGGCGTCCGCGAAGCCATGCTGTCTTTCCCCGGTGCGCCGGACGGAGCGTCCGCGTTGCAGTTGTTGGCTCCCCTCGACGAGAACTCGACGATTGCGAAGTTCATCGGCCGGAACGGACCGGGGCTTCAGCAGCTGGCTTACCGAGTAACCGATATCGAAGAGATCTCGGCCGAACTGCGTTCCCGCGGTGTGCGGTTGCTCTACGACGCGCCCCGCAGAGGTACGGCCGACTCTCGCATCAACTTCATTCACCCCAAAGACGCAGGTGGGGTGCTGATCGAGTTGGTAGAACCGACCAAAAGTCCGATTCACTGACATACCGTATGGCCACGCAACCTACGCACCGGTAAATTGGCCGCCATGGCCATTGAGCAAGAGCGCACCGGGGTGCAACTTCCCTTTTCCATCGTCCGAAAAGGATTCGATCGCGACGAAGTCACCAACTACTTCGAGCGGTTCGACGCAGAACTTCGGCTGACGACCGCAGATCGAGACGCCGCGGCGTCGCAGGCCCGTGATCTGGCCAAACAACTCGACGACGCACGAGACGAAATCGACGAACTCCGCAAGGACATAGACCGGCTCTCGGTCCCGCCGACCACTGCCGAGGGAATGAGCGACCGCATCTCGCGGATGCTGCGACTCGCCTCGGACGAAGCATCCGAGGTACGGGCCAAGGCCCACGCCGAGGCCGAAGAGATGGTCTCGGTCGCCGAGCAGGAGAGCGCGCGATTGCGCGGTCGACACGAATCGCTCGTCGCCGAGCTCGAAGAGCGTCGTTCGGCTCTCGAGACCGAGCACGAGCAGACGATGGCTCAAGCCCGGACGGAGGCAGCCCGCGTCGTCGAGGCCGCACAGTCCGAGCGAGACCAGCTCGCCGCCGAGTCCGAAGCGAAGCGCGCGAAGGTCCAGGAAGACTTCGAGATCACCATGGCCGATCGAAGGTCCAAGATCCTCGCAGCTCTCGAGGACCTCGAGGCGTCGAGCAAAGCCGATGCCGCGCACCGCATCGAGGAAGCGACCAACGAGGCGACGCGTCGCCTGCAGGCGGCGACGGAGCAAGCCGAACGGCGAATTGCACATTCGAAGGAACTGGCCGAGGAACTTCGCGTGCTTCGCAGCCGAGTTCTGGCTCAGCTCCTCGGAATTCGTGGGCAGTTGGATTCGGTTCCCGCCATGCTCGCGTCAGTCAATCGTGAGAGCGAGCTTCTCGACGTACCGGAGTCGAACGGCGTCAGCAAGGACGATGAGTCTGCCGACGATGCTGCATCGAAGGAAAAGGCCGACACCTCTTCGTGATTTGCCCGGGCGCTGGTCGTCAGGACCAGCGCCTGGTAAGTCCTCGGGTACTCCGGCCCGACCAGCAACCGGTATGCCAGTGACGTCGGTTCTCCGGACCACCGAGTTCTGCAGCCGGCCACGCGACAATGTGCGCGACGCCCGGCCGGATCTCGTGATCGCAACCGGGGCACCTGTAGGCCTTGGTGGCCCGATTGCCGGGGACAGTGCGAGTGGTGAATTCTTCGTCGGTCCAGCCGGACGGACCGGCCTCGATCCGGGCCCCACCCATCAACGAGTCGGGACGGGAGTCCCTTGAACCGGCAGTCTTCCGGTTCGTCTTGCGATCATGGTTCCGTCGAGGCACACATCGATTGTATGAGAACGAATCAGAAGAGCCTGAACTCCGTGCTCTCCGTGCCGCGAAGCACGTCGTAGTCCAAGGTGAGGCACCGAATCCCACGATCTGTGGCGAGAGTCTTCGCTTGCGGCTTGATGATCTGGGCCGCGAACACTCCACTGACGGGTGCGAGTACCGGATCTCGGTTCAATAGTTCGAGATACCTGGTGAGCTGCTCGACGCCGTCGATCTCCCCGCGTCGTTTGATCTCGACCGCCACCGTACCGCCGTCCGCGTTTCGACACAGTAGATCGACCGGACCGATAGCCGTCATGTATTCGCGCCTGACAAGGGTGTACCCCTGCC